>NVWB01000018.1 GCA_002733575.1 Blastopirellula sp. | reverse complement strand
CTGGGTAACACCGCCGACGATTCCGACGTTGGCTGTGCTTCAGGGTCAAACATATTCGGAACGTCGTCGGTGTGGCCGATATTAAATCACGCGATACTAGAAAAGTAATTCCAATTTATCGACTCTGTCCACGCAGCGTTACGCCTGACTCGTTTCCGATGGGCCGTTGCTGTGTGGCCATCATTTCTCGTAATAACTCGGGCGATGGGTTACTGGGCAATGTAAATACCACTGGCCTCACACTTGGGTCGGTTTTTGATTTCAACAGCAACAGCACTTCGGTATCGTTGCCGTGCGAACGCAAATAGTTCAGTAATTCCATCTCGGCAGGGCTCAACTGTGTAGAATTTGTTACCGGAAGATTCTGTTGAGCAGCGGGTTGCTCAATCACGCGACTAGGTGCAACCGAGATGGGTTGTAAATTGGTTGTTGCTTGTGGTGCGGTATGGCTGGCTAATTGCGTGTTAGGTGCCTGATTGAACAGGTGGGCAATTTTCATTTTGTTCAATTCTTCGTAGATCGTCGGCAGGGCTTCATAAAAGCCTTCCTGGTCTTCGTGATCGGCGCCTGTGCAAACGCCCACTAATGTTCCATCGCTGGTGAACAGTCCGCCGCCACTTCGTCCATAAATAGGTACGCCTGCCGCTTGTACGTTCGCTGGTCCTTCGTAGCGATTGATCGAATTGATACGGCTTTCCATGATCGTAGCAGGCTGACCTTGGTTGCAGCCAATACTGAAGGCCGTTTGGCCGACTTGAACAGAAATGGCATCGCCGCCCAGCGGAACCGGTTGAACCGTTGTGTTGGGTTTGAGACTGACCAAGGCCACATCACGCTCTAAATCGTAGCTAATCAGTCGGCCTGAAACTGGACCCGGAGATCCTGGCGCAAACAGAGTAACTTCAATGGAACCTTGCCCTTGAGAATCTCGAAACAGATGCCCACAGGTCAGTGCTAATGCTTCGCCTTGGTGCATGTGAATAATGGTGCCTGAGCCTGTGCTGTAACCATCGGCGTCAGAGACTTTAAGCTTCACACTGGCTTGCATCGCTAATGTTCTACCATTAGAGACGGAAGTATTTGACACTAGTTGATTGTTGATTGAACGTGGTTCAGGCGATTGCCCGCGAATAATTGTTGTTGGGCTGGTGCTGCCTGCAACAACGCTTGGAATCGCTTGTTGATAAGGTTCACGTACCACCGGCTGTGGAGCCACTTTACCGGCAGATGGAAACATCTTCACCAACCGAGAGTACGTGGTCCGACCTTCTAATCGACCGACCACTTGCTGATTGCGGACCATCACAAAGCCAGGCAGACCTTGCACGCCCAATTGTGATGACAATTGTTGGTTGCGATCTTGATTGACGACCTGAACCGGGTAGCCTTCGGCAATGAGTCGATCAACCGTCGGCTTCATTTCATGACAATAGGTACACCAATCGGCGGTGACAAAGTACAGCGTACTGTCAGGTGCCACATCTTGAGCGCCAGAAACTGTCATCAACATTAATAAAGCGATTGCGTTCATTGCATCCCTCCTTGGAGCAATTCCCTTGGCAGCCAAAATTCTCTGTATTGACTCACCAAAGTTCCAGAGACACGAGAGATGTTCACATCAGACACAGACTGGTTTTAAGCAACCGAGCCTGTTTTAGTGAAGCAACTTCCGTGTCGCTGTGATAGTTTTTAGTGGTAGATCTCGAATATCGCGTACATCCTTGCCGCCAACATCAGAGCAGAGCAACTAATTTCGGACGAAACGGGAAATCGTTCAAGAGCAATAATGCAACAATTTCGTAGTTTCTTCGGTAAATCGAACAAATTAGTTCAAGTTTTACCTGCTAGCACTCCCCCGGATTCCTGCCTGAGAGGCGGTGGTAGTTGGAATACCAGGGGGTGTTTTGCGTTTAATAACAGTTGATTGTCGTCTTATTATCTTGGAATAACCTTACCGTCATTGCGTTGTAGCAATAGTTTGAAGATCTCTTGATCGATAAATTTACTGATGAACCGAATACTTCCATCGCAGATACCGACCTGGAAACCACCGGGATGAGCATTGCCTAATCCTTGAAGTGGATTGTCAAAATCGATATTCAGATCTTCGGGCTTCGTCCAGATGACTGATGCTTCGTCATTGACTTCCAGAAACATAATGGTGTTACTCGTGCCATCGAGGATGTCTCGGAATCCCAACTTCTTGCCACCTTCCCACATGGTTCCCTTGCCAATAGGTGCTAAGTATTGAGTTAGATTAGGAGCAGCAGTGCTTGTAGGATTTTTCAGCCACTCAGGCATATGCTTTACCAGCTTGATGTTATGTTCACTGTCCCACGGTTCATCTAATTTGAATAGGTCATATAGATTACCTTGCTCTAAGAATGGTAAGAGTGCAACTCTCCAAGACAACAGGGGTTTGCCATCTTCATCAGTAATTGCTTGGCCAGGGAACTTACCAAAAGTATCGTGATAATTATGCATAGCAATGGCTAATTGTTTCAAATTATTAACCGATGACATCCTTCGTGCCGCTTCTCTTGCTTGTTGTACCGCTGGCAGTAGCAACGCAACCAAAACACCGATCACCGCGATTGAACCCAATTGAGCACCTTTGCCATCGTTGGAGTGGGCAATCCGAACGGTCTTTCCTTCGAGAGTTGGCTTTAAGGCTTCTAGCAGTTGATTAGTCACGCGGGTTTGATATTGGCCCATGGCTTGTTCAACAATGTCATCGCTCTGCAACATTTTGTTGACTTCGATCATGGCCATTTGTTCGGCCATGTCTAACCCGATCTCGATGACTTGCTTAAGATGTTTGGCCGCTTTTTCATCTTTGCCGATGAGTTCCAGCGATAGTTCGGTTTTATTAAGAATGCTAAACTGTATAGCTACCGTATCAAGTTCATCCGGCACTCTGCTTAACCCGGCAATCGGCGGAAGTCCCAACTGCTGTAGTGACATTTTAGCCAAGTCACGAATCGGTTCGACTTGCAAGAAAGCTTGAACATCGTGCCCTTGGTATAGCTTGGCAATCGCATCTCGATTCGGATTCTCTTCAAGTTTCATCGCAGCGAGTAACGGACTAAACATTTCAGCATTTGCAATAATCAGAGTCTTGTCATCGATGACTGTATAGCCGGGGGCAAACGGGTCTTGGGCAAGCATTAGTTTTTGACCCGAGGCTCGATCAGTCAGTTCTTCAAACTCAATCCCTAAACCTGTAAACAGATCTCCCTGTTCAATCTTCTTACTCAATTGCACAATCACGGCATAGTTGGGCATCGGTGCCTCTTGCGGTGGTTCAACAATGATCGTGATGGTTTCGATATCCATCGGATTAAACCCAAGATCACGTATGCCAAACGCGGTGATCACTTCGTGTGGAAGTGCGTCTAAGTTGCCAGACTCGGCAATCCGACCAGGATGGGCAATTGCAACGAGTGTACTATTCGGCGTGATGAATCGAAAATCGGGCTTCGCCGTTGGTTTTTCCGGTTGCTGAGCAACCAGTGCTGCCGGGCAAATCGTTGATCCGATTAAAATACCAAGAAGCAACGAATGTAAAATGGTTCGCATGATGCCATGTTCCTAAGAGCAGAAAAGAAGAGTGATTTGCGATCACTAGAGTCTACCACTTATTAATACGGATAGCAAACACCAATTAGGTGGTCTAGTTTGGTTGGAAGATTGATGGCGAACCGTAGCCGACTAAGAAACCTTCGATGCGGCTTGGATTAACTACCAGAGAACTTTTTTGCAGTGCGGAATAGGTCAGCCATGCAAACACAGTATTAAGACCGATTAAAATCACTAAAGAAATTACCCCATATTTCTCATTTTTACGCGATTATAGGAAACCCAATTGCGGTCAAACAAGTAAGGTTTTACGTCAGATCAATCTGATTGGAATCATTCCCTATTCCGGAGTCTTCTCATGCGCTATTTTTATGTACCATTGTCCATGTTTGTGCTAACGTGTTTTATTCTTTCTTCCAATTGCGAGGCGGCACCAGATCGCCCGATGGCTGAGAAATACTTGACCGGTGGATCACTGAAAAAAGGGGAGTCGGCTCTGACAAAGCATTTGAAGGCCCATCCCAATGACGATCAAGCTCGCATGGGTTTAGGGACGATTCAAATGCTGCGTGGCGTAGAACGCATGTCGAAATCATTCTATTCCTACGGAGTTACCGACCGTGGCAATCAGTTTATTTTCTTGCGTGTGGTTAGTTCTGAGAACCCGAACCCTAAGCCGATATCGTACCAAGACTTTCGTAAGATATTGACCAAGTTTGTTAGCGACATTGACAAAGCCGATCAAACTCTTGCCAAAGTCAAAGACCAAGATGTGAAACTGCCGCTGGCACTAGGCAAGGTTCGACTTGATTTAAATGGAGACGGCAAGTCAGACAATAACGAGACTTTCGCCGATTTGAATAAAAGACTCCGACTGGCGAATCTACCCGACACGAATTTCGAAGATGTGCAAGTTACGTTTGATTATTCCGATTGTTTGTGGATGCGGGGATACTGCCATTTACTGATGGGCTTGGGTGATATTGTGATTGCCCACGATATGGAGGAGTTTTTTAATCGCGTTGGTTTTCTTCTCTTTCAAGAGGTTGATTCCCCTCACTCTTATTTAGAAGACGCCAATCCGGTTTGGATGATCGATAATCAGACTGACATTGTCGACATCATCGCTGCGATTCACTTAATCAACTTTCCAATGGCTGAACCTGAGCGAATGCAGTCGGCCCATCAACACTTTATGACCACGCTTTCGTTGAGCCGAGAGATGTGGAAATCGATTCAGAATGAAACCGATAACGACAACGAATGGATACCCAATCCAAAACAAACATCGGCCGTTTCTCGAATTCGCATGTCACCGGCAATGGTGAAATCGTGGGAAGGCTTTCTGGATGAAGCGGAAGACATTATGCAGGGAGAAAAACTTGTACGACATTGGCGAATTAGGGATGGCCGTGCAGTGAACATCAAAAAAGTCTTTATGGAGCCTACCAGTTTCGACTTAGTCATGTGGGTACACGGAAGTCATGCCACGCCCTTCTTAGAAAAGGGCACAGTTACCGACACCGGTTTTTGGCAAACTTTAAATCGTGATTTCGGCGGCAACTTCTTCGGCTTTGCTTTTTGGGTGAACTAGAAGAGTCAATGATTGTGCGTAATAAATAATTCTCAAGCAAACGAAAAGAATATCACGCCAAGGCGCCAAGAAAGTTTGAAGCAGAACCTCTTGGCGCCTTTGCGCCTTGGCGTGAGAAATACTTCTGAAGGACGTTACGACCATCCGAAATTAGAACCCGCGCAACTTCAAAACTAACACTTCCGGTTGAGATTGTAATAGAAGAATCTTGGCCGCTGTAGCCTCTGATGGCCTGCGGCCACACCGACGACGTTCCGAAAACGGTTGATCCCGAAGCACAGCCAACGCCGGAATCGTCGGCGGTGCTACCCGATATCAAAGCGTTCTGTACAGTAAAATTGAAGTGTCCTAGAAGGGTGCTATTTTTCAGGGAGCGTTCTGGCACTCACCTGCTCTGTAAACTTGGCTGGCCTTTGGTTTTTCCCCTCACGGCCAGCGTCTCCCAAATCTTCGCGTGCTTGATTGGCAAAGGCTTGCAGCCTTTTAACTACGGCCAGGTGATCCGCTGCGATATCGTTCGTCTCACCGATATCTGATTGCAAATCATACAGTTCAAGTTTTTGGCCCGCTCGTTGTCTGCCTTGCACTTCTTTACCTGCAAGTGCAAGGTACAACTTCCATTTGCCGCTGCGGACTGCTTGAAGTTGATCGCGGTGGTAATAATAGAATGCCTGATGAGGGGATCGAGCATTGGCTTGATTCGAGAGCACTGGCCAGATGTCTTTTCCATCGAGAACTCGGTCTTGCGGAGCTTTTGCGCCTGCAAGATTGGCAAACGTCGGCAGTAAATCCATCGTGCTCAAAATCTCACTGCTCGAACTTCCCGGTTTGATTCTACCTGGCCAACGCACAATGCAAGGCACACGCATTCCGCCCTCGAAGGTTGAATAGCCCCAGCCTCTGAGCGGACCAGAAGAACCTTGCTCTGGATTGCGGCGTGGGGCTCCGTTATCGGAGGTCCACATAATCAGTGTATTTTCATCTAGCCCTAGTTCTTTAATTGCCGACAAGATTTGCCCCGTAGACCAATCAATTTCTTCGACAGAATCTCCATACTTGCCGTTGGCCGATTTTCCTTGGAACGCTGCACTTGCATACGGCTGTTGTGTACTGCCAGGCATGGCATGTGACAGTAGCAGGAAAAATGGCTTGTCGCCACAAGATTTGATGAAGCGAATTGATTCCTCGGTATATCGCTTGGTTAGGGTGTCTCGGTTGGCAGGTGCTTCAATCACTTGTTCATTTTTCATCAGCGGCAACGCAGGCCATGGTTTGCCTGATCTTTGGGTCATGTCGTCGCTATAGGGGATGCCATAGTAGTAATCGAACCCTTGTCTGGTAGGCAGTAGTTCCGGTTGATCACCTAGATGCCATTTGCCAATCAATGCGGTGGAATAGTCTTTTTGTTTTAGAACTTCGGCAATCGTAATCTCATCGGGGTGCAAACCTTTGGGCGAAACTGGTTGAAGAACTGAACCCCCGGTGTCGCTGATGTGCATGTTGACACGTCGAGGATAACATCCGGTCATCAAACTGGCCCGCGAAGGCGTACAGACTCCACTGGCAACATAAAAATCGGTCAAGCGAATCCCTTCGACCGCCATGTTATCGATGTGCGGGGTTCTGTGTTTTGTTGAACCAAAGCAGCCGATGTCTCCATAGCCTAAATTGTCGCAGAATATCACAATGAAGTTGGGTTGTCGCGGACTCGGGCTGGCGGCAAGAAGGGGTGAGCTGAACCAGGAGAGCGCAATTATCAGGGAAAGTATTTTGCGAACGTTCATCAGTTGCTTGTCCTTGAATGTGATTTTCTAGAGACCGCTACGCCAAGCAGGCATTATAACCGGAATTTCCAGCAGAACATGCAAGTGGAGTGGTCGTAAAGAAGAATCATAGCTATCTGCTCATTATTGACACATCGCTTCTTCGAGCTATTTATTTATATGATTTTCGTTTGATAACAAAGTAGAACTCTGTTGAAAAAGAGACAGCCTGCTTTGTTCGATGTTTATTTGCAGCCAGATTAGAACCCCGATCAGCCCATAATTCAATGATTATCGATCTAATTATCCCTATCGTAACCGCAATTGCTGGACTTGTTGGAGGTTGGTGGATGTTTGGACGTAACCAAGCAAAAGCTACGCCTATCACTTCAGTGGCATCAAATGATGCGGAGCTGTCGCAGCCAGTGATCAAGATCAATGAATCATCGACTTCTGAACCGGAAGATTCGGCGTATCAACAATTACAAATAATCGAAAAACCCATTCAAGAACGTCGAATTGAAATTGATCAGTCGAACGATGCGCCTTTGTTATCTACAGAGCAAATGCGTGAACTCTTAAAACAAGTTGAGCATGTAACAGAAACCGTTCGATCCGATGTTGGGTTGCACTCAACACGAGTGCAAGAGTTGAATTCTGGTTTATCAGATTCGATGCACGAGAGTGCCAATTCGCTTACGGAAACTATCGAGTTGTTGATCGAAGCCAATAATACCCTAGAGTCTCGACTCGATAATGCAGAGATTCGATTAATCGAGCAATCGGATCGTTTGAATTTGCAACTGGAAGAAGGCAGGACCGATCTACTGACTGGGCTGCCCAATCGAAGAGTGTTCGATAATACATTGAGCAAATGTTTCAAGTACTATTCGGAGTCTCGAAGACCTACTTGTTTGTTGATGCTAGATATTGATAACTTCAAACAATTCAACGATGCACACGGACATCAACTGGGTGATGAAGTTCTAAGTCAGATTGGTATTACCTTGCGGGAAGTATTGCATAATTCCAATGCGATTGTTGCCCGGTATGGCGGAGAGGAATTCGGGGTGATCATGCCTGGCTCTGAAATGTTTGATGCCAAAATTGCGGCAGCACGGATCAATCGTAGTTTTCGCGCGATGAATATCCAGCATGAAGATCAAGATCTAAATATCACCACTAGTATTGGAATTGCTGAACTTAGACCCCAAGATGACTTATCGTTTTTTGTGCGACGCGCAGACTTGGCATTGTATGCCGCAAAAGAAGCAGGACGTGATCGTGCTTACTGGCACGATGGTCTGAAGGAACTTCCGGTAATGCACGATGAAAAGTCAGCCAGCCAGCATAACGAAAAGGAAGAAGTGCTAGCAACCCCTGAATCAGCTCAAAATAAAATCAAACAATCTCAAACACAAACGGAAAAATATAGTTCCGATAAGGCTGCGTTTGTTAATGATTTAGAACGACGCCTGACTGAATCAACCAGAACCAATGCACCTTTGTCGATGGTTTTAATTGGAATTGATCAGCTAGATAAAATTACTTCGAAGTATGGCAAGCAGGCGAATGTTTTGGTGTTAAATGTCATGAAGCAACTGTTGAACGCCGTGATGCGAGATTCGGATCATGTCTGCCAAATTGACAAGGGTCAGTATGGAATTCTGCTGCCGACTGCCGATCTTGCGCAATCTTCACTGATAGCAGAAAGACTACGGAAAGCCGTGACTAAAGTTCAACTCAAGCTGGACGAGAGTCGAACGGTTCAATTCACAATCTCTACTGGTGTCACGCAAGCATTGCCGCTGGATGAGCAAGTGAATGTGATTAGTCGAGCCACTGCGGCATTAAAAAAATCGAAAATCTCAGGTGGAAACCAAGTCTCGGTGGTTCGCAGAGAAGCGGAAGAAAAAGAAACGACTATTTCAGCAACATAACCAATGCTTCTACCATCAGTGGAGTGCAGCCTCCGCTAGCATCTTGGGTAATTCTAAAGTTTTTTTCTCAATCCAGAAATCGACCTTGACCGATTTTCTGAAATTCCATATCTTGCCGCCTCACAGTCACGGGCAACACTTGTTGTTGTTCCTAACTGTTTTGAATTTTGAGATTACGTCCTGCATTGGGAACTTCACGTTTCTGCGGATAACAAATCAAATCCTTGGCATGGATGCCGAGTTCGTTTGGTTTGAATTTTAACTTTCAGGTGAAAACCCGCAGCAGTATTGCGACAAGGATGTCGCAATCTGTCACGCGTCCAATCGCTCCTAAAAAAAGACGAAATCCTTAGCCCCCCTGGGATATCGAAACTTTTTTTGGGAGCTTTTTTTATGCGCAAAGCGTAGTTCGCATTCCGGGTAGCCGCGCCGTCGGTTTTGGAGCACGCGAACCACTCATACACGCAAATTCAAAACGATGCCGGGGTCGACGCTAGTCGATTAGAGGTTTAAGCGGTTCCCATTTCATAATCACAAGCGCGAATGAAAAGTCCCTACATCTGAATTCGCTGATTGTTTATAGAACAAATACCAACACTTCTTGCTCACGCACAGAACAATCGCCGCTAGATTGGCACGATTTTCAAAAAATAGCCCCTTCTTCGCAGTAAACCGTAGCATCGCGGTCTTTAGCACGGCATAATCTAAGCATCTAACTTTGATCACACCCACCCTATTGGAGTTTCTACCGTGTTAAAATCTTTGATGCTGGCTGCGGCCTGCTTGAGTTGTTTGATGGTTACCGCCGTAATTGCGGATGAGAATCCTTGCCGCGTCGTCTACGAAGGCGAATCAGGCATCGGCAAAGGCAAGCATATTGTGTGGCTGGCTGGCGACCACGAGTATCGTGGGGAAGAATCGCTGCCGGCAATGGCCCGCATCATGGCCAAGCATTATGGCTTCAAATGCACCGTGTTGTTTTCGATTGACCCAGAAACAGGGTTCATTCAACCAGGTAGTTCACATATCGAGGGACTCAATGTTTTGAAAGACGCTGACCTAATGGTCGTATTCCTACGGTTCCAAGATTTTGCGGAAGACGAAATGCAACACATCCAAGACTATCTAGACACAGGTCGTCCTGTGATCGGGCTACGCACATCGACCCACGCTTTCAAAATGCCGAAGGATCGTAAGTTCGCCAAGCATTCTTATAATTATCCCGGAGAAGATTTCAAAGGTGGATTTGGCCGTCAGATCTTGGGCGAAACTTGGGTCGGGCATTATGGCCGCAACCACGTAACAAGTGCCGCCTTCCGATTGCAGGAAGATATGGCAAATCACCCGATTCTTCGTGGAGTCAAAGATGCCTGGGTTCAGTCTGGTGCCTACAATGCGGACCCTATTGAAGGCTCACAAATACTAGCTAACTCAGAAGTGCTGGAATCGATGAGCCCCGATGCTAAGCCATCGCCTGATAAAGAGCAGATGCCAGCCGCTTGGGTTCGCATGTACAAAAACAAATCCGGCAAACCAGGCCGCGTGTTTAACTCCACCCACGGTGCCTCAGAAGACATCACCAACGAAGGCTTCCGCCGGATGTGCATCAACGCCTGCTTCTGGTGCATGGGCATGGAAGACACCATCAAACCCAACAACAACATCAGCTTCGTCGGCCCCTACAACCCCGTGACCTTCAGCTTCGGCGGCTACCGCAAAGGCGTCAAACCGAAAGACCTCGCCGGCTGGGACACGCCGATTATGTCGAAAGACGCCCCGGTTGGGAAACGGCCGAAGAAGAAGTAAAGCTGTTGTTTGAACATTGAGTCATTTAAAACCCCACAGTGAGCCTTTGAGCTCGCTGTGGGGTTTTTGTGTATTCCATCGAAGTTTGGGCTGAGAAAGAAATTCGCCTATTCGGGCTGCTATTACATTCCCCATTAGTTTGACAATGGCCAGTCGGCAGGTTACAACTACAAGACTTGGAAACAAGAATGTTCGAAATAGCGTCAAAGTAAGAAGATTTTGTATGAATGACATCACACTTTTTCGATCACCTGAATTCCTTGGAGGAAAGCGTCACGAACCCATCCACCGTATTCGATGTGCAGTTCATGGTTTTATTCATTACTCTGATAGTGAACGGGAGATTGTCGACCACCCTTTGTTTCGTCGGCTGAGATACATTCGCCAGTTGGCATTAACGGAACTTGTCTACCCTGGTGCCACGCACACACGATTTGAACACTCATTGTAATGGAGATGGCATCACGCATCTTCGATCAATTGGCATCTCGCCAAGGTGCAGTCATGGAGGAGATCTTTAGACTTATCCCCGAGCTAAAAGAACATACCATGGCCAGGGCTCGACAGGTATGTCGTTTAGCAGGTCTACTCCACGATGTGGGGCATTGCTGTTTCTCACATGCGGCAGAAAAAGTACTGCAACAGGATTCAGATCATGAAGCACTTACTGTTAAAGTTATAATTGAAAAGCAATACTTACGCGATAAATTGGACGCTCTTTTCTTTCCAGGGTGTGCTGATCTGACCGCATCTTTGATAGACAATCCTGTGCCTCAGTTGCAAATACTGAAGGACATTGTCTCGGGACAAATTGATGCAGATCGAACGGATTATTTATTGCGTGATTCTTATCACTGCGGTGTAGACTATGGTCGTTTCGATTACCGACGACTTATTGAGTGCCTGACAGTATGGCAAGATGGAAATTCGGGTCCGCTCGAAATGGCGATCAATCGCGATGGAATCCACAACTTTGAGTCGCTTATCCTGGCACGCTATCAGATGAATACTCAAGTCTATTATCACCGCCTCCGAAGAATCTACGATTTATATCTTAAGGAGTTTTTTCTCTCGCTTGATCCATCGAATTTCAATACGCCAGACAAAGTGCTAGCATTGAATGACTTTCGCGCAACTGTCCAACTAATGGATGCAGCAAAGGATGATAAATTACCTGGTCATAAATGGGCCAAACGCATCGTAGAGCGAGATCATCATCGTGATGTTTTCAGCCTTGATGAACGTGATGGGTATTTGGCTTTAAATAAGGCTGGTGTAGTTTTCTCTAAAATTGTAAATGAATTCCCTGATGTTGAGTTTCTGAGGGATTTTCCAGAAAAGACGACTCCGATTCACAAAATTGCCTGTCCAGGAGATCATGATGAAAGTCTGATAGATTTCCCCCTGATTGATCAAGGAAAACGTTATTCCTTGGGAGAACGGAGTCAATTGCTTGAAAAGCTACCGGCTTCCTTTCGTATCGGCTATATTTTTGCTGATACAACTGACCGAGACATCAAACGTGAGATTGCAAATCGCTGCAGAGATATTTACCAGGGCAGTTAAATAAACTATAAATTAATGAAGAAGCTTATCTCCGATAAAAGAAAGGATTTCTAATGAGCCTTGTTTTTGAACATCGTTGGGAGCATGCGTTGGTTGCCTCTGTGATCGATGCAGCTAAGAAAGAATGTCCAAATTGCTATTTAGGACGAACAGCAATTCAAAAGCTTGTCTATTTCTTGCACGTACTTGAAGTGCCAATGAGTTTCAAATTCCGAATCCATCACTTCGGCCCTTTTTGTGATGAACTTGCTGACACTCTTGATTGGCTCCAAGCAGATGGAGTTATTGAGGATCAGTCATCACAGTCTCGCTATTCTAATTTCGCTTCTTCCGAAAATTGGACTGAACTGGAAGAAGGACATCTCGATCAGCTAAGCGCTCATCAAGAGACTATTGAGTCCGTTGTAAATGCCCTGGGCTCTATGGACTCGAACACGTTGGAATTGATCGCTACTTTGGATTATAGCTTTCGCTGGGTGCATGCCTGCGGAGGAAATGGCCCGTGGAAGCAAAGTGCAATCGAAAAATTCAAAGCAATAAAAGGGAATAAGTTTAAAGACGAAGAAATTACTGAATGGTATGATCGTCTAGTAAACGCTCAACTTATAAAAAAGTGAGTCTTCCGAGCATCTTACTTACCCTTACCCTTATCCTTCCCCCGCTCCGCCGCCTCATGCCGTATCTCCTCCCGAATCTCCAACAGCCCCTCCGGCCAAACAAACTTCGGTGACTTCGCCGGGGTCATGCTCACGCAGCTCTTTGCGGGTGTCTACGTGGTTGTGGTCTGGCTGGCGCGGTTGTTGAGCCAATGAAGGCGTTGCGTAACCATCAAAGATTGCTGCTGAACTGGTTTCGCGTCAAAGGAGCACTTTCGTCAGGTGTTGTCGAAGGATTTAACAACAATAGTGAAACTGACCACGAGAAAATCATACGGCTTCCGCACCTAGGAAGCCATAGAAACCAGTCTTTATCACAACCTCAGAGCCCTACCCCGAAACGGGATTAACCTACAGATTCTGGTGCGGAGGCATAATTCTAAAGTTCTTCGAGATTACTGTCCGGCTGGCACAGCAGTAGGTGTGCCTTGCAGATTCGCTTTATCTTGAGCATCGACACTCAACATGCTTTGCAATACTTCGCCTAGGCGTTCTCCGCGTGGATTGATTTCTATGACAATCCCTTTGGGGTCAACTAGTACGAGGAAAGGAATGGCATCGACACCGCAGTGAACGGCAATCGGAGTATTCATGCCAACGGCATTCTCATCATCGCTGGTGATGGTCGACCAGGGGAGTGTGCGTTGAGTAAAAAACTGATCCAAGCTCTGACGGGTTTCATCTAAATTGACGCCAACCACTGCAAAACCGGCTTGACGGTATTGGAATAAATTGCGTTCGATATTGGGAATCTCTTCCAAGCAAGGGCCACACCAGGTTGCCCAGAAATCAACCAATACATACTTGCCACGATAAGCGTCCCAGTTGAAGGAAGAGCCATCCAAGTTTTTGCCGGTCAAAGGAAGCGGTTTGCCGATCAATGAAAGGCGTTTAAGGGCGTACTCCGCAGAAATCTTGACCGATTCTGCCACCTGTGGATTTGGGTGATCTTGGTAATTGTCTAACAACAATTGCGACAGTTTTTTGGCCAAATCAAGCTTGTTGTAAGCTTCCATTTGTCGCTCGATCGTTTGGATCATCTGCAATGGATCAAGATCCTCTTTGCTAACAGAGTCTACTAATTGTTGCAGGCTGGTAAGTAGGAGTTCACTTTGGTCTTCACCATTCATGGTGGCCATCATGCTGCCAACAATTTTATATTGCAAAATTGCGTTATCGAGTCCGGCGGCACGCTCGACTAATTCTTTCTTCTCGTGTTTGGAAAAGGTAGTTTTTAAGAGTTGCAGCAATTCGACTGCTTCAGTCGCGTGACCCAATTGGACAAAAACTCTGGCTGCATTTTGTACCGCACCAAAATTGGTTTGATCGGCGTAGGGTGCCGCAACAATTGCTTTGGCATCTTCATACACCGGTTGAAAGAGATCGGTTTTACCCTGTGAATAATCATGTAACATCATTTCAAACAAAAAGATGCGGGCAAAGATGGATACCAGTGGGTCTTTAACAGTGGAAAGCTGTTGTGCAATTTTCATGCGTTCAGCCTCAATCAATTCCGACTTCTCTGGCTGAAATGAAATAAGTTTATCATAGGCCGCAAACTTGAACTGAACTGCATCTCGATGAAACTCGGATGTTGATTGCTGGTTCAACACTTTGTCTGAAGCAACCAACATGTTGTTGGAAACTACAATGCCCAGTCCGACAAGTTCATCTTGATCAACATCATCTGAATAAGGGGCCGTGAAGATACCTTCCAAATCGTTCATGTACTGGAGCAACTCTTCTGGAGTGCCATCAGGTACAGTTTCCAGTTTCATCGACACGGCGACTTCAAATACGGTCGGCACCTTAGGGACTTCGGGCAGTTGATTGGCTACAGGTCCGAAAGTATTAGCTTGGACTGGCGACAGTTGTCCGCCACCTTGGGTGAAGGAAGAAACCACTGGTGGCTGCGTCGGAGCTTGGCTTTCAGTCTCTGGTGATGTGGCTGCTGGATTGATGGCAACCGGTGAAACCGAGGTTGGGTTCGTTGCTGAAGTCGCATCTGTTGGTGGTACACTCTCAACATTTGGCACCACAGGAATACTGACATCAGGCGTATCAGACTCTCCGCCGCAGCCTGAGAGAGCTAGTGTTGCGGTACACAAAGCTAAAATTGAAAATGTGTATCTTGCTGTGGAGTAGAAATGCTGTCGCATTGCTATGGACCTTTAGTTTTTAGGGTAGGAATAAGGACGAATACCATAGACAACTGTCTAGGGTGTTTGGGGCATTCTACGCAAAGTCGCCAATCGAGGCTGCGCCGATTTTAAGGATCAATCGTAAAATCTCAGGGTATTTATGTGCCCAGGTAAAATTTTAGCCAAGCATCGACGAGTGTCAGTGCGTTGGATTACTTTATCGTCATGTTGGTAATTAAATGCGGATATCAAGCAGAAGTGTTTCGGGCTATCTGCTAGCACCTTGTTCGCCGGCACTATAGATACTTCGCCCACCATCCACTGGCAGTAAAACCCCTGTGATGTAAGGGTTTACGGCCAGAAATGCAACGGCTTGAGCCACATACTCTGGCTCCCCAACACGCTTCGTAAGAGTGGCATTCAGCATTTGTTTGCGATAGGTTGCGTCATTCTCATCGGGCAATAAAACTGGGCCAGGCAGCACTGCATTGACGCGAACTTTTGGGTTTCGTCTTCCTAGTTCGACCGCAAAATCGCGGGTCATGGCTTCGACAGCCCCTTTGGAAGGAAAATAAGCCGCGAAATTTAAATAAGGTCGACAGCTGGCCCAATCTCCAAAATTGATGATGGCCCCGCCATTTTTTTGCTCGACCATTCGCTTACCGGCCCACTGACTGCACAGGAAAGTTCCGAGTGCGTTGGTCTCAAAATGCTCTCGCACATCAGCAGCGGTGACATCTTCTAATCGCTTCGGTTTCCAGATCGCAGCGGTGTTGACCAGTACGTCCATCCGGCCAAAGTACCAGTGGATTTTGTCAAACATATCTTGCACGGCCTCTTCGTCAGAGAGATCGGCCTGAAATGCAGCGGCTTCAATTCCGCGATCCATCAATTCTGCCGCCAAGGCTTCCGCTTGATCCATCGACCGATTCGCATGCACGGCAATACGATAACCCAAGTCGGCCAAGTGCCGGGCCACGCTCTGACCGACCCGTTTTGCTCCGCTGCCGGTCACAATCGCTACGGGGTTCTCGATGCCAAAAATATCTACCAGTTGACTCATAAGGAAATTCCTAATAATCCGGTGCCGAACTTGCATGATAGTTGGAAATGATTTCCCATGCCTGTTCAGGCGAATCAGCGAACGAAATGAGATCAAGATCTTTGTCGCTGATCACGCCTTGATCTGACAGGAATTTAAAGTTAATCACTTGTTTCCAGTATTCRCTKCCGTAAAGAATSACTGGAATCTCTTGCATTCGATTCGTTTGSCGMARGGTGAGWGTTTCAAACAGTTCATCCAAGGTTCCGAACCCACCGGGGAACACYACCAACGCTTTGGCWCGCACCAAAAAGTGCATTTTKCGAATGGCAAAGTAGTGAAACAAAAAACACAAYTCMGGCGTGATATAAGGGTTCGGTTCTTGTTCATGCGGWAGTGTGATGTTCAAGCCTATCGAAGGCCCGCCTGCATCGAACGCACCGCGATTGGCGGCTTCCATCACACCGGGTCCACCTCCGGTGGTGATCACATAATCACACTCGCCATCGGTCTGGCAACTGCTGGTAACCAGTCGCCCAAACTCGCGGGCCTCTGCATAATAGTGTGACTTCGAGAGTTTCCCTTGAGCAATTTCGACCGCCCGGAGGTTATCGGCATCTTGCGGATTTTCTTTCAGAGCCAACTCCGCTTCTTGCAACAGATTTTCCGCATGTTCTTTTTCGATCACGCGCGTGCCACCGAACACGATAACGGTGGAATGAATGTTCAATTTTTTGAAGACCATTTCCGGCTTGCGGTACTCGAGTTCCATGCGAACCCCACGCAGTTCTTCCATTTGCAGTAAATCAGTATCGAGCTCGGCCATTTTATAGGTGGGCGATTGTTCAATCTTTGCAATTAACGCTTGTCGTTCTTCATCGCTTATCATTTTCAACTTTCTAATTCAAATTTTTCGCCCAGCTTGGGGATCACGGTTTCAAACTGATAATCTTGTCGTAGTGACTTCGCAAAGGCCGACGAGCTTTGTTTTTCACCATGCGTAATAAAGACACGTTTGGGACGTGGCAATGCGGCCAGCCACTGTAATAGCTCACTCTTGCCGGCATGTCCACTTAGGCCAGAGATCGAATCAATGGCCGCTTTGACAGGTATGTCTTTTCCATGAATTCGCAAGTGCGAATCGCCTTGTTGTAATCGTCGGCCTCGTGTGCCAGCGGCCATGTATCCACCTAAGAAGATTGTATTACGTGCATCACTTAGACGCCGCTTTAAGTGAAACAAAATTCGACCCCCGGTCATCATTCCGGAAGATGAAATAATCACGGCGGGCCCTTTGACTTGGTTGATTTTCTTCGATTGCTCGACGGTTCTAGTAAGCGTTAAATTAGGGCCATCTAAAACATTCTCGCGTCCGCTAAGTCGACCTTCGGATAGATCATGATCCTCTGAGAACTGTTTGAAAATACGTGTCGCATCGACCGCCATGGGGCTATCGAGGAAAATTGGAAATTCAGGAATTCGCCCTTTGTGCATTAAAACTTGAAGCAGGTAGATCAATTGCTGGGCCCTGCCGATGGCAAACGAAGCCATCAGAATCACGCCGCCACGAGCTATCGCTTTGTTCACACGTTCTTCTAGCATGTCGAGCACATCGGTGTCGGCATGATCTCGATTGCCGTAAGTGCTCTCGCATATCAGATAATCGCAATTGGGTGGCGGGCTAGGGTCGTGATACAACGGGGCATCGTACCGACCGATGTCTCCCGAAAAAAGTAGCCGCAGCGGTTTCTCTTGATTCCGAATTTCAACTTCAATCATATTCGATCCAAGCAAATGGCCTGCATCGTGGAAGCGAATCCAAATGGGCCCGGCAACTTGGTACCACTTTTGTCGCGGAACATCTCGCAGTTTCTTGATTGCATGACGAGCATCTGGCGTTCCATAAAGTGGCATTGCAGGTTGATGGGAGGAGATCCCTTTGCGGTTCGCGTAGTTGGCGTCCCGCTTCTGATTTTTTGCGGAATCTAAGAGCAGCAGCTTCACCAACTCTTTGGTAGCTGGCGTGCAGATGATTTTTCCGCGAAAGCCGTCTTTCACAAAACGGGGCAAATAACCAGTGTGATCGATATGGGCATGGGTCAGCACCACATTGTCGACCGTGGCGGGCGAGAAGGGCAGTTTTTTCCAATTGAGTTCACGAAGTTGCTTCAAGCCTTGAAACAAACCACAATCAATCATTACCTTAGCCCCATCGGCTTCAAGCAGATATTTTGAACCGGTAACTGTGCCTGCGGCTCCATGAAATGTAAGGCTTGTCATCTATATTTAACCGATTGGGTTTCGTTCTAAAAGAAAAATGCGTCTGTCGGCCAGCATTGTAGAGCGTTTAGCGGCAATTTCAAAGCGGAGTTTATCACACGCCAGGTAGAGCGACCAGAGAATCACTGAACTCGATAGGAGTCCTGGTCGTTTAAGCGTGGGCCGTATCTTGAGTTGGAGATACTATTGGATTCTTAGAACTTGATTCCCACCAGTGTTTTAAGCGTAAAAGTTGAACCTTGGGGTGGCAGAGGGAGTAGTGCGTCATTCTACCAACTGGCACAATTCGAGTGATCCATGGTTTTTTTGCATGCATTGACCCGGTTGCCATGTCGAGTGATTTATCGCCACGCGCAAATCCATCTTCCACCATCATGGCGGTGAGAACCGTGCCGATTCCTTTGCGATGAAATTCGGGCAAGTTACCTCGCCGCAATCCAAACAGGTGCCCATTATTGTGATAGTTGTAGCTGAAAGCTGCCGCTACGCCATCCATGCGAATCAGGGAAAGATCGAGCATTCCTAGCTTTGCTGCCAGCAGGTGAGATTCTCGGAAGAAACCACACACTTGAGGATGTGAGATGGTGGTGCCGGTAGTGGATGCACCTTGCCAGCTATGCAGGGCAATATCAAAGACTTCGTTGAACAAATCCCACTGGGGATCGGAGTCGTTATGCTTTGCACCTAAGGGACGATAGCGAATGTACTCTAAGTTTCCACTTTCATTTAACCGTCGAGTCTTGCGTCGAAGTTCACTGCGGAATTTTGCAGGACGAGATTTTAAATAGTGTTCCCAACTGGTTTCTAAATCTAGGATTGCGGTCTCTTGCCAAACGCTACGATGGACCGAAAAACCGGCTTGCGTCATCGCTTGATAACTTCGGTCTTCTTCCAAGTCATCCATGGCCAACCAGCGAAGATCGAACATGTCCCAATCGGTTCGATTTTTCTTCAGGTGATTACAGGCCGCATTCAATACCAGTTGAGGCCGAACCCCGAGTGGTCCATAAAAGCTACCCCAGCCAGCCAGAGGGTAAGTGAGCACTCGAACATTGCCAATTCTGGTCTCCTCTTCCACAACTACCAGTGGCACAATGCCGATCATTTGTTGACCATCTAAAACAGTCAGTACACGCAGTTGTTGATTCGCTCCAAAGTGCTTCCAGTAGACCTGGAGCCAGTCGAGCGTTTGAAAGATCGAGGCACCGCGCGTTTTACCCCACAACACCTGCCAGTTCTGGCGAATGCTGTTCAGAGAATCAATATCATTTAGTTCAACAACACGAAGCATTTTGATTCAGTAATTCTGGTGATGCAAGTTTAATATGAATGAATACAAGTTAGTTGCAGGCAAGGAACTTGGGTGGCACTGGCTCTGCCAGTGTGAAGTGCAATTCGTCTGATTGTATATGAATAATCTCGAACGAGTTGAGCCCACAGCTAGTCAGTCTGCTCTCATCCCTCTACTAAAGTTCAGCACTGGCGAAGCCAGTGGCACCCAGGATTCATAGTCCCTTCGGGAAATCGAGCCTAAAGTCCCGCTAATTAGACCTCTATTGGTAGTTCTATCGAAGTCTATCTTGTGATTACCAAAGAGTTAGTGACTGCCGATCAAGGAACCGGAAGTGAATAGATGCGAAGCCGTTAAAATCGGCATAATGCAGTGAACAGGCAGTCGCTTCGTAGTAAATCGCGCTGGTCGCACCTATCTGGCTCTTCGCCAGAATTGGTTGCCAATATTCAGGGATATCGTATTTACTTACCCTTCTTCTTCCCTCGCTCACTCGCCTCACGCCGGATCTCTGCCTGGATCTTCATCAATTCCTTCGGCCAAGCGAACTTCGGCGACTTGGCAGGGTCATAACCTTTCATGTGCCCAGTCAGTCGAGTGGTCGGTTTGGTGTAGACTAGCTTCGTGCTGCCGAAGACTTCTTCGCAGAGTGCGGCCAGGCCGGGGTCGTATTCGCGGAGTTCCTTACGGGTGTCTACGTGGTTGTGGTCATGGTCAGGCTGGCGGTTGTTGTTGAACCAGGATTGGACGCCTTCGGCATAGTATTCGTTTTTATTGACTGAAGCATATTTGCCTTTCCACAGGCCGGCGTCCATCGCTTTTTGGTAGGTCTGTTGTAGGCGTTCGTCGAACGTAACGTCCACATTCACCACGCCGCGTAAGTGAATGTTATGGGCAAACTCATGGATGAAGATATTTTCGGTCGAATAGGGATCGCCTTCAAACGCCAATAAGTTTTCTTCGCCGCAGGAGCAAACCGGATCGGTACGTGAACCGCCGAGCCCTCGGGCGCGGATGTTCCACCAATCTTTGGGTTTCATGTGTGCATGCTCAGGCATGTCGGTCGTGTATTCATCGTGTGCCATGATGATTAAACGAGACCCACTGGCGATCATCGCCCTACGAACATCGGGTCGTTCGGCCAACATCATATTGATCAAAAAGGCCGCTTCCTTCAGTGCGTAGTCGTCGACTTTTTCTGAAGAAACCACCGGGTATCCATTTGCACTAATATACTTTTTATAGAACGGAGCCAAATTCAAACTGGCCGGTGGAGCGGTGACCGTGTATTGATCTTGATTGGATGGCCCTCTGTGATCGTGCATGGCCAATTCTTCATCAGACAGCACTCGTGGATCGGCCCTTTGTTTCAGGCTGCGGATCAATTGCTTTGAAAGCTTTTTCATCTCCGATTGATAGGCAGGGTCTTTCGCTACGTTCTTGAGTTGGCCAGGGTCTTTTTTCAAGTCGTACAATTCTTCCGCAGGACGTTTGCCAAATGCTAATTGATGCAGCTTCGAGTCTTTCGCATTTAAGTTTTCTAACATCCACTGTTTGGTAGGTGAAGGATCGATATTAAATGAAAACGAACCAGGCGATGTTGGCCACGGGGTTTTTGTGAAATCGTTGTGAGCCTTGCCTTTGGCTTTGCCACTGGGCCAAGCTTGTGGGTTGAAGTTTTTGATATACAAAAAGTCTGAATTGCGAAGGGCCCGGGCAGGATAGAGATAGACGTGTTGCTCCATGCCGACCACTACATGATCACGACTAGCATCAATCGTTCCGCCAGACTTGGCTTGAAGCTGCGGCATCAAAGACTGACCTGTCATTTCCATCGAACTTACCAACCCGGCAGCTTTTAGGAAGGTAGGGGCCAAGTCGGTGAGGTTCACAAAGTCGTCGACTGTAATTCCTTGCGAGATGTTTTTTCCCCAGCGAATTGCCAGCGGCACGCGTACTCCGGTATCGTACAACGTGGCTTTGCAACGCGGAAAGGGTAATCCATTGTCGCCCGCCATCACTACGATGGTGTTTTCCAATTCGCCGAGTGCTTCCAGCTTCGAGATCACGCGGGCAGCTTCCGCATCGTATCGTTGAATGGCCCAATAGTAATCGGCCAAGTCAGTCCGCACGGTTTTGTTGTCTGGCAAGCAGGCCGGTACATCGATGGCATCTAAATCAATGCCACTTTTCACGCCAGATTGCCAGCGGTAAGGTCGATGCGGATCGCCTGATCCGAGCCAAAAACAGAACGGCTCTCCAGGGCTGCGATCTTCCAGAAACGTATCAAACGATTTATAGCGTGGACCAAACGGGTCACGCTGGCGATAAGTGTGTTGACTTGGGGAGGCCCCTTTGCGTGCGAAACCAATTCGATACCCGGCCAACTCTAGCATTTCAGGAAAAACAGGCACGTTCGCGGCCAGTGAGCCACCGAGGCTATTAGCTTCTTTCAAACGCCAATGATCTTGACCGGTTGCAATCGACATTCGGCTCGGCGTACAAGATGGCGTCGAAACAAACACATTGCTGAACAACACGCCTTCTTTGGCAATACGATCAAACGTCGGCGTTTGAATCACCGCATCACCAAGACAACTGGCATGCGGATACGACCAATCATCGGCCATGAGGACAACGATATTCGGCCCCTCTGATTTTTTGATCACCACCGTTCGCTTAGGAGAATCGACCACGACAACACGCTGAAAATCAGATTCATTTCCCTTGATTTCAAATCGATGCCCGATGGTAGTTTGATTTTCCAGAGTTCTACCTGGCTCAATGCTACCGGTCTTACGCGGCTCGCCTTGCTCAGGAATCCAATGCACGGTTACCGACTCTTGCAGATAGTTGATAAACTGTAATTGAGGGCGTTGGGCTTCTTCAGCAATCGAAAAACCACACAGGCAGAGAAGCACAAACAGCGAAACGATACGCATCGATTAATTCCTTGGATGAAAGCAAAGGCAGAATTGCCATGTTGCTTCATTTTCGGTCATGTGGTGCCCAAACGCAAGTTTCCCAACGGAGTAAATCAGACTGAATTACTATTTGCAGGCAAATCTTGAATACAATCGGCCGCTTTTCACCCCAAGTAATGCCCATATGAAGTCATGACTTCTGCCAGAAAAACCGGAAAAATAGATCAATCCGAACCAAAACCTGCCCCAACTAAGCCCCCGACCAACAAGCGCCCCCTTGGACCACGTTTGCCAGTGCGATACGATATCAGTTCAAAGACAAGAGTGAACCTTGCACTAAGCAATCACTCTAACTCAACATAAGGCCCCCTTAGCTCAACTGGCAGAGCAACTGACTCTTAATCAGTAGGTTCTTGGTTCGAATCCAAGAGGGGGCATTTAGTAAGAGCCTTGCTCATCAAGACTTACATTAGAATGCCCACTGTCTTCAGTAGGGCTTTTTTTGTTGGTGTCCCCTGAAGTGTCCCTTCGTTCCGTTGCCCACACTGTATCAGCCATCATGTCAGCATTTTGGCCAACGTAGAACTTCTCCGTGGTAGCTACACTCTCGTGCCGCATCATCTCCTTGAGGACCATTGATGGTACTTGCTGTGCCCATCGGACACCAAACGCACGTCTTAGGTCTTGAGCACTCGCGTATTTAACCTTTCCATTTTCCTCATTCACTTTAACTCCAGCCTTCTCGCCAATGCCGCATAGGATACGATTGATCCTAAACTTGCAACGAAGTGGCTTGGCTCGCTTTGACAATGGTTGAAAGACTCTACCGGTTCTTTGATCCTTCGGAGTCTCGCAAAGCAGACGGTAGAATGCAGGGGCCATTATCAAGAGCCTGTCTTGATGACCCTTCTCAGCTTCAGCCCGAACATTGAACATGGGCCGCTTGTGAGTGAGGTCAATGACGATGCCTTCGTAGCCATCCCAGAACAAGTTCAACGATTCCTCAAAGCGTAACCCTGAAAGCCACAACCCTCGGAGATAGTATTTCCAAGAGGCTTCTGAAACTTCCCCAACTTCACCCTTCACTCTGTAAAGCATTCGGTCAAATTCCTCGCCAGTGATCGGACGCCCTTTCATCGCCTTCGCACCTTTAGCCCGTTTCGGCTTTCGCATCTTAGGGATTTCGTGCATCATTCCCATCTCTACTGCCCAATTAAGTGCAGCTTTAAGATGGCGAGTGTAACAAGCGATAGTGTCTTCGGTCTTGCCCTCTGCTCGTAACGCTGCCTGCATCTTGCTGACCTTAGTGGCATCAATATCACTTAACAGTTTTGGCGAAATGAGTCGATCTACGGTTGAGTACGCTACTCCATAAGCCGCTTGAGTTTTATCAGCCAAACCACTTGTGTACTCAGCAGCATGTCTTTCCTTGAACTCGCTCCAAGTAATCTTTGAGGCTGGCTTGTAACGACCTGCTTGTAGATCGGCTTCAAACTTTGCGGCCCACCTTTCAGCATCACGCTTCTTGGTTTCATTAGTGCTGACTTCGATCTTCTTACCGGTAAGAGGATCGGTGTACACAGCTTGATAGAACTTTCTGTTCGCACGTTTTTTTATGCGAACATTGATTTCATCCATACTCTTTCTCCTAAGTTAAGATTGGTTGGCCGACATGGCCACGTTATCACTATAAGACATCAACAAGATTCTGTCGAACAATCTGGCGATTTGGGCAACGGTCTGCCAATAACGCACTCATAATTATTTTTGATTTTAATCAAAACGTCTATTGCTAGCGGTGAATGCCTCCGTTAGAATGGAGAACGGCAACAGGATTCTATAACCTGTTGTGAGGATAGTACGAGTAAAGACAAGAATCTAAATCAACCTTTGTCTATGAGTTCGTACTTATGAGTTTAAACCTCTATGCCGTTATCGCGGTCGTTGATACACGCCCATATTTTACTTACGTGGTGGATGAGAATGTTGACGAAGTATCGTCACGGGTTCGCAGGGTAATTCCTGAGAATGCGTCTATCAGCAATATCATCAACATTTGCAAAGCTAACGATGATGACTTGGGAAATATCCACCTCGTGCCAAATGGGGCAAATCTTAAGTTTGAGCATTTTAACCCTGAGATTCTACAGCTTATCACGGTAATGGCCACTCTGATATGTCGACTTAGATCGATCTCTAGTTGCGTGACTTCGATGATGGCAGATGTTGGCTACAACAAATTCGTTTACACGGTGCGGAATCCCGATGGCAAGGAAATAAATCATTCAGTCTGCCAGCCCTCACTGGAAGCAGCTCATCAGATGGCCAGGGAATTTGTTCTTGCTACCTATAGCCCTGAAGCCACCATCCACAATCTAAAACCAGTAAAGCGAGGATAAAATACTATGAGTGAGTTAAGTAGAAGTTACGCAGCCGCCGTCGAATTACGTCAAAGAACCGCAGACTTTAGGAAAGCTCTGAATGATGCTTTTCCAGAAATCGCCGCTAAAGAGGACATTCAAAAGAGTGCCACTCAATTGATCGATGGCATTATAGCCATAAAAGATCGCAACAACCGGCTGATCGGTTTCGGAACAACTTGTGAGCCTTATAGCCAAGTTAAGGAACAGATTCAGAAAGCAGTTGTTGATGCTGTTCACGAGAACGATTTGTTCGACTCGCTTTTTTCCTTCTTGAATCCTGATGAGGATCAACTCGTTGAGGTCCGAAAGGCTGTTGAGTATGAGCCGGAACTTGACATCCCAACCGAAGGCATCTTCCCTGAGTGGTTGGCATGAATTTAACTAAAACACTGGACGCTGTACTACACGAGGTACGGCTACGTCTAGCAAATACTTCGATTCGTTCAATTTCTAAATCAACCGGAATTGTTGAGTCAGGTTTATATAGAGCCAAGGCTGCTTCTGAGCTAAAGATTAGCTTGCGGACGCTGCAACTATTAACTGATCACTTCGACACACTTAATCCTACGGAAAATAATAATATGACTACTGCATTAGAGACTACCGCTACCCGTTCTGAAATCGTCGATGAAATCGCTCGGCTAGAAAATTGTATCAGTGAATTAAAATCTAATATCCCCTCAGCCTACGATACGATCTACCGATTTCGTGTGAAGCCTGGAAAGTTCGCCTGGATTTATGCACCCAACATTGAAGAGGCTGAACGAAGTCTATCAGTTGTTATGGGCATGTCATACGATGATTGGTCTAAAGTCAGTGAGGCTTTTGACCAATGGGCACACCCGCAGGATTGTGTTGGACTGCAAGATGGAAACATCTTCACCTGGTTCCAAGGCGAGGGTCAAGGTAAACGGCTCTATGCAGACTGGGTTTCGGATCAACTCACATCTGAGAAGAAAAACGGGATTCAGCGAGATCATAAACCAGCATTGCAACGTGCCGCTGAAGAGTTTCAACAATTTAATTAAATTACCTTCGGGGTTGAGATCGATTAGCTTTTGACATAGAGGCTAGTTGATCTCTTTGGGTGGGAGGTTCCTGATTTGACTCCCACCCTATTTTATACATCTACTAATGGAGACATTTCAAAATGACTGTTGCAAGAACAGCCTACTTAGAAAACTTAAGGCGTAATCCATCAGGTGGCATCAAAGGTTCTATTATGATCGGTGGCAAGTTGATGCACTGCCCTGATGGTAAGCAGCTTGTGGAAAAATCTAAGCAGCTAGTATCAAAAAATGTAGATGATGGTACTGCCTCTCAAAATATGGTTCGTGTGAGTGATGAGGATGGAAAGTTTCGTGGATTTTATGATCTCGAATCTGCTAACAAACTTATTGCTCAATGCAATGCTATGACAGAAGTTCAAAAGTCGGCTGCTGAAGAATCAGAAGCTGATGAGAATGCTATCTTCAATAACTTGTTTGGCATGCTATGAATGAAGGCAACACCGTAGACCCTGATTCTGATGACTTAGAGCCGAATCAGGCAGAACTAAACGAGTTAGAGCTTGAAGAGCTTAGGAGGGCAGGATTAGACGCCTGTGAGCCTGTTGAACCTAAGAAGAGAGATCATGCGTAAAGACTCGCCTTACAACATTCTCTACTGGTTCAAATTAAATGAGATCGGAACCTCAAATGATCGTAGCTATTGGATTTACAATAATAACAGTGAATCGGCTTTGATGAAGCTGCGAGAATCATTCGCTGCGGATAAATGGCATGTTGTACGGAGTCGCATCTTCAGTGAAGGACTGAATGAAGCCTTTGAGCATGATACAGTCATTGGCAATATCTCTGAGGACGACTTGAATCTTCTCAAGCAGCACCATGCGGCAGATCAACCTGATGAAAATGATAATTATCGAAAGCCGTTTTTGATTCCTGCTCGACTTGCTGTGAAGAAAGTCATGCTAGGCGATGACTCTCCACTTGATGGCCTTCTCGATTGCTGATTGATCTTGTGAGGTTAGCCTTGCCTGCCCGTGTTATGGATGATGCTGGTAGGTGGGGCTACCATTCTTTGCTGTTGTCCATCGATTGGAGTGATTGGAGGATTTTGAAAAGCTAAAAATTTCAAAATAAATTCACATGAGCAGTAGGGATTACCGCCTAATCGCAAACAAACCGGACCACCCCCCTATGGCATACCCCACCCATCCCCTACTGTTTAACTCTAATACAATGATGATTCGATCTGCATTACCTTAGTCGCTGCTCTATTCATCATCGATAACTATTGTTACTCCCTGCCCCTGGATGATCGGGGCTTTCTTATGAGTAGCTACATCTATCAAAGTTGTCTCTGATCTTGTGCTTGTGTTGGATGCCCTTCATAGTGCTCAACGATCTTGGAGATTCTCTCTATTTTGCGAAATCATACACCTTTATCGTAGAATGCACATGATTTATCCTGCGAGATTGACCGAATTCGTGTAGAATCTCAATACCAGAGTTATCTGTATGAATTCACCATTTACCTTGGAGCCTCTCACTATGTACGATGAACACTCAATCGATCAATCTCGCATCCTCACGGCTAAAGAGATTACTACAGTGCTGGGGGATTTAAGACGTAAGGCTCGATCAAAGAATACTCGACAGAACTTGATCATCTTTAGTCTTTCTACTTTCTGTGGTTTACGGGTGTCTGAGATAGTCGGACTTACCTTAGCCAACGTCAAGCTCAATAGAGAAGAACCCTGCATCTACATTCCCAAGTCACTTGGAAAAGGTAAGAAGAAAAGAACAGTACCTATCTGGGGTGATCCTACGATTGCTGATCTTCGAGCATGGAAAGCTGAGCGTGAGGATATGGAAGCTTCGTCTTCTGATCCATTCGTATGCTCGTTAGCCAATGGGCCTAAAGGTCATAAAAAGACAGGGCTGCCCTCACTAGGTAACGCATTGATAACCCGTAACGCTCAAGCCCGTTGGAAGGCATCTATCAAAGTATTGGGATCGGAGCGGGTAGCAGACTTGAGTATCCATTCAGGGCGTCATAGCTTCTGCTCCCACAGTTTAGATAGAGGTGTCTCCCTTGCCTGCGTAAGAGACGCTGCGGGCCATGCGAGCATATCTACGACATCAATCTATCTTCACAAGGTTGGGAACATTGAGAGGAACAGGAATGCCCTTGATTTCGAGTAGGGTTTGGGGTCTGTATCACCATGATACAATACTTGTTCTGTGGACGATTTTTGGGGTTTCTCTACTTTTTACACACACGCTCGTAGTAGTTTCCTTATTCGCAAGGTACTAGATCGGTGCTTTTATCTTCGCATGCGGTGATGTGATGCGAGTTTATCTTCTAATCGGTAGTAATCGGTATTGTCAGGGGATATCAGGTAAGGAAGTCTCTCTCTACCCTCTATGAATGTTCTAGTTCTTCTCAGTCAGGCCCCACCTATTTTTGGGTGCTTGGCAAGTCAGCCGGAACTTTTGACGCCAATCGATTGGAGTTTATTAGAATTGAGCCCCTTGGTTGCTTAGTCGGTATTCAGGAAGATCGGGGCGGACCCATATTCAACTTATCTTCTAGTTCGATTCTCCACCTTGCTCAAGAAATAGAAAACGGGCAGCCAATTGCCACCCGTCTTCATTCCGGTTTGCCAAAGTTTGTTAAGCTTCTGCTGCTTGTTTCTCTTTACGTCTTCTACGTGCTGCACCGGCACCCATGCACAAGGCACCAATGCCGAAGATGGCTAGGGATGTTGGTTCTGGGGTTGGTTCAAGTGTTGTGCTTTCAAATACGATTTCACCAAAACCAACAGTATGTGAAAAACCATAATTTGAATCTATTTCAAGTCTTGCATATCTTCCAAATGAATCGGAGATGTCAAATACTTGAGCAGTTCTGGGGCCGTTATCTAGTTCGAAAGACCCTACGTTCTGAAAGGATGCAAAAGACGAATCATTGGAAGTTAAGATTGTAAAATCTTTCACCGAAGAAGTACCACCTCCTGTGCCGTAGTTCCACATTGCCAGTCGCGTAAGTGACCGAGTTGATCCAAAATCGAAATCGACGTAGTTTACGGTTTTATTCTGGGCAATCCAGTGACCAGTGGATGTGAGGACTGTGCCAGCGAAGTAGGTATCCCAGTCGGTTACACCTGAGGTGAATTTGGGACTCAAGCCTGACTGATTAATAAGATTAATCAAAGGGAATCCAGAGGTATTAAGAGGGAGCGGGCTACTGGCTGAAACAGGGGAAATAACTACACCTGCCTGAACTTGCTCCACAGTAAACATCACCGCCACACACGCTACCGCAAATAAAATTGTCCGCTTCATGTTGTCTCTCTTGGTTGTAAATCTATGAATGCACTAGAATGTAAGAGTATTGTTCAACGTGAGTGAGGAAGCAACCATTATAATTAGAATTATTAGAATAAACTGCCAGAGGCCCCTCATGAGGGTGTATGACTAATTGCCAGTTGACCAATTCCCCCCAAGCCCTACCGCAGTTACCTTCCAAACCCGCTCTGGAACATCATCATCAATCGATGTCAAACTTCAAACCCGCAGAATTCTCAATGCCTCTGACAATTTGATAAATTCATTGGGATGCTCTAGTCCAAACTGCTCATGGTTCGAGCGTTTTGCTGCACGATACCAATAGAGCAAGGGCTACTAAGATAGTCAGAGCTTTAATTCTCATAATTAACTCTATGAGTTAAGGCGTTGATCTTTTCGGGGACTCCACTTGAATGGAGCTTCATTGACAATGGTCCCCCTGTCACATTTGTCGAGGATTTTGGACAGTGTCTGAAGCTTCTGAGATGGCTTCGATTATTATCCTATCATCACTTCCAATAGCCTCAATTTTAAACGCTGTAGATATTTACTTAGCATCTCCATGTGCTCAAGGTTATCGCCTTCAATCTCTAAGACATTAAGCTTGATATTAGTATCGATATTCCAATTGTGGGAGCGGATTTCATTGGTTGCATAGTCGTTAGCCTTATGGGCTTCGATATGCGTTTCAAACTTGAAGTATTGTCGTTGTATTCGGTTCATGCTATTAGTTTCTATATATCTAGCGACTCATAATATTCTTACCTAGAGAGACTGGCTCTCGATCATGCTTGGGTGTGCCGTTTTTGGGAGAGTGTGAGTATATGAATACTATGATCTTTCTGGCAAACACATTAAGAGTATGATACATTAATATTCACTGATCCGTGCTAGACAGTAAAAGTGCGGGAATTGGTTATTGTGTTTTTTCGGTTTAATATTTGTTATCTGACTCAAGCGATAGACAACTTAATGCGTGACCCAAGAAGAATAGATCGGATGCTTCTCCAGTTGGAAACTGCGTGGCATGCGTTTCCTGACATGCGACTTGGACAGCTTATGCTCAACATCACGCGGGCTGAAAACACATCCGATTTGTGGAATCTTGAGGATAACCAAATCGAACAACTATTGGATTCATTCACCAATTTAAAAGTTGACCCACAAAGTCTACGATATGTTAAACGTAGATGGGATGAGACTCGCGGAGACCGACACGATAGCTATGGAGCTTCTTGGTGGTTTTTTGAAATTGATCCTACCTGCAACGTGATTCGTCAACTTGAACAATATGACAATGGTCCTATCCTGGGATACCATTCCCGTAAATCACATGATGAATTTGGTGGTCTATCAACTGAACCACTGAACGCTGCGTTGGTTGGCTTCGACTTTATAAATGACCTCGAATTCAATGAGTTGTGGGGGCGTCGCACAAACCAATAGCTGACTATCCTGATAAACGCAACACAACATGCAAACGTCCCTAAAGGTCAAGTAACACATACGGCAATCACAGTCGTTAGCATATTGCTCACCGCCCTATTCGTTCTTTGTTGTATCTCCCCAAACGCTGTGATACATTTAAGCTTCGCTGAGCCGTACTAGACCGTTAACCAGAGCCACACAACTATGCCCACTGAAGTCTTGATGATGAATTTACGCGGATCATCGTGGGACTTTATTCCAAACGACCTGTGGTGCCATATCGTTCAAAGATTTGCAGCCAAATGTTGTAACGCGATCTCATTCGATACAGTATCTACCTCGGAGGATGTTGAGCAACTAGCTGTCTTCTCCGAGCATGTACCAGAATTTATCACGCAGGCCTATTACACACCTGCTTTGATTCCTGGGAACGTACGTGAACCAGATACATATCAGCAACAAATTTCATTGTTCCGATTCGACAATTGGATTGCATATCTCATTCTCCAAGACGACTTCAATGCATGGTCGTGTGGAAACGAGGGTTCTGCTGATGAACTCGTGTTTTGGTCTGGCGAGAGGATCAAGATTCATGCCGTACCTTGCGAGGGGCAGGTTTTCTTCAAGAATTTAACTAATGAAGAAAGACGCTGCCTTATTAGTGTCGATGCACGAATCGGTCCAAACCTATACCCCTTGGAGCAAGGAAGCGGTTTCTAGTTTTTGTTGAAATCGCCAAAACCCTGTGATACATTTATGCTTCACTGATCCGTACTAGACCGTAATAGTGCGGTAATTGGTTGTTGTGTTTTTGCGGTTTGTTAGCAGTTAGGCCACTGGATGGCCGCTGGTCACTTGAGGGCATGTAATGGACGCTGCGTTCCTGTCTAAGTTCAAGGAAGACACTGAGTCCAGATGGGCCCGGACGAAGATTGCCCCCAACATCTATGGGTTTCAGTTTCAGCCAGGTACGAAATGGAACTCCGGCTTGTCAGTGAGAGATATAGATCAGTACGAAGAACTGCTTGGAACAACGTTGCCAAACGATTTTCGCCTGATGCTTCAACACATCAACGGAACAGATCGCCCCAACCTAAACGTGTATGGCTCTTGTGGGGAACCACATCGAACCACGTATCGCCTTTACACATATCCGCGAGATCTGGAGATCGTTAGGGAGCAAATCAAGGTAGTACAGGAGGACCGGGAAGAAATCGCAGAGGTGTTACTCGAATACGAGGAATTCAATCTTCCAACTGAGGCAACGCTCTTTCCCATCTACGGTCACCGATACTTGGTCTGTGCCCCTGATCGGACGAAATCGAGAGTTCTTTCCGTTGTTGGAGCCGATGTCATTACTTATGGTTTATGTTTGCAAGACTACCTTCTAAGAGAATTCTTGAACTGAATCGCCCATACTCTTCGCATGTGGCATAACATGTATATGTCCCTAAAATTCAAGTAGTTCATAGGGCAATCGCAGTCGTCACCGTATTGCTCACCGCCCTATTCCTTCTTTGTTGTATTTCCCCGAATGCTGTGATACATTTAAGCTTCACTGATCCGCACTAGACCGTAAAAGTGCGGCATTGGGTTATTATTTTTGCGGTTTGATATGTGTAATGTCGTTCGCGGCCCTATAGTGAGAACAAAATGAATTCACCTCTGGATCATCCTTGGATTACGGCACGTATCCCGTTTATCAATAAAGATTCAATCCGTGTCTGCATGAAAAATGCAGCTGTAATGATTGACGGAGAATCGCCTCCTGATTGGATAGTTGTCCTTGATTCAAGAGGCCGCATGGACCATTCGCAAACGCGGGTTGTAGTCGCAGAGCAAACTACAATGGACTTTGAGTTAGATGCGGGCAATTCACCTCAAACGACAATCTTGACCGATGAACAATCGTCGAAGCTTTCTGAGATACTTTCTCAAATTGATGTTGATACGGACCTTGACGCTAGATGTTATGTGTGTGACGGCAACCCTTGTGTCGTTACTGTGATAAACGGCAAAGATAAATGGGTGAACTTTGGTGAGTTTAATTTGGCGGGACTTTCACCCAGCAACCGAATAAAACCTGGACCACAAATAGGTGTTTTACTCAATGCAATGTCGCGAGGATTCACGATATAACAAAACGCTAAGCCGAAGTGGCGGATAAACACGTAATTCGTGGTTCAGCCTTCGATAGGATATCTCAAACAACATGATAAACGATTCAACTCAACAACCACATTCACCATACGACAACCCAAAGACGGCGATATTTCTTGTTATGCTTCACTCATGGCAATCTCTTTTTTTATCGCGAAGGTCGCATTCACTGCGGATTCTGAACTCGATCGCGTGCTCCCGAAATATCACACTCACAGATACTGTAAACCTACAGAAGTGCCGAATTGAACTGATTGCCCATCCGTCAATGAACCAAGAAATTACTGTGGAACAACTGCTAGATGCAGAGAATCGTTACACCCTGGTTAACCGAGTATCAAGCCTATGGAACATTATGTGGATCAACGTACTGCCGGTGCTAGTCGTGTTTCCTGGGGCATTTGAGCGGATTCCGGAATCATATGCGACAAAAGGTATTATCGCCGGATCGATGCAATCGGCATTTGCTGTATTCTTATTCATAGTGTCGACGTATATATCTCTTATTGTGCAACAACTCTTTGTTAGTCCGTTCAATGCCTTGGTTAACTGGCTTGTTGGAGTACCCAAAACAGACTAGCAATAGCGATGCACTCTAGTTGCAAATCTGAGTGTTTCCTGAATTCAATGTCACTCTCTGCAACACTGTGTCAATGGGCGTTAGAGAATTGCTCGCCTCAGGTGGTACATCCCTCCAATCCACATTTGTTGTAATGTGGTGACGTAGTAGAGCGTGAGAACGGCAAGAGTTGACGGTCAATTCACCAGTCACGGGACCAATAGAAACGACAGCTACGGCTCTAGAGCATTTTTCAAGGAACAGACAAAGCTCCTCAGTTGATTCGCTACCAACTGCTATATTCCCAAGGCGAAAAGGAGCAGGAACCGATTATCTATAACCTGCAAGATTATCAAGCTGAACCAATGACAGAATCAAAACTCGAACAAATGCGTATTGGCGGTATGTAACGCCTAAGCTCAGCGGTCGCAAGTAGGGTGGTCTGTCTGAATCGCATTGTTATGTTTCTTAATCGCTGAGGCCAAAGTATAGTAAGTAATTCTGGTCATCAGATTCGAAGACGAGGCTGTCATACTTGAAGTCTCCAGTATCCACACCTGTAGCTTGATACACAGTTTCTGGCTGCAAGCATTCTCTCATTAATTCCACCAAATGCTTCGCGGAATACTGTCTGTTTTCTTCGCATCCAAAATATAGGCTCTTCAAGTCAAGGTTGAATTCTTCCATGAAAGCGAAGAGCCAAGTTTGTAGCGTGACAGTCAGATGATCTTCCCAATTATCGATTCGAGTTAGAGATACTTTCCCGGCACGTGCATACGGGAAGTTCACGTTTTGGATTTCCTTCAATTGAAAATCAAAGCCAATATCGCAGGAATGACAGTTGAACTGAGCGTAAACCGAAAGCATGCCGTTTATATATGACAGGTCATTCATCGGGTCTTTATACATAACAGATATCAAACCGCAAAAATACAACAACCAAATCCCGCACCATTACGGTCTAGTACAGATCAGTGAAGCTTAAATGTATCACACTGTCTATGTCATTACAACAAAAACTGTATCAGATCTGCTCACCCAAGAACACCGGCTCTCGATTATGCCTTGTCATTGTTTGGTAATAATGGGTTGCTTCAGTGGTCAACATGTAAACGTGCTGTTTGCCATTCTCATCTCTAACCACAACTCCACGCATGCCCTCGGTTACAAGGAACCAAGCTCCTGCTTTCCTCTCCTTGCCAAAGTTAGCAGGTATCACCACTAGTTGAGGTTTCAACCATTTCCATTTGCCAGCGTCTAGGCTTTCCTGACGACACCAGTTACCCTTGGGTAGCTTGCTTGAAGTCCTACGGGCGTTGCCCCACTCTAAGATGGTCATCTCAGTATCAAAGCGTACTGGTAGTAGTGGCATAGCGTCCCATGCTTGGAACCAGAATTCCATAGTTCCTTCTCTGGGATGTCCGTGACCCTCTAGGTTGAACTCTCGAATGAGTTCAATCGGGACTTCTGATTGATTGAGGGAGATGGCACCACACATAGGATCAGATTTCTGTTAGGTCAATGAGTTCATCATACAATGCCTTATATTCGCTCTCTGGCGGATCATGGGCAATGGCAGTGTAATACCCACCGTTGCCCTCATCTAGCGGTCTGCTGCTCTCTGAAGCTGAATCTAGGTAGATATCTGCTGATAGGTAATCTAGATCCCAAAAGATGCGTTCTTCAAGGATAGCAACCAGTGTATCAGGTTCTAGATCATCGCAACTTTCGTCGCCTGGCTCCGCTAGTTCAGCCAAAGCCCCCTTCATCAGATCAGTAAACTTTGGATAGTCGACCATGGAATCCTTATCCATGTCCAGAAGAACATCTGCCATGATAAAGACTGTGGCAATAGTTGCTTCTACAAATGCAACAAGTGGCGGATAAGGAACTGACTTATCCAGTAAAGCTTTTGATACCAAATTTAGTGACCAGAGCTTCTGACCAAAGGACATTTCATCATAGGCAGTAATGCCGTAAGTGGTCATATCAGGATCGGTGATATTCCATTCAACAGCAGGATCGAATTAATCAAGCATCGTACTCTTACCACCAACGCGACCTAGCATGGTCTATAAATACGACCCACACTTCTTGCCTTGAGTTTACTTAATAATGAAACTAAATTATTCATTATGAGATTCATCCCAAGGTTCTGGCTGATCATTAGTTTTAATAAGTTTTATAGTAATAGTCTTGTCACCATTAGAAGTCATTTTACCGATAGCAAATCTTGACCGGTCTTCATGTTCGAGAAAAATATTTTTACTTGTTTTTAGCTTGTAATTTGTAACGGTCTCGAATTCTATTAGGTCTATATTCAGATAATATTCAAATAAAATCCGTTTGTCGTAGTCAACATACAATCCTTCAAATAAAACTTTGAAGAAAAACTCTAGATGTGTCTTGTTTAGACGTTCAGGAATATTCTCAAACTCGTTACGAGAGTTGACGATAAATGGAATCGGATTTATTGCTCTTATTACTGCACTAGGAGATACACTCAGTAATTTCAATAACATCTCCTCGTCGCTTTCTGGAATGGGTAGATTTCCCTGCACTTCTGATATCTTAGACACAAGATCTTCATTGAATAAATCTAGATATGTGTCGCACCTAAGCATCTTAGGAAATACCCCAATGGAAAGATATCGATTTAGAAACGAAAGGGTATTCCGTATTTCTGAAAAATCTAGTTGAATTACGTCTTTATTTCCTTCAATAAATGGCTGTTGTGTGAGCTCATTAAACATCGATGCAATTACATCCTCTGGGACATAACTCTGTCCCTTGAGCTCACCCTGAAATTCCTTGCTTAGTTGAGATATATCAATACTACTGTTTGTCTCAATCAATTTGGACAAGACATACCCCTCACACAGCAACTCTAAATCCTTCCTTTTCTTATCTTCACTTACATCTAGAAATTCACCAGAAATATTTGTTGAATCATTTACTAAACTAATGACTTTATCGTCAGATAATAAGAGGTTACCATCACTATTAAGAACAGAATAGAAATCACCCTCTAAGTCAAATATTCGATATAATTCATTGTTGTAATAAATGAGATTCTGAGTAAGGATTCTTTTATCCGTTTGCTTGGATAACATACGAAAGTAAAAGTCATTTTCTTTGAAGTCTGGAAAGCATTTACTAACTTCGGATGCTAATTCTTCGCCGGTTAGTATTCGTATATCAGATCTTGATTTAATAAGCTCCTTGTAACTACCAATAACATTACCATTACCACCAGATAGAGAAATAAAGAGGCCGCTAATAGGTTTAGTGGAACTCAATTCAGCCAAAAATATTTTACCTAAGAATTTACACCAATCTGTAGTATCTGATTTTTTAGCTGTGGCCTTACATTCACAAAGAACTTCGGTAGGGCCAAAGAGAGGCGTTTTAAGTTCTGCCATGACATCAACTTCAGATCCGCCACTGCTTATCACACGATCATGACAGTTTGAATAATTGAGGTTCTTCAAGATCAATAAAGTTAAAGACTCGAGTTGTTTTCCTCTGTCTTGGCTTGACTCTCCGATTATAAAAACCTTCATATAAAATCTCTCTCAATGAAATGAATTATTGTGATAAAGATCCTAGTGTATCATGATAATGCTCTGCCAACTCTTCATCTAAGAACTCTAATAAGATCGTGTTCTTTCTGAGCTTCATTTTGGGCCTGTTTTTGCCAAGGATTCGCAAAGCCTCAATATATCCATGAACTGTTCTTCATGCTCTAGGAATTCATTCTCATCAACATCAGTGCTAAATCGCTTCCTATCATAACATCGCTTCCCCCCGATGTCTAACAAGTAATCCTATGAATGGGACAGACTCGCAAAACTTCAATGATTGGACAAGGTTTAGGTTACTTCGTTGACATGCTCTTACGATTTGCAAGGTTGCTTATTAGAGAGCCTATCAATTTGGCCCTTTGGGCGGTTCTCTCTTCTGGTGTGGTAGCGATTACCTCATCATCTTTTTCCAGACTCTTCGGTGCGTTTGATTGAACTGATAAGAAGAGACGTTCCGGTGCTTGAGCTACAAGACCTGATTTGGTGAGGAGCGAGAATCTCTGGCGTGAACATTGTAACTGAACTTTCATAAGCTCGGACCTTTGATTTGGGCTTTTAGTGTTCGCCATATCTGAGGCCGCTTGAGCCTCTATCTGATCGATCTTCCATAGCTCACTTACGAGGAAGTTCAGGCTGGTACTTCCCTGGATTAATTGGGTATACTCGACCGCCACTTTCCTGATCCAATTTTGACAAGTTGAGACACTGATACCTCCTAACTCGTCACATATTTCTTGGAGCTTCATTCCTTGCAACTTTAATTGCATAGCTCGGTGATACCTCGGAGGGTGCTCCGATACATGTTCAAGCACATCTTGCGGGATTGATGATGGTAATGCGTTAGAATGAACGGCTGGGGTAGTAGGATTAGCGATAGCGGGTACTATCTCAGTCTCTTCTACGTTGAGGTTAGTGAGTGGAACGGGTGAGGCAGATTCTAATTCTGTCTTAGGTTCCTCAACCGGGTTTTTTGCCAGTGCTGAATTGTTTTCTATCATCGTTTTAAATCCTAATTTTAATGTGTTGTGATCTGTAAAATGTATTGTCCACTTGAGTGGAGCCAGCTCATTGACCTGGGGTAATGCTAAATCTGATCTAAACTCGTGCTGGCTCAAAGGTCTCTGAAATGCCCACTAATTTGCGTTGGTTGGGTTCAGGGTCTTCTGACATGTCTTGAGCGAGTAAGGAAGGTGTGCTTGATCCTCGTCACAGGATTCCACGAGTGCGGGCGGTCGGCTGCTGGTTGTTCTTTATTCATTTTTGTAGCTCTTCAATTTACTGGTAATTTCTAGTTCATTTTTCTAATACTTAGAAATTGATTTACTTCAAATTCATTCATCAACTTTCAATCTTCCTTTTCCCCTTACTGTCTCTTTCAAGGTGTATGGAGGGGGGGAAATTCACATTCCCGAAGGCGAATTTCTTATCTTCCTTCTTAACTTCCTTCTTACTATATAACTAGGGTCACATTGTCCGTCCCCTCGGGTCACATTGTCCGTCCCCTAGGGTCACATTGTCCGCCTCTAAAATCGCTCCCCTAGGGTCACATTGTCCGCCTGTAAAATCGATCACCATTTCGTCTCAAATGCCTTTCTGAAGTCATGACCAGATACCTCAACGGGCTCCACTATCTGCCGTAAAGCAGCCGACATTGAGGGGCAATGCTCTTGCAATTCCTGTGTGGTGTGGTTCGTGGTGATGATCGTACAGAGTTTCTTATCCATTCTGAATCGAATCAAAGATTCAAGAGTTTTGGCGTAGTGCGGGTTACCCGGATCAATGATCAACTCATCGATGACTAACAAGGGAACACTTCTAGCTCTATTAATCATGGTTGTCCCTTCGTTAAAGTTGTACATTGTTTTCTCGAAAACGTATTCCACTAACATTGGGGCGGACAAGTAGAGTCCAATTTTCCTTCTGGTTGCTGCTGCTTTAAGACAGATAGCTGCTGCCCCTGATTTGCCTGTTGAGTATTGGCCAAAGAGTAGAATGCCCTTGTTCGCTATTACATTGTACTCTGCTCTTGCTGTCCAACTTTTCAGGCGTTCTTTATATTCACAATGATCAGGTATGTTGGATATCGTGCAATCATAGTGCTGCTCTGGAATTCGCATGAGTTTGTAGGAGTTCACGGTTATTTCTAGATCAGGAAGAGTATTACAATTTGCAGATTTGTGGGTAATCATGTTATTTTCTCATTAATTTAGAGGGGTGATTTTAATAAGGTGTGCAAGCTGTCGGCATCGATCATGATTAATCACCCCATCCATCCGTCACCTTTGACCAATTTGTATTCATCCCTCTGTGAGTGTATGCCCGTACTTCAGCTTCTTTCCCACTTTGTCGAACTTTCTTAAAGCCTTCCTCTTGAGCTTGCTTTATCTGATTGTGTATCCATGCTTGAGCTAATGCTGATGGAACAGGGTTTGCTCCATGAATGCCAAACGTCTTTGTAATCTGCTCCCAATTCTTAATGGAAAAGTCAATATATGCCTTGGCTTTTTCCATCGAATCGTCGCATAGTTCGTAAATGGAGCGTCCCTGCGATAACTCCTTAACATGCTTCATAAAGCTTGGTTCTTTATCACGTACCTCCAACCACTTGGCTCTATAGTGCTCATTCAATTCTCGGTTTATTTGTGGTTTAGTCCTACCATTAGATTTCTTAGTAGCTTTCGCTGGCCTGTCTTTGAACGGTTTCCTCTTAGGAGCCGTGATATTAGATTGTTCAAGTGACTCAATCTTCTTGGCCTTGATAGATTCTTTAAGGCTGATCTGTGGCTTATAATCGGGAATCCAGAAGCTTCTAGTACCTTGAGCCTTCTTACCCTCAACGATGCGGTCGTTTTTCAATAGTGATCGAATGGTAAGTCTCACGATTTTCTCATTAAAATGAAGAAACCTCGACATCTCTTTGGTCGTATCTGTGCAGTAAGACGGCTTCCCTGTTTTGATTCGACATCGAAACAGCAATAGAGCCCACACGCATCGATACTGATACGACATGTCTGGATAGATGCGTAACCACTTCAATGGAACAGCTAGAAAGCCATTTGAGAAAATCCTATCGTTGCTCTTGAAACCACGATAATATCGAAGTCCCTCAGGCGTTAAGGATATTGGGCAAGTTCCATAAGTCGCACGGTCTTCACTGTAGATTAGACCAGCTTGAGTGAGCTTCTTTTTATGCCTTTTGAAAGTACACGCTGTTATCTTGAGTTCCTTTGCAATGTCTTTGTTGGTCTCGTATATTCGACCACCGTTTTGAATAACGGGATAGCAATGGTACAGGCTTGCAAAGGTGTGCGTTGCCTCCTTCAGTCCTAGAAGACCGTTGATTTCAGTATGGTATTTAAGAAAGCCATCCTCAAAATAATCAGGGTACTGGAATTCTGAATCTGAGAGGTCAACAACCTTATACCAATCGTCGTTATTTGGCTCTGATGGATTGCATTCTGGGGTTGTATAGTCTATAATGGTCATTGTAAAAAATACTTTCTGCTACTTCGACATAGCATGGAAATCTGAGCTGTTCATCTTGCCCGATGATCAGCTCTTTTTTTGTCTACTTCTTAGTTGTCCTTGGTGCCTTAGTTAATCTCTCGATTGGAAGGAAATCTAAGCCTCTGTACACAAATAGCTTCAATGAAACGGAACGCTCATTGAAGCTAAGGTGCAAATTGTGAGTTGTTGAGTTAGTGCTATTTACATATTAAGGCCGTAGTATTCTTCTAGCTTGTCAATGCCGGTAAACAGTCTTTCATACGCTCGTTGAATGTAGGTTTCAGACATGCCGGGGAACTTGTGGCTCAAGTATTGGGACTCTGCTATTGGGGACTCCGGCATAAGTCGTGCAAAGTCACTTGAGCCGGTATCTCTACAACATGAATGGCCGTACCCTTTCCCCAATTTGAGTTTACGTTTCATTCTGCCCCAGTTCGCTCCAACGGCATCGGTGTGACTTGTCTTATTACTGAGAGTTGCGGTTACTAGCTCGGTGCCATGTTCAGTGAGCAACATCAGGTCGTCATCTGCCTCACGAGTTTCGCATTCCATCATCAATAGACGGTGCGTTATTTTCCAGATTTTATGCACCTGTCTTACCTTCTTGTTTTTCGTCTTATTGCGTAGCCTATCTATTATCCAACCCTCCCCTTCTTGCCGGAGATGATTAAACCGGAGCGTGGCAATGTCTTTTGATCTGTACCCACAGTTTAGGCCAAGGAGAAGATACAATGCGTTTCTGTAGCCTCTGGTATTGTCATACTTGCCCTTGTTCATTGCGAGATTCCAAAACTGGTGAACTTGATCAAGGGTAAGCGGGTAGGGCTTAGGAGCAGGCATAACAACTACATTCGGATAGTCTTTGTCGAGGTTGCGAGGCATCTCTTTGATATAGTGAAACTTAAAGCACCACTCGAAGAATGCCTTTACTGCTTTAAGTCGCTTCTTGACTGTGAAGGGAGAAAATTCTCCTTTAGCTGCCTGAGTAGCTTGTGACTCGCGGTAATCATTAAGTAGATTTTCGGTAATTTGTTCCGGGTAGTCGACACCTGCGTAATATGTAAACTTGTGGAAGTCATCAAGTTTGTCCCTCTTCTCGTTATACCAAGCTACGGTACATCTGCCTTCCTTTGCCCTCTTCTCAAACCCTTCAACGTACTCTGCGATTCTATCAATTAAATGTAGTTTCTCAACATTACGAGTACCTGTTGTGAGAGTGGGTTTTAACTGATCATAGTTCGCAGCGAATGCGGAGTAGTGAAGGGTGTCACTGATGGGCTTGCCTTTAGCAATCTGTCGCTCTTGATCCATTTCTTCTGCTTGCTTGGCGAGCATATCGGCTTCAGTTTTTACGGCTGCTCGCTTCTCGGTTTTAGCGATGGCATCTTCTGCGTCAAGTCTTTTTACGTGCTCTGCAAACTCCCCCATCGCAATAGAATATCCAACAGGGTCATCATCCCCAGTGCATTGACCCACTGCCAAGTAAAGTTGATTTCCTCGGTAGTTCTTCCGCCAGCATCCACGTGATTTGTACCAGCTCAGTTTTATTTTCTTATCCATGAAGGGCACTCAAATTCATTAAGTGGGGAAATCTGCAACGACATTTGCAACGACTTTTTGCAACGATCAGCTTACCACGGTTCAGTAATAGTTGCAACTACTTTTCTTGATGAAAAACCGTACTATAAGCCATAAGCACCTGATGACATGAGACTTAGGTGTTTTGAGATATTTTGAGAGATTCAACCAGAGGTGGTTCTGCGGTCTTCTAAACCGTAAGACGGGGTTCGATTCCTCGGCGAGGTAATTACTTTCAATAATTAGAAATGACACAGACGATGAATAAGAGAACATGTTTGATTGGTTTTGATGAACCCGAACTTGAAGAACTTAAATCAAGGATTTCTGGTCCGATTGTTTCTCATTCTACTATGCCAAATTATAACGTCGTGGCAGGTGAACTCTTTGTTGATAAAGAGAGTGGTGGATGGCAAGTTCCAGTGGATAGAGTTGTGTTCCATGGAATATTTGAAAATGATTATGATTTGTTCATCGCATTATGTCTCTGGGGTGGAAATTGTTTTCCAAATCCTTTGGGAATGCTTAATTGTAGAAAAAAACATGCTTGTCTTGTTCGAGCCCTCTCACAGACAGAATTTCCGGGAAAAAACCTTGGTTTTGTATTAGCCGGTAATTCTGTATCAGTAGAGGATGAACAAGTTGCTAAATGGGGAGACTGGCACTGTGGAGAGAATAAAGAGCGATTAATTGGAGAATGGGAAGCTCCTTTTGCGAGCACTCTAGAACCTTTTATACAAGGCCAAGCCGTAAGAGTTGTTTTGCTTGGTGATGAAATATTGCAAATTCATCTCGAAGGTGTTGATTGGCTAAAATCAATCCATGATGATACAGCAGGCTTTATGAGTGTTGATCCTGAGCTTGAGTCTGATACTCGAAACTTAGCCAAGTATTTTGATCTAGAAGTAATCGCCAATGATTATATGATTGCAGAGAATGGGTCAAAATATTTGTTAGAAGTCAACCATATTCCCAATGTGACTCGATTTCCTGAAATATGGAAACGGTATTCACAACTTGTAATTAACTGGTGTGAAAACATTGTATAGAAATGAAAGTCTTTCTGAACATCGTTGTGCAGGATCGACTTACATAAAGTGCTACTTGAAATTGAGTGGTACTTTTATGACGCGGATGCCCAATGGCTAGGCGGCTGCCTGCAAAGCAGCTTTTAGTGAGTTCGATTCTCACCTGCGTCTTTAGAGATGTTTGTCAGTACACAAATAAAACAAGCCGTCAGGAGCGCTAACCCCTTTGACGGCTCTAACCTCTCTTTTCCAGTCTTGACTCTGGAAGCCAGAGGCTGAGAGCTATTTTTCCATCTTTTCCGTGTTTTGTCTACTGCCCCTAGTATTAAAGTTTTGAATTTGCATTTTGGACAAGGAGTTAGTAGTTCAGTGTGAGTTTGATTTTCAGTCCCTAACGAAGCTAGCAAGAATGGTGATTTTGCTCGCTCTATTCGTGTGCATTCGAGAACATCGTTTTCCAAAATGCTCTAGGGCAAACTATTTCTTTTTCTTCTTTTTCGGTGCTTTCTTAGCTGGGTAAGGCACACCGTTGATGTAGTTCAATCGATCATCAACATCTGCTCCCATTTTGACGGGGTGGAAGTCGGATCGTTTGACTGGGTATTTGCCGTCAAAGAAGTCTTTGAACCAGACGATTGAGTTCAACGCTTCGGTGCCTTCTACCGGGTTTTGCGAAGTATTCACCACATCGGTCAACACCTCTTGCGGGTTGATCTCGCCAATCAGACCGAGGAATTCTGCCGCACGCACACGTACAATCAGCGACTCATCTTTCAACAGCGGCTTTACATCGCCAGCTAAAGCGGCTGCCGCTTCACCAAATGAGGTGCAAACCATGGCACCCCAGTAGCGTTGCATTGGGTTGTTTGATGTCAGAGCGGCCAGAATGTGGGATTTGGCTTGATCAAAGGGCTCTAAAGCTAGATCAGCGGTTGCCAGCAAATCTGAGATTTCTGCTTTATGCTTTTGGCCATAAGCAACTGCGTTCGACATCGCGTTGGGTGCCAATTCACTTTCGGGGTAGAGGCTAAGATCAGGCAGCGATCTGAGCTTCTCTTGCAAGCGAGTTCTCAGGTCAACCAATACATCTCGATACTTAGGGTCGTTTGCCAAATTGTTGACTTGGTGAGGATCGGCGACGCAGTCGTACAGGGCTTCCGGTGTTTTGGCTTCAAAGAACTGAAGTTGAGGGCCAGAGAGTTTGCCAGCATTAAACAGATCTCGCCACTCGACAAAGGCCAACATTTTGTAGCGGTAGTTGTTGTTCAAACCATCAGGCAGATACGGTTGGAAGTTGCGAATGTATTGAAATTTGCCTTTGCGAAGTGAACGAACGAGATCGTATTTTTCATCAAACCGGTCAGCATAGCCAAACGATTCATCGCGCGAGTTGACCTCTTTCATCGAGATACCTTTGCCAAGAAAAGGCCTGCCATCGACTTGGCTGGGCACTTTTACGCCGGCTAAATTCAATGTAGTGGGGCCGAAGTCAACGAAGTCAACAAACCCTTTGACTCGACTGCCCAGCTTGCCATCGACCAAGTGTTTGAAGTTTTTAGGGACGCGAATGATTAGTGGAACATGCAAGCCTGATTCGTAGATGTAGCCTTTGCCGCGAGGCAGAACGCCGCCGTGATCGCCGAAGTAGAAAATGAAAGTATCTTCGAGAACGCCATCTTCTTCCAGTTTGGCAACGGTGTTTGCCACAATGTTATCGATGGTTAGGTGGTTGTCTAAGTAACGAGCATGAGTGTAGCGGAACAATGGAGTATCTGGGAAGTAATCGGCAACAACAACCTTTGCGGGGTCGTGTTTGGTTTTGTCATTTTCGTAACTGGCTTGGCTAAAATGAAGTGAGCTTTCGTGGCTTTGTGCATGTGATTCCATATGATAGAACGGCTGGCTTTTATCAGCCCGGTTTCGCCATGAAGCTTTACGAGAAGATTCATCCCAAACATTCTTGCCGGGGATGGCGTTGTAATCGGTCTTTGAATTGTTGGTGGTGTAGTAACCTGCTTGTCTGAGATAAGCGGGGAACATTTCCAACCCTTGTGGCATTTCGGCCATGGCATAGCGGCGATGAAATTGCGTGCCGATGCGTGGACCATAGCAGGAAGTTGCCAATGTGGTTCGGGCCACCGAGCAAACCGGAGCGTTAGAAAACGCATGGTCATACGTCAGCCCATGTGCGGCCAGGGCCTCGATGTTCGGCAGTTTGGCTCCGCCTGGAAAAAAGTGGTCTAGGTAATGAATGGAATTGTCTTCGGAAACAATCCAAACAATATTCGGTCGATCAGCAGCCTGACTAACCGAAGTTAGTGCGGATGACACGATGAACAAAGAAGCAAATAAAGCAGTGAAGTATTTTTTCATGAGATCACGATGGTTCATTGAGAAAGCAAGTCAGACAGTAAACAGTCAACAGTTTTAACTCTCTCTAAGTATAGACTAGGAATGTATGCGGTGCATCCATGCAGATTAGGCATTGGCGATAGTTACTTTACGGTTCGCCAGTCAAACGCTTCCTGCACCACATCGGCGTGCAGTTCAAACATTTGTGTTTTCATTTTTTGAAAAATTTCAGGACGATCTTTCGAGAGATCGGTCTGCTGCTTAGGGTCTTTTCGTAAGTTGTAGAGCCGAAGATTGATCAGTTTGGTTTCTTTGATCGGCCCAATGTACTCTTCCAGAAACATATTGTTTCTCGATAGATCGAGCTCTGGATCGGCGATCAGGCACCAGTCTCCATTGCGAATCACACAAACAGGGCGAGAGGGATTGTAGAACCAGTAGAGCGGTTTTTCTCGGTGCAACTTGCCGCCAGTTATGTGGGAAACGAGACTGACACCATCTAATGTTCGATCTTGCGGGGCAGAGATACCGGCCACTTCACACAGCGTAGGTAAAATGTCGACCAAGCCCGCCGGTTGATCTGAAACAGTGCCAGGCTTAATTTTACCAGGCCATCGCATCATACCGGGCTCGCGAATGCCGCCTTCCCAGAGTTGGGTTTTGCGACCGGTAAAGCCTCGGTTGTTGAGTCGGTCGGTCATGTAGCTGCCGTTGTCTGAGGTGAAAATCACGATGGTGTTATCCGAAACTTTCATGTCATCTAGTTTGGCCAGCAATCGACCAACGGCGAGGTCCATGTTTTCAATGCAGCCGTAGTATTCTGGGTTGCGTACTCCTTTGTGACGTTTGGCTAGTTCTTCTGGCGAGGCCACCTTGGAATGAGGCTCATGGAACCAAACATTCAAAAAGAAGGGTTTCGATTTATCTCGATGATTGTCTAGCCAAGTGATGGCTTCATCAGCCACTAATTGACACGAATACCCTTGGACTTCGCCTAACGCTTTTCCGTTGCGTACAAAGTTCGTCGGATTGCGATGCGATGGAATGGCATTGTTTCCGGTGGCTAACCAGTAGTCAAAACCGTGATCACCAGGGTTCGGGCCAGGGCCTGATCCTTTGACCAGATCGTATCCAAGATGCCATTTGCCAACATGGGCGGTTGAGTAGCCAGCCTCTTTCATCAGTTCGGCAATCGTAGTTTCTTCAACCCGCAGGTGCATGTGCTGAGAAGCGTGAACCCAACTGTAGACACCAGCGCGAACAGAAAATCGACCAGTCAACAACGCGGCACGAGAAGGCGAACAAACACCACACGCGGCATAGAAATCATCGAACCGAATACCATCTTGGGCCAGTTGATCAAGCACCGGAGTTTTCGTCTCAGGGCTGCCATAGCAACTCAAGTCGCCACTGCCGAGGTCATCGGCCAGCATCAATAAGATATTGGGCTTTGCGGATTCAGCAGCTTGAATTGAGATGTTCGAAAATACAAGAATGCAAGCGAATACTAGAGTTGTGAGCCTTATTAATTTCATGAAAATCTCGGCGTTTTAGGGAAGGGTGGTTCGGCAGGATTTCAAAACTGTGTTCAATTATACATGGTTTGCGAGTGAAATGAAAATTGGTCCGTTTCCTAGCACATCACAGTTCCGCCACAGACGTTTAATAACTGCCCGTTAATGCCGGCGGAGCCATCGGAAGCCAAAAAGACTGCCAGCGGGGCCATTTCATCGGTGGTCAATCGACGACCGAGTGGTGAGGCTTGGGCTTCGATTTCAGCAAAGCTCATGCCGGTCCGCTCGATATCGTAGTCAATTCGTTTGTCGTTCATCTCAGTGGCAGTCACGCCGGGGCAGATTGCGTTGGCCGTGATACCTTGGTCGGCCACTTCTTTGGCGATGGCTTTGGTGAGCCCTGCGATGGCATGCTTGCTGGCCACATACGCGCAGCCATGCAAGGCCGGCACTTTGGCATTGATCGAAGAGATATTAATAATGCGTCCCCATTTTTTCTCAATCATGCTCGGCAAAACACGTTTGCAAAGCAAGTAAGGCACAGTGACATTCAAATCAAAAGTGAAGTCCCAGAAATCGTCGTCAAATTCGGTAATCGGACGAGGGCTCGAACTACTGCCGACGCCGGCATTGTTGACCAGCACTTCAATAGGGCCCCACTCGGCTTCGACTTTTTCCACGGTAGCCGCCAGTTGAGCGCGGTCGGTTAAGTCACCAGGGATCACCAGGGCAGTTCCACCGGCGCCGGTTATTTTTTCTGCAGTTTCATTTAACTGTGCTTCACTACGTGCCGATAATGCCACCTTGGCTCCGGCTGCTGCCAGATGAATGGCCATGGCTTGACCGATACCACGACCTGCACCGGTAACTAATACGATTTTCCCTTTGGGCATAATTTATCTCAATATTTGAGTAAGAAGGTATATTGGAACACGAATAACAATCTCAGCGAAATTCAATTATCAAGTATTTTGCGTGTGATGAAAAGTCTACCGCTGCGGTTCAACCATTAGAGAACAGCAATCACGACTTGATTTGGACTCTACATCCAAAAGCGAGTGACGTTTTACCTGGGAAAAAATCGTTTTTCTGCGGTGGTGTCAGGGCGATAGTCAGTGTGCCCCTGGCGGTCATACATAGTGTCGAGCATTCCGTCAAGATCGAGGTGTAAATAATACTTCAATGTGGTCTGAATGTTCTCATGCCGGGCTACTTTTTGAAGTAAGAATGGTGACACTCCATCCAGCACTTGTTTGGTGACAAAACTTCTTCGGTAGTCATGTGGCTTAGCCCAATCTTCAACTCCTGGTGTAAGGCTTACCGATGCTGCCTTACTTATGCTTTTGATTACCTCTCTGACTTTAACTTTTCGAGGGCCTGGCTGTTCATCCTGGAGGACATTGATTGCAAATCCCGTTCTCTCGCTTTTAGGAACAGAGTTCAGCAAGTCGCTCATCTCAGGAATACAAGGAATGATCTGCCGCTTATTGTTCTTCTGGCCCTCTGGCTTGAAGCTTAGGCAGAATATGCCCGGTCTTCTTTCGATAATTGCAACCACACCTGTACGACTCCAAGTGAGCTGCATAGCTTCGCTAAGGCGAATGCCCGATAACCACATGGCGTTCATTAAGAACTGCCAGTCTTTCAAGTCCTCTGAGGGAACTGCTTTTTTAGCAGCACTTAGCATTCTCTCGTATTCTTCGGTCGTGAATGATCGTTCGGTATTGTCGTCTTCGTTCCCTGCTATCATGTCAACGGCTGGAACCTGCTTGATGTATTCTTTTTTCTTCGCAAATCTCAGGGCAGCCCGAAGTTGTCTCAAGTGCTTATTGATTGTGCTTTTGCTCAGTGGGACTATCTTCCACTTGCCATTTTTTTCTTCCGTTGTGTCCTCGTTTTCATCTTTAGCGTGAACTTATCAACTTCCCTTACGCTAACCTTCTGAATAGTCTTTGTGCCAACCAATTCTTTAAAAAGGAGTAGGGTACACTTCACATTTTGAAGCGTAGAAGGGGCAAGGTTTGAGAGGTGCATCACTTCGTAATACTCTACAAAGTCATCCCACGGGGTTTTCTCGTTGGTGGTAGTGCCTGCCAGTATTTCGAGCTTCCTTTTAGCCATGTAGTCCCGGGCATCGTTTTCGTCATCTGTTTTGGCCGATTCCTGCTTTTTCTCTCCGTCCTCAGTTTCGTACTCGAAATAGAAATTCTTTCGACCCTCACGTTTGAATAAGAATGATCTCATCGTTATACCCTGTCCCCTGACCGTCAAATGGTGCGTTTTATCACTATAATGTTTATAATAAGTATCTCTTCGCCCCTGAAACCATTAGACAACGGTAGGGAGACTAAAGCAAACTGATTTCACAACTGGCCAACATCTCAACAGCCCGCTCAGGCTCAAGCACACTGGCTTAAATCTGATTGAAACTGTTGACATCAAGGCTGATAGCCTTAGTAAACTCCGCTGTCGTAATTATATCGTAGTGGTCTGATGCAACCTTCTCCGAATGATCCAACCACTGATCAACTGCCTTCGCAGGGAAGCCTTGGTTTTTCAAATCGGTTGATAAGCTGGCTCGTAGGTTATTGGTAATCTTCGGCCACACTTCCTGATTGTTGGCTATGAGTATTCGTCGCAACGTCTGGCCAATGGCCTTGGCTGCATTCGGGTTCTTCGCGTAGTTCGGAAAAATAAACTCCTCCTGACTCGGTGATGTCTCCCACAATGCTCTCAAATGGTCAAACACAATCGGCAATAACGGCTGAATACTGACTCGATTGTTCTTCTGCCGGTATGCCTTCAATGTCCTCTTGTGCCAGTCAATATCGGCCCATTTGAGCGTTGAAACTTCCGAGGGAACACGAAGCCCGCAATACCGACTAAGGACTACCACAGCCTTTAGGCTGGTTGTACAGACATCCAATAACTGCTGCACTTGATCCGGTGGAACGTAGCACTTTCGATCTTCATTTATCTGACTTGGAATCTTGATTTGTAGCTTCCCTTCATCGTCAATGAATGGGTTTCGATCAATGTATTTATGGCGTTTGGCCAAGCTCATCAGGCGTTTGAACTTTTTGAGATACCCGGCAACCGTTGCCTTGGTTCTGGTTTCCATCAACTCGTTTTTCCAGAGGTCGATATGGCCAGTGTTAATTGATTGCAACGGTATATTCCCAAAGTGTTCAACAGCGGCTTTGGACGTGAGGATCACGTTCTTTCTAGTCGATTCGGCAACGTAGCCTGAGCGGTCGTCAGTGGCGTTCTCACGTCGTTGGTAGTAGTTTGTGACAACGAACTCACCGAAAGATTTTAGTCTCATTCTCGGGGCTTGTGTGGCCTCTGAGACGCCTTCTACGTGCTCCGAACCGACGATCTTTACGAGTCGATCCCTGGTGACTTTAGCCATGCCTTTGAGCCAGCTTGTGAGTTGCCTTGATAGCGGTTCTTGATGCTCAATCGAGATCAGAAGCTCTTCAAGGTTGCTCTTGAACTGAGTAGCCATTCGGTGCGTAACTTGTCCGATGCGCCAGGTTGACCTTTTGCCTTGATAGAGGAATTGCAGTCGGGTTCGACCGTTTGACTGGATCTGCAGACTTGCCATCATGTAATCTCCGGGTTGAATGAGTGAAACAAACAGCCAGAAGCGCTACCGATGCGCATAATCCCCGATTTCGTCGCGGTAGTAGTAATCATCGTTTTGTCTCCTGGCTGAAGAGATGAAAAAATCCAAGAGTGCTACGCGCAGCAAATCCCCCGGTAGAAGCTTGGGAATTTTAGATAACTCTATGAAGATAGCCAGATCGCCAAACGTAGGCGGGTAGACACAAATAGATTGTGGTGTGAAAATGGCCATCAGCCGGTTTCCTACTAGTACTAGGATTCTGGTTAGAGTTGCCTTGGGTGTTCGTAGCACCCTTGGTAACTCGTTTCTTTCTATCTAGTCTGATCGGCGTTTTCAAGACCATCTCTGTAAAAGATCACCATTTTTTGATAAACAGTTCGGCCAGGAGAGCCAGTTTCTCTTAATCAGTGCAGACCGAGACTTCCCCCGTGATAAGAGATAATCACAGGTTAGGAGTCTTATATTTGGTAATTGGTTTAAATCGCCTTAGGTGTATGTTTTCTGATGCCTAATATCATTTTTCGTCCAACATCTCTGCTGGCAGCGGTTTTTATTCACGTATCACATTCGACCGGGGCGTAGTCTCGATTGTTGGATCTAACACCAACCCGGAGCCCGGAAAAACTGCCCAATTAAAGGCAGAACCACATTTCAAATTTTTTAGTTAACAATGCCCGCACATCAACCAAGATGTCCCATCGTTGCACCACTGGAGAGAGATTGTAATCCCCAGCCCTTTTCTATTCCGAAGCTTTTTATCGGGAAGCTTGCCGGTCGATTCAAACCCGCCTTCAATCGCACAATCGTGATTCTTGAAGGAACCAATTTCATTCTCAATTTGACCTGATAGGCCAGTAGTTTCAACCTGAATGCTGTTAAACATTCTCTGATAATGTGCAGGAGCTAGTTGCACCCCATGTAATAGCGTTACCGAACCCTTAACGCATCCATTTCACTATTGGTAGCTGTCACTTTGGCGACAGCTTCCCTGTTCTTCTTTGACAACAACTTCAAACGTCGAATCGTCTTGACGTTCGCAGGCATAGCGCCAACTTCAACTCGAATCTTTAGACTCAATCCAATAGCTTCTGCAACGCGCTTGATGCGTTCGTAACTGCACTTCTTGACTTCGCTCAACATTTGACAGATCCCAGGCTGATCTGTGTTAGATAGACGCGCTAGGTCTGCTTGAGTCAATCCAAGTTCCTGTCGTTTGGCATCGATAAGCTCGACAAGTTCCCCCAAATCACTGCATAAGTTGCTTGATCTCGGTCGTAGCTTGAACGATCTGGGCTCTGTCGTGGAATCGTTGCAGTTCGGGGAAAACTTGCAGTGGCGTACACCTATTGGCATGTTATGAGATTCCTTTATCAATAGATAATATGTTTGATATTGTTAAAAAAAACGACTTAAATTAGCACTGATTTCTTAGAATTAGTGCCTAGCTTGTTGTGATGAAACTAACTTTCGAGTTGCTTAAAAGTGCTAAAGTTCTTTGTGTTCAGCGTTTGGCACTGAATCGACTTTATCAACAACCAATATGAGATGTAATTTCTACCTTCCATTCTACCAAACATTCCAAAAACTAAATTCTCAAATTGCTGGCTTGCCTGATTGGGCCTGCTTTGCGATGTTTTTCGAGGCTAGTTCATACGGTGTTTCCTTAGGAAGGTGGGGCCACCTGTCGACCGCGACCCGGTTCCCTCGCGTAGAAATGTGTGCCGACAATCGCCAAAAGTCCGCTCGATGATCTCCTCGAAATGAACCACCGATGATCGACAATTACGTCACTTTTTGCGTCACTTACAGCTAGGTAAGTAGTAAAGCTCTAGACGTGTTGAGATTGTTCGACTCCTAGCAGGGGTGCGACACGAATGAGATCATGACTACCGTCGAAATTCAACAAAAACCGTTTTGCGTTTCGGCGTGTGAACCCTCATCCAAGTTGGCGCTAATTTACAGCAATTTTGCTCTTTTTCTGCTACACGAGTTCGCATAAACGGTCAATTGTCATCAGATGCACCGAAGGTCGCTGGGCTAATATACAGAGTCCTGTGCAATTTTGAGAGCGAAGTTCTCCTTGATGAACTTTGCTAACCCTCTATCCAGAAGGGGTGTGCTTTTCTTGAATGATACACTGTTTCCTCAATTTCTCTATCAGTAGATCGGCTGCGATTTGATCCATGGGGTGAGGATCGTTCTCTTGTCTTCCAAGAGATGAGTAATAGTCATCAATCGCGTCGGTTGGTTTTCTCTGTGAGATTAAAGGAGAGTCATCGTTATTGGCTTTGAGATCGCTTAATCCAACACCAACTTCGATAGAGTGATTCCAAGTGTTCTCTGAAGTGTCAATGGTTGCCAACTCTTTCTGGCTTGAACGAAGAAGCTGAGTGCAGAGGTCATGGCCTTTGGATTCGGAAATTTGTAACGGGGTTAGGCCGAAATCGTCTTGGGATTCAAGTGAAGCTCCGTGGTGGATCAACTGTTTTGCTGCTTGAGGGTTTCCATGAAATGCGGCCAGGTGCAGTGGTGTTGCTTCCCAATTAGTGGTTGAGTTGACATCTGCACCATATTGTACAAGCAAGTCAATCGCTTTGACTCGTAAATCTCCAACACGAGCTGAATCATGTAGTAGTGTAAGTCCGGTTCCAAAACGCATATTGGCTTGAGTAGGTTCCTGTTTAAGGATATTCTCAGCTATGTCGAGTCGATCCATATCAATGGCCATTTTGACATCCGCAGTTGCTCCTCGCTGTAACAAATGCCGCATCATTGATTGATTATTCAAAGCACCATAGAGCGGGAGCGTGCCCCAGACATCACGTTCATTCAGAATTGCACCGTGATCTAAGAGGAGATCAACGATGGTGGTATTTGAGAGTGAACAGGAGAGAGTTAACGCTGTCCACCCACTGCGCGTTGTTATCTGTGGGTCTGCCCCATTTTCCAATAATAGCTGCACCAGTTTGTCATATTGATTCTCAATCGCCACAAACAGCAGTGGGGTTTGATCTTCATCATCGGCCTTGGCATGAACAAGTGTAGAGGAGTTTTTAACTAGTTGGTGAACTTGTTCCGTGTGTCCATCGCGTACGGCGGTGGCAATATCACTTACTTCATCGTGTGTAAATTCTTGAGAGACATGAAAAGCATCGTAGTATGGCGTATTGTCTCGCCAGCGAGATCGTAGTTCGGCTAACAGTGAATCCAATGTCTGCCGCAGACCTTCCAAGTGGCCAGAACGTAAGGCAACTTGTTGAAATGCGGCCAGGCGTATCAGCAATCGCTGCCGGTTGGTTGACGTGCCTTTGGGTTCTTCGTATTGCAAGGAACGTGGCAACAGTTGTGCAAGGTTTTCTAACATCCAGTAACCGCAGGCATCGGATACGGCTTGAAAATATGGCTCGTCATCCAATGCTGCCGGGCAACCGATTGCTAATTGTTTGCGATACGCATCCTCCATTTCGTTGACAACCGCGTCAGGAATATCTCGTACGCACCAGCATGTGGGAAAGCGAATCCAACCGTACACGCCATCTAGTAAGGCGTGCCGAAAGCTGCCAAATTCATAATCAATCAGGCAGATGCGGTCGTCGACAAGGATGCTGTTATCGGGACAGGCATCGGCGTGGGTATAGGCCAGGAAATCGCCTGGGTCTGCCATTACTGTAGCAATCGCTTCTACATCGTCAATAAAACCTGCCGCAACTTCGACACCCAGTCTTTCACACTGTTTGGCCAGGAACGGACCGTAATCGCGTGCATGCTCGGCCAGACGCAGGCGATGCAAGTCATCACCTGGTCCTAGTTCATCTCGAACCTTCTGATACCTGTCACTTTTACCAACAGTTGCAGCGTGCATTTTGCCTAAGGCGTCTGCTAGAAGCACCAAACTACGTTGTGCAGTCGGGGCACTGCCGCAGGTCAACACGTGATCCAAATCTTGGCTCTCGCCAAAATCTTCCATCAGGAAAAATCCCGCTTCACGATCTCCTCCATAAAATTTAGGAATGGCCAGTTGGTTATTGTTCAGGGAATTGAGAAACTCTAAACCTGCCCAATCTCGGAACAAACCAACCGCTGGTCTCGATTTAGGATCATCTGGATCGTATCGCCGCTGCCGAGCTCGCTTGAGAATAATCGATATTGGTGCCGAGGACGGCCCCTGCAACACACGGCAACGCAACAGCAAGTTACGTCGCCGTGGTTCAGAAATCTGTTCGACTTCACCCAACTGCACAGGCTGACCCAAGTGGCTGGTCAAAACCTGTTCAGCTTTCTTAAGCAATTCGTCGAATTTGTTATCGTTTGGATCAGACATAAGTGCGTTCAATCATAAACCATGGTTAGTGACATTTCCATAGTTTTCTTAGTCAAGATTAAACCAATCCATATCGAGTCCAAAAATATCGTCTACTTCGAGTTTTTTGATCTTATCCTCTTCTGCGTCAGCAATTAGCCAATCGGAACCGCTGCGACCGCCATCCAGCACATCCTTGGCCCCATCGCTAATAGCCACGGTTGCGTTGTCAAAGAAGTAGGCATCGTTGGCTCCGCTGACCACACCACTTCCATCGTAGATATTCTTCACGCGATCCTCGAAGCTATTGTCTGATCTCCATTCTTGATGAATGCCACAAAGAGCCGCCAAGTTACTATCGAAGGTAGTCGATGCGGCAATGAGAATGTCTTCATCTTTTTGGCCTTTGAGCTTGTCGGCTCCATTGCCACCGATCAGAATATCACGCCCGGCCTTGCCATCAAGTTTGTCGTTGCCCTCGCCACCAACTATGACATCATCTTGATCACCGCCACGTAGCTTATCGTCCCCGTTGCCGCCGAACAGCCAAGCCATGACTCCGATGTTTTTATGAACTTTGATATTGTCGTTTCCGTCTAGGCCATAAACGATGATCTTGCTAACACTATCGGCCGATTCGTCGAACTTGAAAGTGCCCATGTGGAACGAGCCATGCTCACCAATTGAACCGTGCATTGGTCCATGCAGGGAACCGTGATGATGATGGTGGTGGCCGTGCAGCGATCCCATCGACCCGCCCATCGATCCGGTTTTGATGTGAATCTTGAACGTATTCGCCATCGAACCCATCTTAATGTCGATCTTGTCGTTGGTACCGGATCCACGAATCACCAGGGCTTGTGTGCCATCACCTAACGGTGAATCGACCAAATGAACCGAGTTGTTGCTGGCGCCAGCGACCGTAACAGTCACCGTCGCAGTATCGACTCCACCATCGCCATCAGAGATTTCATAATCAAACGAATCGTCGAGCGTCACGCCTTCGGCTAGGCCCATTAGTGAGCCCGATGAAGTCGCATCATAAGTAAATGTTCCATCAGCATTAATCACAACCGTGGCACCTTCGGATGTTGTGATCGTTCCAGTTGTTGTCACAACCAACGGGACGAGAATTGGACCAGTGTCGTTACCAAGTACACCACTGTTCATATCAACAACCAGTTGAGTGAACACTTCCGCGGAGTATTGATCATCAACCGCGAATATCGGATCCTCGTTCTGCGACACTGGGTTCACAGTGATGGTGAACGTCAGGCTGGTCTCATCAACGCCACCGTTTGCAGTTCCCCCGTCATCTACTAGAGTGACTGTCACCGTAGCGGTTCCGTCCGCATTCGTTGCTGGTGTGTAGGTCAAGGCTCCTGTCGCTAGATTAACGCTCGGCTGTGTAGAGAATAGACCATTGTTGTCGTTGCTGACGCTCAAAGAAAGTGTTTGAGACGTTTCATTTCCTGGCCCCGCAAAGACATCGGTCAGGAAACCGGTCACAGTTTGCGAGCCGACATCTGCATCCACCGTCTGGTTGTCTAGAAGTGAGAAAGTGGGGGCATCGTTGACACTGGTGACGGTGATACGGAAGGTGTCCACAGCGAACAAGCTACTGGGATCGGTGGCCCGCACGGTCACATCGGCTGTGCCAAACGCGTTGGCCGCGAAGCTCAGGTCGAGCGTACCGTCGGCCTCGATCACGGTCGTCACAATGCCTGCCCCAGTGTTGGTGATCACTAAATACGTCAGTTCGCTGCCATCATTATCCACATCGGCAAAGATGGCGTTGAGATCGGCATGGTTCAGCACCGCGGCAGCGTCTTCATTCACGGTCAGGTCGGAAATCGGCGCGGCAACGGTTGGCGCATCGTTGTCGCTGATGACTGTAACGCGGAAAGTATCCTCGGCGAATTTTCCCTCGGGATCGGTTGCCTGCACGGTCACGTCGAATATGCCAAACGCGTTGGCTGCGAAGCTCAGGTCGAGCGTACCGTCGGCCTCGATCACGGTTGTCACAATTCCCGCACCAGTGTTGACGGTCACTAAATACGTCAGTTGGCTTTCGTCATTATCCACATCGGAAAAGACGGCGTTGAGATCGGCATGGTTCAGCACCGCGGCAGCATCTTCGTTTACGGTCAGGTCAGAAATCGGTGCGGCAACGGTTGGTGCATCGTTGTCGCTGATGACAATGATGTGGAATGTGTCCTCAGCGAACAAGCCGTCCGGATCTGTTGCCCGGACAGTCACATCGGCGATGCCAAAACTGTCGGCAAGAAAACTCAAGTCAAGGGTGTCGTCGGTGGTGTCAACAACCGCGGAAATCAGGCCAGTGTCTGTGATCGCTGACACTGTATAGACCAGATCGTTATCGGAATTATCGATGTCGGTAAACACATCGTTGAGGTCGGCGTGATTGAGCACAGGTGCCGAGTCTTCGTCAACGGTCAGATCAGAGATTGCATTGGCAACGGTTGGTGCATCGTTAACAGGATTGACGGTGACCTGGAAACTATCCTCGGCGAACAAGCTACTGGGATCGGTGGCCCGCACGGTCACGTCGACTATGCCGAACGCGTTGGCCGCGAAGCTCAAGTCGAGCGTACCGTCGGCCTCGATCACAGTCGTCACAATTCCCGCCCCAGTGTTGACGGTCACTTCATACGTCAGTTCGCTGCCGTCATTATCCACATCGGCAAAGACGGCGTTGAGATCGGCATGGTTCAGCACTGCGGCAGCGTCTTCGTTTACGGCCAGGTCGGAAATCGGCGTGGCAACGGTTGGCGCATCGTTGCCACTGTTAACGGTAACGCGGAATGTGTACTCAGCGAACAATCCGTCCGGATCTGTTGCCTGGACAGTCACGTCGGCTATGCCAAAACTGTCGGCAAGAAAACTCAAGTCAAGGGTGTCGTTCGTGTCAACAACAGCTGAGACGAGACCTGTATTTGTGTTGGCTGACACCGTATAGACCAGATCGTTATCGGAATTATCGATGTCCGAAAAGACCGCGTTGAGGCTGGCGTAATTGAGTTGTGGTCCAGCGTCTTCGTTTACGGTCAGGTCAGCGATTGCATTGGCAACGGTCGGCGTATCGTTAATCGGACTGACTGTGACGCGGAAAGTATCCTCGGCGAATTTTCCCTCGGGATCAGTTGCCCGCACGGTCACGTCAGCTATGCCGAACGCGTTGGCCGCGAAGCTCAAGTCGAGCGTGTCGTCGGCCTCGATCACGGTCGTCACAATGCCCGCCCCGGTGTTGGTGGTCACTAAATACGTCAGTTGGCTGTCGGCATTATCCACATCGGCAAAGACGGCGTTGAGATCGGCATGGTTCAGCACCGCGGCAGCATCTTCACTCACGGTCAGGTCGGAAATCGGCGTGGCAACGGTTGGCGCATCGTTGTCGCTGATGACAGTAATGCGGAATGTGTCCTCAGTGAACAAGCCGTCTGGATCTGTTGCCCGGACAGTCACTTGAGCGCTGCCGAATGCGTCGAGAACAAAGCTCAAGTCGAGAGTGTCGTCGGTGTCAACAACCGCGGAAATCAGGCCAGTGTCTGTGATCGCTGACACTGTATAAACCAGAT
>NVWB01000017.1 GCA_002733575.1 Blastopirellula sp. | reverse complement strand
TACCTTTTCATCATTTTTCGCATGTTCGGCGGCTCCAGGAACATCATCGACCCAAAGAATTTTACCACCGGCTTCTTCAAACAGGTTGAGTTGCTCGAGAACCTTCAAAGGAATATATTCCATTTGAGGCATTACTAGCGTATGGTATGATCCGTATCCTATATTCATGAAGCCATCTTTAATGGCTGCTTCTGCCACAGCTTCTGGATGAACAATCATATATTCAATATCTCCTTTCAATAAAGTCTCTTCGGCTGTGCCGAGCTTCGTTTGTAGATTATGGTTCACGTCAGACATTTGAGCCAATAGGTCAACCGCTTTGCTTAAACTTTGATTTTCGGTCTTATCAAATGAGCCAATCTTTTCTTCGATTTGATCAACAGCCGAGCGATGGTCGTTCACATCTCCGGCAAAACGATGGGTGAACTGCACCATTTGCCTAGCGATGGTATCTGCCTGCTGGTGATTTGCTTGCTGGCTTGTCGCTAATCGAGAGTGATGACGCCGAGATAACCATGCACCTAGGATCAAACCCACGAACAGCGGGATCAAACAAATGAGCAAGAAGGGAATTTGAATTGTGATTGATTGGGTCATTCGCCGTGAACCTAAACAGATCGATGGAGGTATTCGAGATTCCTAACTCTAGGTTATTGATGGTGGTTGGTGTTCGGCTTGTAACAGTTGTATCGAAGAAATGAATCAGAAAGTTCGATTCAGTGGCAATTCCACAATTGAGTAATTCGCCACTTGCTGACATCGTGTGAGCGAGCAAGTTTTTAGGGAAGATGAATTGCGGCAACTCTGACATTGACCGCCGACCATGTTCCGACCTAAAGTTACGCATTAGTACGTGTAATAATACACCTTTCTATTTTCTATTTAGCCTGTGTCCTTGAAAACCAAGGGCGCAGAATGATTTGGTTTTGCTCTATGAATTTAATCCTGTTTGAAGACCCTACTGCCATCGCACTCAACCCGATTACGGTGAGTCGGCCTGCTTATATGGTGACCTGCGCTAGTTACCATTTGCTTGATTTGATAGGTCCACTGGCAAAACAGATTCGGGGCATTGTGCGTCCACATTTGGTCGAATTACAGAAGATGGACCGGCCAGCGTTGCACCAGACCGAATTGAGTTCTAAATCTGGTACCTTGCTGCTGAGGGCCACAGTTGTTCCTTCCGTTAAAAATTTACGCAGCATTGAACAATTTATTAGTCAAGCTGAAGCGAGCGTGATGATTCAAGGCACGCAAATCGTTGCGGTTTGGCTGCCTGAGTCGAATGATTTGCCCTCGAAAGAACTGACGGCCAGCCAGATTGATCGATATTTTGAAGCAAATAATTTCAGTTCAATTTCCCAAAGTTCGATGAAACTTGATCTGTTTGAGTATCCTCACGATGTAGTCCGCTACAACTTGTCGACGTTTGGCGATAACATGGAGTACCGTATCAGCCAAGGAACTTATCAACAAACCAGTGATGGGCTGTTTTTGGCACCAGGTGCGAATCTGGCTGAGGCCATCGTGACTGATACGAAAGCTGGGCCCATTGTGATTGAAGCAGGTGCTTCGATAGGGCCTTATTGTTATTTACGAGGCCCTGCCTATTTGGGCCGCAATGTGAAAGTGATTGAGCATGCCGCCATCAAAGATGCCGTCTCGCTGGGTCACACGACAAAAATAGGAGGCGAAGTCGAGGCCACGGTGATCGAGCCTTATTCCAACAAACAGCATCATGGGTTTTTAGGCCATAGCTATTTGGGAAGCTGGATCAACTTAGGGGCCGGAACTTCCAACAGCGATTTAAAAAACACTTATGGTCCGGTGAAGATGGACTACCGTGGCAAACGCGTGTCGACCGACATGCAGTTCATCGGGTCAATCTTCGGAGACTATGCGAAGACAGCAATTAATACCGGGATATTCACCGGGAAAACTATCGGCGTTTGCAGCATGTTGTATGGGTTCGTAACGACCAATGTTCCGAGCTATGTGAACTACGCACGCTTGTTTGGTCAAGTCACAGAGCTTCCACCGGAAGTGATGATCTCGACTCAAGAGCGGATGTTTGCACGACGAAATGTTGAGCAACGACCGTGTGATATTCAATTACTTCACGATATGTACCTGTTGACACAGGATGAGAGGCAACTGGCCGGAGAACCTCTGGCTTTTTGAGATAAGCATGAAACTAGCTGACTACTATACTGATAATAAATTAGGTGTCTCGTTTGAACTCTTCCCCCCGAAGACCGAAAAAGGAGACAAGGCTTTACACTCGAATGTCGAAAAGTTGATGGAGTTTTCTCCCAACTACATAACCTGCACCTACGGAGCAGGCGGGTCGACACGCACCAAAACACTCGACATCGTTTCGGCTGTCAAAGCCACACATGGAGTTCCAGTCGCTTCGCACCTAACTTGTGTTGGTTCCAGCGTTGATGAATTGCGTGGTTACTTGACCGAAGCCATTGATCGTGGGATTGATTACATCGTGGCCCTGCGGGGTGATCCACCACAAGGCGAAACCAACTTTGTGCCAGACCCTAATGGCTTGCGTTACGCCAATGAACTGGTCGATTTGATTCAAGCCGAATTCTCACAATTAGGCATCGCAGTTGCAGGGTACCCTGAAACTCATTTGGAAGCTCCCAACGCTGATATCGACTTAGAGAACTTAAAACGCAAAGTCGATGCCGGCGCCGATGTGATAATGACGCAGTTGTTTTTTGATAATGCGGACTATTACAACTTTCGCGAACGGTGTGAGAAAGCCGGAATTCAAATTCCGATTGTGCCAGGCATCTTCCCAGTTGCCAGCTTGCCACAAATTAAAAGAATCGCCAACATGTGCGGCGCCAAAGTGCCACAAAGTTTACTGGATGAACTCAGCCAAAAACCAGAAGACGCCGTATGGCATTCTGAAGTCGGTGTTCAACACGCCAGCCGACAAGTCGAAGATTTGATCTCCAACGGAGTGCCAGGGTTACACTTCTATGTATTGAACAAATCAGAAGCCACAATTTCGATTATGAAAAACGCCGGGCTGGCGAAGGTTTAATTGCCAGCCGTTAGAGATCGAAAGTAGTCCAATGGCTAAGTTTTCATAAAAACCCCTCTACTGGGACTGAATACGTCCAGTGGACTACTTTTGACTTCGCAGTGAGAGCATTGGCTGCCCTCCCGACCGAATTTCAGGTCGTTGTAAGTGTTGCCATCAAACGACTTGCAAGGACTCCTTATTCTCCGAAAAAATCCTTGGTCAAAAATTAGCCAATGGATGTATTTTCGTCCATGGACAAATGGCCAAGTCGCACGTTTTCTAACGTCGAAAAACCGGACCTTTCCCCCCAGTAGAAACGCCTCTAAATTCGCAATTGAATGATTGATCACTTGTAAATTCCTCCAGAACTTTCCACACAAAATAAAACTCGAAGCCCTGGTTCAGTTTACAAAATGGATGTAAGGCTTGTGGGGTTAGAAATTTTTTAAGTTGGCCAGGGTGCCATGCTTTTTGCCGCTAGGCATAAGCATGTTTCTTTCAAATCAATTAAACAATTCTGAATCAATCTGATCATCAAGATTCGTCAGTATTGGAACAGATTCACGATCAATCTTTAAAACAGAGTCCGGTCCATTTGCCAAGGTGCATCGTTTGAGTTAAACCTATTGGTAGACCTGAAGCATGCTTTTGCCTAATCGGCAAAAACATGCTTCAGGCCCAGTATGCGAGCAAACTGGGGTACCCGATGTATGTGTATATTGAATTTCATGCTGTATACTAAGGCCACAGAGAAGCTATTGTACGAGGCAATTTTACTGTAGGTAGGAAACATATGGTTGATCGAGTTGAGTGTAAGAATGAAGCATGTTCAAACATGATACTTCTTACTACAGCTACTGATAATAATGGATTATGTATGCCTTGTGTGCGAGAGATTGCCAGAAAAGAGAAGGCGGCGTTTATCAAAGCGAATAGGAAAGAGGTTAACGATTTTGAAGGAATCACTGATCCCGTTGAGATCGTCAAATTGATACATAAGAAGCGGAAATATGATCCAATGGTTCATTGGATTCCATGCTCTACACCAACGGAAGATGTTTATGCCTCGATGAATGAGGAGGAGTTAGCAAGAACAACTGATTACTTATTGACTCTACTGGATGTGGATTTTTCAGAGAAAGCGATGGAGATAGCCCTCTGCTTGACCTTTTTCACCGAAGCAAATCTCGATTCCTGTTTACGCTATTGCATCGAATATCACCTCTTTCATGATCCTGAAGTATTTAAGAATTCACCAAGTGATGTGAGAGACGCACTCATTGAATTGGTCGATATAGATTCAGATAATCGCAACTTTATTCTTCTGGCACTTGCTTGGATTGGCGACGATGCAGTTGTGAATTTATTTGACCAATGGAGAAATTCTCCGCCTGCTTGGAAAAATGAACTCTATATTCCGCCTGAAGATTACTCTCAGGAAGCTGGATGGGAGTTAGGTGCAAAGGGAAAACGGAGAGATCTCTTTTTTGAGAAATGTGTAAAACTTGTGAAGAAGGAGGAGCAGAGTCCGGAAGACATCATTGCAATTTCACAGCGAGCAGATCAATGTCCTTGGTGTAATCTGAGTTTGATCAACTTGGTGGAATTAAGGTCCGAGTATTTATCGTTTTACAACCTGAACGAATTGGATAAATTTCAGGTTAGTACGTGTGAGGTTTGTACCGCTTACTCCTCAAATGTATATGGAGTTTATAATAAAAAGGGAGATACAGAATGGGCGTCAGATAACATAAGACCAGAATACTTGCCCGATGATGGAGACTCTTGGGGAAGATTACCAGAAGACTGTCTCACTGCCTCTGGTTTTCGATCTCCGTATATGGCGTGTAGCCCATGTTTGCCAACAAGTTTTTCTCAATTGGGTGGCCTGCCTACTTGGGTTCAGGGTTCTGCTTATCCAAAGTGCCCGAAGTGCAAACAGTCAATGATGTTCATCTTTCAAGTTGACCGCGAAGATATTGAAGAAAACAGCGAAGGCATCTACTACGCGTTTATTTGTTCTGATTGCAGGACGACAGCGACAACCTATCAACAAACCTAGTGCTTCTACCCATCAAACTCCCCCTGTTTGCCTACAGTCAAGGCATTTGATGGCCTGGCGTCTTGCGAGATTTCTGGCTTCTATCCCCCTTTAAACAGGTCTCTTTTACGGTTGATAAGTTATTATTATAGGGTTATAATACACATACCTTCCTCACTGACAGGTTTGTGGGCCGTTTGCGCTCACTAAACCTCTTCCTTCCAAACTACATCCGGTAAACGATATGGGCCTCTTCAATCATCCGCCATCGCGGCATTCTCGATTGTGTCGCAAATTTTGTTTTGTGGTTGGTCTTCTGATGATTCAATTGCCTTGTCTTGCTGTTGAGCAGGGGGCAGATGAACAGGGTGAGTCTTCCCGAGCGATTAGCTTTGTCAACGACGTGATGCCAGTTTTGACCAAAGCGGGTTGCAACACGGGCGTTTGTCATGCGAAAGCTGGGGGCGGTCAAAATGGGTTTCAACTCTCGCTGTTAGGATTTGAACCTCTGGAAGATTATGAAAGTATTGTGAAGCAAGGCCGAGGTCGCCGGGTCTTTCATTCGGTGCCTGAGAAGAGCCTGTTCCTGGCGAAAGCAGTCGGCGATCAACCACATGGCGGTGGAGTTCGACTTGCCAAGCAGTCGGAAGAGTTCTCGGTGCTTCGCCAATGGATAGAACAAGGGACACAATTCTCGCATGACCAGGAAGTGGAGTTGGTCTCGGTTGAAGTTCAGCCGGCTCGTGGAATACTTAAAATGCACGAGACCCAACAACTCAAGGCAGTGGCAACCTATTCAGACGGCACGACGCGTGATGTAACACAAACCGCATTGTTTGAATCAAACGCCGAGGCAATGGCCGAGGTCAACGAAACAGGTCTAGTGCTGGTTCAAGACATCCCTGGTAAAGTGGCCGTGATGGTTCGTTATCAAGGGCAAATTGCTGTGTTCACGGCAGCGGTTCCTGTAGGGGCAACAGTTGATAATCTGCCCCCGGAGAAAAACTTTGTTGACAAGCATGTGTTTGCGAATTTGAAAGAGCTTGGGATTCCAACATCTGACGTTTGTGATGATTCGATCTTCTTGCGTCGTGTTTCGCTTGATATTGCAGGCCGACTTCCAACAGACGAAGAGACCACGGCTTTCTTGGCAAGCACCGACAGCGACAAACGTGATCAAGTGATTGATCGTTTACTACGCAGCCCGGCCTATGCCGACTTTTTTGCCAACAAGTGGACTTCGCTGTTAAAGAACCGTCGAGATGACGCGAGCGATATTACATCCAACTTTGCATTTCATGCTTGGATACGCGATAGCCTGCTTGCCAATGCACCGTATGATCAAATTGTACGCGAGCTTTTAGCGGCCACTGGCACAGTGATCGGCAACCCGCCGGTTGCTTGGTACAAACGCGTCAAAGACCCTAAGCAACAATTAGAAGATGTTGCTCAACTGTTTTTAGGTGTCCGCATGCAGTGTGCCCAATGCCACCATCATCCGTTCGAGCGTTGGAGCCAAGACGACTACTATAGCCTTTCCGCCTTCTTTACTCAGGTGGGTCGTAAGCCAACTGGTATACGTGGTGAAGACTTGATTTTCCATAAGCGTGGAATTGCCACGGCCAAAAATGTGAAGACGGGCCTCTTGTTAAAACCGGCCGCATTTGGCGATGACGTTGGCGAGATTTCACCCGATGAAGACCCTCGCTTGCGACTGGCCGATTGGATGAGCAACAAAGAGAACCCTTTCTTTGCCAAGGCACTGGTCAACCGTTATTGGAAGCATTTCTTCAAACGAGGGTTGATCGAGCCAGAAGATGATATTCGAGATACGAACCCTCCGACCAACCCCGAATTATTATCCGCTTTGGAACAGCATTTCATTGAGAGCGGATTTGATCTGAAAGATTTGGTCCGAGTGATTACACGGTCGAGTGCTTATCAATTAAGTGCCTTTTCGAATGAACATAACTTGGCCGACCGACAGAATTACTCTCGCTATTATCCGCGTCGCTTACAGGCCGAAGTTCTGTTGGATTCGATTGATGATCTTACTGGAACTACTACCAAGTTTGCCAACTTGCCTGCTGGAACTAGAGCGATTGCCTTGCCTGACAATAGTTACAACAAAGCCTCTGCACTGTTGAAAGTTTTTGGACGCCCTGATAACTCCAGTGTTTGCGAATGCGAACGCGTTCAGTCTTCTAGCCTGGCGCAAAGCTTGCATTTAATTAATTCAACGGAGCTAAAATCAAAACTTGCATCAGGGTCAGGTCGGGCCGCTATTCTGGCAAAATCCGAGCTACCGGCAGAAGAGAAAATTACTGGATTGTACCTCACAGCTTTTGCCAGAAAGCCAAGTACGGATGAACTCAATACGGCCCTGGAATACCTGAATCAGCCAGTTGTTGATTACACAGGCAAACCGATCAATGCCAGCAAGGCGGCCCATCAGAACTATCAAGATCTAATCTGGGCGTTGATTAATGCCAAGGAATTCCTGTTTAACCACTAGAACGAATGAGAAAGTCAGTCATGTTTCAATCTTTCGTGATGAAAAATGATCGTATCGCCTTCAACTCAAAGGCATGGAGCCTGCTGGTTGCTGTGGGAGTCTGCTTCTCGGCTTCCTCTATCGCACAAGCACAGTCGGTTTGCTTGCCTTCGCCTCGTTTGATGACCACCATGCCGATGGGCGGGCAAGTGGGAACCACCGTGGAAATCAAAATTGCGGGCGAGCATTTTCAAGACCTAGATGGACTCAGCTTTTCACACTCTGGGATTACCGCCACAAAGAAACTCGATGACAAAGGGGAAGTTGTTCCTAATGTCTATGTGGTTGCCATTGCAGGAGATTGTCCGCTCGGAATTTATGAAGCTCGGGTGATGACACGTCTCGGTGTTTCTTCTTCTCGTGCTTTTAATGTAGGGTCACTGCCAGAGACGACACGAGCAACAACGAACACAACATTGGAAACTGCGGTGCCACTTGCCGTGAATTCTCTTTGCAATGCGGTGATGACCAAGCAGGCGATTGACTACTACACTTTTGAAGCCAAGAAAGACCAACGCATTGTGGTCGACTGTGCAGCGAAGGGCATTGATTCAAAGCTGAACGCGGTGCTTGTAATTGCCGATGAACAAGGGAATGATCTACTGGTAGAACGACGTGGCGGAGCACTCGACTTTACTGCCCCGGCCGATGGCAAGTATGTGATCAAAGTTCACGAACTAACCTACAGCGGTGGGAATTATTACTTCTACCGATTGGCACTGACTGAGGCTGCCCCAGGGCAAACAGTTCCCCGCTTGCCATCCACGCATTCGGTCAGTTCATTTTCATGGCCTCCGGTTGGATTAAGTAACGACGCAGCTTCCAAAGAAGTTGAGCCCAATAGTAAGCAGCCAGAAGCGCAGAAGATCACCCTGCCCTGTGATATTGCGGGCAGTTTCTTTCCTGCGGCCGATGTCGATGTATTTGAATTTACGGCCAAAAAAGGGGAAACCTGGTGGATCGAAGTTGCTTCCGAGCGGCTAGGGCTTCCGACCGATCCCTCAATTGTCGTGCAGCAAATCAAAGGAGAAGGTGCCGATGAAACACGCACTGATCTTGTCGAACTGACAGACATTGCCAGTCCGGTGAAAGTTTCTAGCAACGGGTACTCTTACGATGGCCCTCCGTACAATGCTGGTTCAACCGACATCCTTGGCAAGATGGAAATCAAAGAAGACGGCAAGTATCGACTGCAACTTACCGACTTGTTTGGCGGCACCCGCAACAATCCGAAAAACGTCTATCGCTTGATCGTCCGTAAAGCCAAACCAGATTTTGCACTGGTAGGTTGGGCCCTTCACTTCACCCTGCGTAACGGCGACCGCAACGCTTTGTCAAAACCCATTGCCTTGCGAGGTGGCGCTACAATGCCGATTGAAGTAGTGGTGATTCGGCGTGATGGATTTAATGAAGAGATTAACTTGGAAATGAGCAACCTGCCGAGTGGTGTTACCGCAGCAGGGCTGAAAATACCAGCGGGTAAGTCGCGTGGAATCATGCTGGTCACGGCAGATCAAGACGCACCACGAGGACTGAGCAGTGCTGTGTTTGTTGGCAAAAGTAGCATCAATGGAAAACCGGTAACGCGTCCTGTTGAATTTGCCTCGATGGCATGGCCGGTGCCGAATGCTTGGAGCGAAATCCCTAGTCCTCGATTGATGGCCGATCTGCCTGTCTCTGTCGGTGAATCAGAAAAAGCACCCGTTTCGATCGCTTCGAGTGAAGATAAAGTCTGGGAAGTCACCGCCGGGCAGAAACTCACCATTCCACTTACCACGATCTTGCATAGTGATTTCTCGGGCAACAAAATCAGCTTAAAAACCTTTGGGGCTGGTTTTGATAAGAACCCCGCTTTTGACCTGGCACTTGATTCCGATAAGTCGGAAGTCACCCTTGATTTGAGCAAACTAAAAACAGTTCCCGGCGAATATCAAATCGCATTTTACGGCAGTGCCGTGGCCAAGTTTCAATACAACCCGAAAGCTGTTGCCGCTGCTGAGATTGCACTGAAACAAACAGAAGAGATGGAATCCGCTTTAGAAAAGGAAGCACTCGCGTTAGCCAAGCTTGCTAAATCGGCTTCGAAAGATAATCAGCCGACTGCGAACAAACTTGCCCAAACAGCAACCACCAAGCATAAGGCAATGGCTGCTAAGGTTGTGGCGAATGACAAAAAGTTAAAGACGGCCACCGCAACCGCAAAGCCGAAAGACATCGTCGATATTGTGGTATCGAAGCCTATCAGAATTCGTGTACTAGCCACGGAGGAGATCGTTAAGAAATGAATTCATTCAACAACAACCAATCAGCGATGAGTACGAGCATGGCAAACTTCTTACCTGGGCCTATGGGTCGGCGTAGTTTCATGAAAATGGGCCTAGCAGGCTTTGGCTCGCTTAGTCTTCCAGGCATGCTACGGCTACGGGCCGAAAATCCTTCCGCCGCTTCCGATAAAAAAACAGCGGTCATCATGGTTTGGAAACCTGGTGGCTGTTCGCACATTGATACTTATGACCCTAAGCCGGATGCGGGCAGTGAGTATCGTGGGCCGTTTTCTACCATCTCGACTAAAGTGCCCGGTATGCACTTTACCGAGTTGCTGCCGATGCAGGCAAAAATTGCAGATAAATTTACCGTGTTACGGTCGATGCGACAGACGGCTGGCGGTCACCCGGCGGGATCAATGCAGATGCTTTCTGGCGATCCTGACACACGAGATAAACCGCGACCGAAGTTCCCAGATTGGATGTCGGTCGCCAATTACTTGCGATCCAAAGCAGGGCCACGTAGCAACCCTTTGCCGATCAATGTCGCAGTGAGCCCCTTATCGAATTACAGTGGACCTGCTTACTTAGGAGATGCCTATTCCCCTTTCTCAGTGTCTGGAGATCCAAATCAACCCAACTTTGTTGTGCCGAACATCGGGCTGACAGATGCTTCCGAGGCGAATCATTTAAATCGACGATCGACCTTGAGACAAAAATTAGACACGCTAGAGCGTTCCTTTGATCAGGCAGGTGAACTGCAAGCGTTGGATGAATTTGAAACTCAGGCCATGACCTTGCTAACCAACCCGAAAGCCAAAGAAGCCTTTGACTTGAGCAAAGAAGATGACCGCACGCGTGATCGTTATGGACGTAACAGTTGGGGTCAACAACTGTTGTTGGCACGGCGATTAGTAGAAGCGGGTGTCGAAGTTTTAACCAGCAGTTTACGTGGCCCTTTGTGTGGTCGGGTGAATAACTGGGACGACCACGCTGTGAACCATCACGTGTTTGATGCACTACGTTTTCGGGCACAAGCTTACGATCAGGCTGTTTCTGCATTGATTGAAGATATCTATGAACGTGGTTTAGACAAACGCGTCCTCGTGGTGGTCACAGGTGAGTTTGGTCGAACTCCAAAGATCAGTTATCAACCCAGCACCGGTGCCGGCAATGCGAGTGCGCCAGCAGGCACCAGACAACCGGGAAGAGATCACTGGCCGCGTGCCTTTTCCAATATCTGGGCTGGCGGTGGCATTGAAACAGGCCGCGTTATCGGAGCCACCGATAAACGAGGAGAAGATTCCATCGAGCGTATTTGCACCGCAGGTGATTTCTTATCAACCATCTATCACCATTTAGGCATTGATGCCAAAAACATCTTCATCAAAGACTTCAATGGTCGACCTACTCCCGTGATTGATCAGGGAAATCCAATTCCTGAACTGATTAGCTAGAGCATTTTCAACATCGCTGTTCTGCTGCAAAAAGATCAGTCCCGATGCGGTTATCATATTCTGGGTAGCCACGCTGTCGGGGTCGACGCTTGTCGATTAGAGCCTAGACCGGTTTCCATGAATCCCTTTATTTATCGGGCTTTTGATACTTTCCCAACTGGCGGATTTAATTCTATAGCCCGCAGGGGGGTACTCTCTTATCACTTCTTGCGGTGTTCGATAGCCGAGTGTTTTACTTTTAGCCGCCCAGTCCGGTCGAAAGTCACTGGCCTTCTTCGCTTCTTGAGCAAGACCACTTCATCAACAGGGTTTAGTAGTCACGGCTGGACAAGAGAAGCCAACGATGGGCAGCACGTTGTACAATCAGATGCCTTGTCTTTCTCGCAGTAAATATTTTCGTAAATCATGACTGTAAAGTGAGTTACGAAATTCCAATTCGTAAGATGGAAACGCGGAACTCTCTTTTTTTGCATTTAGAACACTCCTTAGTTCTCTTAGCCTGTGTGATGGAATGCCTTAAAAAGAGAGCACTTAAAATTGAGAGATTTACTTCTGATATTCGATGAATGTGGAATTGTATTGCCAATTTATTCCATTTAGAATAAGAACATTACATTGTGCCGACTAACACAACTCTTTTGTACTATTTTCATTGCATCTCACTCTTCCTATTTGCCTTCATCGAATAACACCATCGTGAATAATAAAAAACGCTCTCAAGGTATATTGCGCCGTCGATCTAAACGAAGTACGCGTAGAATTCGTTCGTCTCGGCTGGAGCAACTCGAAGATCGAAGAATGTTGGCGACCGATTTGATTTCATTGGCCGATCTTAGTGCTGACTTGTCGGTGAGTGCGAATGATGGCACCTATTCAAGTGTCGAGAGCATGGCGAACTCTGTTAGCAATGATGGTCGTTATGTTGTGTATGTGAGCCCAGCAAGCAACTTGATAGCCAACGACACAAATAATTCTAGCGATGTTTTTTTATATGACCATCAAAATGATCAAACACATTTGATAAGTAAAAATAGTTTTGGAGAACAAGCTAATAAAGTTTCATATGCTCCGTCGATCAGTGATGATGGACGATTTATTGTTTTTACTAGCTCCGCAACAAACCTATCTCCGTTTGCTACTAGAGGAAGGTTAAATGTCTTTCTTCATGATTTTATACTTGGAACAACTCAACTGGTAAGTAAGTCATTCGATGGACTGACAGAGGGCAATAGTGTCTCGATAGATTCAACGATTAGTGCTGATGGAAGTTTGATTGTCTTTGATAGTTATGCTTCAAATTTAGTTCCTGGCGACACGGAAAACTCAGATGATATATTTCTTTATAATGTTGCCCAAGACAGTATTTCTAGAATTAGCATAGAGCTCGCTGAAAACGAGAATGAAGTTTATAAATATAACTTTAGTATTTCGGATAACAATCAATATCTATTTTTTCAAAGCAACTCCTCTCTTCTCGTAGGAAATGACACAAACGCATCAACGGATCTCTTTCGATATCAAATTTCAAATGGAAATATTATTAGAGTTTCACTAGGGACGGGCGGGGTAGAAGCAATTGGAAACTCTGTCAATACATCTGTTTCAGCTGATGGCAACTCACTGGTATTTGAAAGCAGGGCAGGAAATTTAACCAGTAAAGAATTTGTTGGTGCTGGGGTCTTCTATCGAGATATAATCTCAGATACTACCAAGTTAATTTCGGTGAATAATAATGGGGATCCGTCAGATAGAGGTGCTTCATTGCCTTCAATCAATGCAGATGGAACCCTAGTCACTTTTATGAGCTCCGCTGGAAATTTAACCGAAAATACGAATAACTTTGGACTTGGAGTTTTTCTTCATGACTTGTCTAATAGCACAACATCGCTAATAAGCATGAATTCGAATGGAGATTATCCAAATCAAAGAAGTGACTTTGCGACTATCTCATCTGATGGAAGCACTGTCGTCTTCGTTAGCAATGCTTCGAATCTTGTTGAGGGTGACGAAAATGGTTCTTCAGATCTTTTTGCATTTGATCGACCCACAAGTTCCACAAGCCTGCTTTCTAAATCATACCAAAGCAATTCTGGGCCATCTGAACTACCGACTACAGGAGATGGAGATTCAATTAATGCTGTGACAAGTGAAGACGGACGGTTCATTGCATATTCAAGTTATGCAAGTAACCTTCTCTCTCTCGATACCAATGGCAAAGCGGATGTCTTTCTCTACGACAATCTTCTTGGAACGACGGAGCTGATCAGCGTAAATAATCTAGGAGAAATCAGCAATGGAGATTCTTTAGAGCCCTCGATTAGTGCCAACGGTCGTTTTATTGCCTACCGGAGCGATGCAACCAATTTGAATGACTTGCCATCTACAGGCGCATATAATGTTTATGTTTACGATGCTCTCTTAAAAACTACTATTTTAGCAAGTCGTCATTACTCAGGAACTAAAAGTGCTCGATACGATTGCAGAGATATTAGGATAAGCAAGGATGGAACGAGTGTAGTCTTCACAACATCGGAAACAATTCTTGATATTGATAACGGCTTCGATAGCGATCTTTATATATACAACATTGCCACAGATACTTTTCAGATGATTACTGTTGGCGAAAATGGACTGGATGCTGGTTTGACCTATCCTAGCGACCCTTCGATTAGTGGTGATGGTAAGTTCGTCGTATTTTCAAGTGGAACAGATAATATTCTAAGTTCAGATCAAAATGGAAATTCCGATATATATCTGAGAAATTTAGAAACACAAGAAACATCATTGATCAGCAAAAGTGCTTCTGGAAATCAATCTAGTTATAACTCATTTAACCCAGTCATTTCGGCAGATAGTAATTATCTGTATTTCTTAAATGATGGAAATGACCTAATTGAGAATCCTACCGAGAGTGAAGCATCACTTTATCAAATAAATCTACAAACTAATGAACTGAATAGAATTGGCAATAAGCCAAACTCATTGGGCAATGGCACTCTCCAACGATTTTATTCTGTCAGTGACGATGGAAGATTTGTTGCAGCTGGAAATTCTGAACGCTATAGTCCAAGTAGTGGTCAATTAATTCCTGATATTATTGTTTACGATACGTTCACTAGCACAAAGACAGTCGTCAATCTCAATAATGCTCAGGAGTATGCAAACTTAAAATCCTATAATCCAAATATCAGTGGGGATGGCACCAAGGTTGTTTATCAAAGTGCCGCAACCAATTTAGTAACTGGAGTCGATACTCTCTCAAATTATGATATCTATGTGTCAGACATTGATTCGATTAGCTCAACGGTTTCAATTGATGAGAACGGTAACCTAGTCATTGACGACTTTGAAGATGAAGAGGATCAATATTTGTTCTCTATGGAAAACGATGTTCTATCGATCTCTTTAGAGAATTCAAGGATGCTGCTGGATGAATCCGTCGTCGGAACTGGCAGTGAGACAGATTCAATTCAAATTGATTTGTCGAATAACCCAAGCTTCACCGGCGATATTATCCTTAATGCTGGAGGTGGTGACGATACACTGACAATTGATTATTCAACAGGAAATTTCAATCATGAGATCATCTTCAATGGTGGCAGCAATACGTCATCTGATCCTGGGGATCAACTGATTTTATCCGGTAGCTACTTCTTGGATACCGTTTACAATTTCGTTGATGAATCTTCGGGGTCGATTGACCTCTCTGGCAACCCAACCATAACTTACACAGGGTTGGAGCCAATCACTTCCAACATCCAGGCTGCCAATGTCACGCTGAACTATACGAATACATCATCAACCATCACCATTAGCGATGCTGGCAGTGGCCAAACCCTGATTGATTCAGATATGGCCGAGCAGGTTACTTTTATAAACCCAACAGACACATTGACAATCAATGTTCGGGAAATGGGGGCTAACATTGTTGATGTCAATTCACTCGCAAACAACTATCCAGCGACTGTTAACATTCATGGGGGTGCTGTTCGAGGAACTGTCAATCTAAATAGCATGCTCTCTTTTGCAAAAGATCATTCTTTGGTCGTTGAAGCACGCACGATTCTTACACCCAATGATAATACCGGTATATTTACAACGGGAATTGGATCGATTGAATTGACCGCTTCTCGAAATATCGAATTCACCTTGGGTGCTAGTTTGTCTACGGTCGATGGTGGAATTCAACTGATAGCCAATCAAGCAGGAATTGATGGGCATTTTGCAGGTGTGAGGGCCATTGCTTCAAGCTTTACCACGACTGGCCAGGGCGACATTGTCATGGATGGCAAAGGAGGAATCTATGATTCAGGTTACCACTACGGTGTGATGCTCGATGCCGGAACGTCAGTTGTTTCGACTGCAACAGGTGAGAACGCCGGGGAAATCACGATCACTGGAACAGGTGGAGCAGGCGTCAATAGAAATTTAGGGGTTTATCTGCTAGGTGCCCAAACCAGAGTGACCAGCGTTGATGGAGACATCACGATCACAGGCACAGCAGCAGACGGAACCGGTGAAAAGAATACTGGAATTCATCTCAACGGCATCCAAGAAATTACATCAACGGGCAGCGGGGAACATGCGGCAAAAATTTCGATTATCGGAGCCGGGGGTGCCGGTACTTCTGACAATCGAGGCATTTTAATCACCGCGGATTCAATGAATCTCACCAGCATCGATGGCGATATCTACCTTGAGGGAACAGGGGGCGTTGGCTCATCTTCAGGCAATCGAGGTATTTTCATAAATCCTATCGGCTCAATTCAATCACTAGGCACAGGGGAGTTGGCGGCTAACATTACTCTGAAAGGATTTGGGGGTACTGGTACATCAGACAACCCTGGTGTTTCTCTCAACGGTGGTCCAACCACTTTGACCACGATTGATGGGGACATCCTCCTTGAAGGATTTGGTGGTACCGGAACTGAAAATAGCAATCTAGGTGTTGGTATTAATAACATTGGTTTGATTCAGTCTACTGGAACAGGACCAAACGCTGGAACGATTCTTTTGAAAGGAACCGGAGGCAAGGGATCTCGCTGGAATCAAGGCGTCAATATCTTAGGCTCAACCAGCAGTGTGATTAGCGTTGATGGTGATATTTCAATAATCGGGCAAGGAGGCAGCGGGACTGCCGAAGCCAATATCGGAATCGTGATGAAAGGGACTGGCCCTATTGCTTCAAGCGGAACTGGCCCGAATGCAGCGAAAATTACTCTCTCGGGTATTGGAGGTTCAGGAACTTATCAAACGCATGGCGTCTATATGGATGGAACAGCGACAAAACTGACGAGTGTTGATGGCGACATCGATATCAATGGAACAGGTGGAATAGCTCCAGGTTATCTAGTGAGCGGTGTGACACTCTTTAATATTGACACGATCTCATCAACAGGCACTGGTTTGAATGCAGCCAATATTCATATTGAAGGAATTGGCGGAGCTGGTTCAGAGGAAAATTATGGAGTTTACATCTATGGAACAACTACCGATGTAACCACGGTTGATGGGGACATTTCAATTAAAGGAACTGGAGGCAACGGAACATCGAATTCCAATCATGGGATCAATTTCACCACCAATTCCGTTGTTCAATCGACTTCTGGCTCTATCAAACTGGATGGTACAACAAGCAGTGGAACTTCGAATGGAATCAACTTGAGTGGGCAGGTTCTCTCCAAAGGCAGAGGCTCAATTGACTTGATCGCACAAGGGCATGGAAATACTTCAGCTTTAATCGCAGGGGCAAGTAGTGTCATTGGCGGAGCATCCGCACAGGGCCCTATTAGATTGCAAGCAGATACGATTGATTTTCAGGGAGGACTAACTCTGAAATCAACTGGCAACTTAACAATTTCCCCTGTTACTGCTGGCACTTCGATGGGAGTTGGAAATTCAGCGAGTACACTCTATTTACATGCGGCTGAATTTCAATTGATCTCATCAAGTTTTAACACGATCACTCTCGGAGATTCACAAACCGGAACGGTCACCATTGGTTCCCCAATCGATTTTTCTCAAACTGCGATGAACTTGAACATCATCAGTAACGATTCAATCGTGTTGAACCGAAAAGTCAACTCTGGCGGAGGCGATGTTACATTGATCGCGGCAGAAGACATTACCTTACATGCTGAGTTAATAACACTCGGAGGAAACTTCGAAGCAATTGCCGATAGTGACCAAAATGGCAGCGGTCTATTTACACTTACCAAGAGCGTTTTAGGTGACTATGTCGAACAGCAGAAACTGTTAGTATCCGACGGTGAGGCAGATGATTTCTTTGGGCAGGAAGTAGCCATAAGTGGTGACACGGCCTTCGTCGGAACGTATGTCGATGGCGGACAAGGCTCTGTTTATGTGTTTGACAAAATTGGTAATCAATGGGTCTTTCAGCAAGAACTTTTAGGATCAGATGGATCACGAAATGATGTATTTTCCCTCTCCATGGCTTTAGATGGAGACACCGCACTGATTGGAGCTCGTGGTTACGATGATGAAAATTATACAGATATTGGTGCCGTTTATGTCTTTACTCGATCCAACGGAGTCTGGTCTGAACAGCAAATTATTACGGCCGATAACCCAATTCAATACGGACGGTTTGGTGATACAGTAGCTCTTGATGGCGAATATGCCGTAATCGGTGTACCTGATTCTGGTTTTGCTGGATCGGCCTACATCTACAAACAAGAAAACGGAGTCTGGGTAGAGAAACAAATTCTTCAATCAGTAGATGGAATCGATGGGGATGAGTTCGGTACTTCTGTCGCTATTAGCAATACAACGGTGGTCATAGGTGCAAGATTTGATGACCACAACAATATTGATCGTGCTGGTTCGGCGTATGTTTTTAATGAACAAAATGGCGTATGGAATCAATCTCAAAAATTAATCGCCTTGAACCCAGAAGACAACGTACATTTCGGTGAATTCTTAGCCATTGACAATGATACCATTGTACTAGGCGCTCATCTTGAACACACGGCCTACATATTTACACGTGAAGCAGGCACATGGAGTCAACAACAAATACTTACAGCAAGTGATAATGCTTTTCACTTCGGATTGAGTGTCGATATTGATGGCGAAACTATCGTTGTAGGGACTGGTTTTTCAACTCAAAATGGCGATCAGAATGCTGGGTCAGCATATATTTTTGAAAGTGAGAATGGCACATGGAGCGAGCAGCAAAAGATTCTCGCATCCGATTCTTCACCAAGTTTGTATTTTAGTCGAGCGATTGCCATTGACGCTGGAACGGTTATTGTGGGCGCTTATGGCAACACAACAAATGGACTGAAATCAGGGGCCGCTTATCTCTACAATCAACTTGAAACAGTACACGAGAATGCCGCAGTCTATGCAGGATCAGGGAATATAGATATCACTGCGAGTGACATTAATCTCTGGAGCAACATTTCAGGCACAGGCACACTGACTCTAAAGCAGAGCAAACCCAACACATCCATTGGGCTGGGTGGCGGAGCGGGTAGCTTCAACCTGGATGATTCTGAAATTAAAAATCTAGTAAATGGCTTTAGTTCCATCTCTATCGGGGACGCCGCGTTTGATGCAAGCCATATCCAGATCGAAACGGTAATTTTCAATGACTCCGTCACAATCAGCGGTGGAGAAATCAAGGATGGTCTACACACCGATATAATTGTGCATCAGGGCGATACGGTTACGCTTGATGGGATTATCTCCCCTGGGGGGAATCTTGAAATTGGGACATTAGAGGTGATCGGTGATCTAATAATAGCACCTGGTAGCAGTATCATATTCGATATCCGAGCAACCGATTATCCCGGAATTGATGATGGAAACGATCAGATTATAGCAACCGGAAAGGTGGACCTAAGCACACTATCCGAGCTTCGTTTTCAGGGTGGATTAAATTTGTTCGGGGGAGAAACACTCACGGTTATTTCTCGCACTGGTGGAACTTCCATCATTCCGGTTCCTGAAGGAACGGTTTATAGCGATATCCTAGGCCACCCGATCGATGCGACTGTTAGCTATCTCGGTGGCGATGGCGATGATATGGTGCTGATGCTCTCTAATCCAATTCACACACTATCAACTCTTGATGGATATCTACTTGATGTTAGATATGCGGGGATGGGTGCTGGCCAGATTCTTAATCAGTTTGCTTCTCTTAACCGCCTCAGACTAGATTCAATCTATCTCCGATTTCCTGAAGCTTACAGCCTTGCTGACAGTGGAAGAACAGTCACAACATCGATAGTTTCTCAGATGGGGCTTGATGTTCAAAGAGAAGTGAGCGTTCCCAATGTTGGAGACGAAAATTTTGCACGCACGATTGATTCGTTTACCAATACCACGAGCAGCCCGATTGCCGTTCCTGTTGCTTACTCATCTCAGCTTGCACAAGGTTCCAGCGTCATTGCCACGTCAGATGGAGATCTGATCATCGAACCAACTGATATGTGGATTGCAACCGATGACGCTGACAATGCGGGTGCTCCGGCTGTTATTCACATGCTGCATGGTCCACTTGGCATAACACCGACCAGCATATCACTTGTCAATGATGAGCTAGTCTGGGAATACGACATCGTCGTCCCTGCGAATGAAACGATTCGCTTAGGCGTATTAAACGTAATTGACTATTCGCAAGCTGCCATCCAAGAGGATGTTCAAGCACTGTTAGGGCCGGGCGGTTTTGCCGAACATGCAGGCGACTATTTAACGGCTAGCGAGCTGGCATCACTGGCAAATTATCAATTTTATGACCCTGCGATATTTGACATGGCATTAGTGCTAACACCAACGGAAACTATGCCCGATGGGAGTGTTGCAGCCGTACCAGCCAGCATGGTTCAAGTTCATGAATGGCAAGATTATTATATCGAGGTTTATGCCAAAGTACCTGCCAATGTTGTGCAGCGTTTGACGAGCGTTGAATTCACTCTCGACTACGACGACTCGATGATTGATCTCGATCTGATAAATCGGGACGCCGGGGGTGGCATTGATAATTTAGTCATCAGCACATTGCCTGGACAAATAATTGTCTCAGCAAGCCTTGACGGCAACTCTCCGAATATCGGCAAGGGTCAATCGATCTTAATTGCTCGAATTCCGGCAAATTCCAACATCGTTTCCAATGTTGAAAATACGTTCCCAGAAGAGTCAAACGCTTCACTCCCGATAATGTCTAACGCTGAGATTGAATTGGAGCAATTCACGGTTCCACTTTGGGGTGCCAACTCCGCTGACATCCCAACAATCATTCAAGCTGTTCGGTACGATATTAACGACAACAATAGGGTCGACTTGTCCGACTTATCAATATTGGTAAATTCGTTTGGGCATTCAACCACAAATGATCCTACTGCGTATCGATCAGACTTTGATCAAAGTGGAAGTGTCGGATTGCCTGATCTTTCTCGCTTGGTAAATCACTTTGGTTATTCCCAAGAAGCAGGGAACACAATTCATTTTGCAATCACGGAACCACTGGACCGTGAGGCGATTAACTTTTTAATCGATGCTAATTATATCATAGAAGAAAATTTCGCCTTAGATCTTGTAGGTCAGTCTTTGCTAGAAGTTGTAGTAGAACGCGATTCAAGTTTCCTTCAGGCCCAAGTTGACTTTCAGAGTCAAGCCTTTGAAACTCCCCCACTACTTGAACCAGAGCCCGTTTTCAACGTAAAAGAGGGAGATGCTAATCCTGAACCGCTGGCAACCGTAGTCGAACTGGATGCCATGTGGTCGGCCAGCTACGAACCACTCGATTTTAATGATCAACTATTAGAGTTGGCGACTATCGATGATAATGATACGAGCTTATTGCTCTCAAGAAATGACCAGGAATTTCTGGTCGACGATTTGTTCTCTCTGTGGGGACTTTAAGAGTAGCATTTCCTCACTGAAATCGTCCGTTCGCTGACCAATTAGTGGGTCAGCGAACGTGGACGAGATAATTGAGCCTATTTCAAAGTAGTTAATGGAATAAGCAACGTATTCCCGGATCAGTTTTCCAGATGTGGTTCTTCTTTGAAATCACCAGCATACGGTGTGTCATCGATCACACCTGAAATCGTGCCTGCATATTCCTGCACTACGCCCAAGCTTTCATGGTTACCAACAAAACGCGAGGCGGTGCCTTCGGGATCACCTTCTTGTGGTGCGGCCTTTAGCGAGACTTGCATCACGGGATCTGTGATACTTAGTTGGATCTCGGCGGCTTTGATAGGAGAGGGAGTTTTTTCGTCGTCTCCGAGAATGTAAACCGTGCCTTCCTGTTTATCGTGATCTACCGTGAATTCGACGTGATACTTACCACCACCCCAGTCAGCGACTGTTCCATCGTGTGGACCAGATCCATGGCCTGCGTGTGGTACAACTTCTTCGGTATCTTGGTTTGGGATTGGCGATGCAGGATTCGGTGCCGGTTGTGATTCACCGCAGCCGATGACAAATGCGAGCGTCCCGAGAATCATCAGGGGAGCGAGCTTCAGTTGTAACTTCTTCATAGGGTTAAACTCCTTCTCAAGTGAGTGATGCCAGTTCATACCACAGGGCATGAATTGATAACTGGCAAGTATTAGGTTTAGATAAAACTGTGATCTGAGTTGTCTTCCAATTTATGCAAATGTGCGACTTTTGCCGCGTCCTTGCCGCTGAACTTCCAAAACAGGCCAGGGTGTATGAGAAATTCGCAGAAGGTCGATGTAATCAAGCCACCTAGAATCACCGTGGCAACAGGATAGAGAATTTCACGCCCTGGTTCCTGACCGCCGACGACCAGTGGTAATAGTCCGAATCCTGCAGTCAGAGCGGTCATCAGTACCGGAGCGAGTCGTTCCAAGCTGCCGCGTAAGATCATCTGTTGTGTGAACTCCTCACCCTCTTCCTTCATTAAGTGAATATAGTGCGTTACCAGCAAAATACCATTACGGACAGAAATACCGCCGAGCGAGATAAAGCCCACAAGACTGGCAACTGTCAAATCTTGTTGCGTGAGCACCAACGCCATCACGCCCCCGATGAATGCGGTGGGGAGCGAGTTGAGGATTTGCAGTACAATTCGTACAGAGGGGAACAGGATCATCAATACCAAAAACATGCCAACGACCGAAACACCCGCTAGAATCAGGATGAGTCTTGTCGCACGCTGCTGGCTCTCAAACTGGCCTCCATACTCGATGAAGTACCCTTCGGGCAGTTGTACTTGGCTTTGGACACGCTGCTCGATTTCGGCAACGGCACTAGCCAAGTCACGATCCTGAGTATTGCAGCGAATGACGATGCGACGACGGGCATTCTCACGATTGATTGCATTAGGGCCTACGCCCTCACCGATATCGGCCAGTTCTCGCAACTCGATCTGACCACGGTTGTTTGGCAGGTCGATTCGCAGTCGTCCTAAATTGGCGTAATCTGTACGATAATCTTCTTCTAATCGGATCAGAAGATCGAAGCGGCGTTGCCCCTCCAATACCTGCGACACGACTTCTCCTTGCAAGGCGGTTTGTAGGATCTGCGCGACATACGCTCGCGTCACACCATGAAAAGCTAAATCGTCAGGACGAAGACGGATGTGTAGTTCTTCGGTCATCCGGATCGACTCAACCACAGGTGGCGTAAGGCCATCAATTGATTGAATGGTCTCCCTCACGCTTTCGGCTGTCTGCTGTAAGGTGTTGATATCGTCGCCGTAGATCTTGATCGCAATTTGAGCGTAAACGCCTGAGAGCATGTGGCTGATCAGATGCGCCAACGGTTGTTCGACTTCAATGTCGACTCCCGGCACCTCCTCTCTCAACTCACTTAGCAATTCATCAATGACCTCTTCACGGTGTCGGGTCGACTCGGGATTCATGCTTAGGATGTATTCACCTGAATTGACGGGTGCCGCATGTTCGTCTCTCTCAGCCCGACCTGTGCGGCGGACAAAGTGCAGGATTTCGCCGTCGGGATTTTTGTCCGTTTTTTGCATTTTACGGAACTTCGCATCGATAATACTCGATGTCTGGTTGGATGCATCAAGCGATGATCCAGGCGGCAAGGTAACATTGACCAACACGCTGCCCTCATCAAATTGCGGCAGGAAGTTACGGCCCAGTTGTGCAAATTGCCACCCGGCCAAGCCGACCCCAACCCAAGTCGCCAGCAATAGCATTTTCGGCCAAGCCATACTGAAGCGAATTAGGTAGCCAGTCATTCCCTTTAAGATTCTTAGAAGCAGACCATCACTGTCACGATGCGTGGCTTTTGAATGTGGTAGCAGGTAGTACGAAAGCACCGGAGTGATCGTGAGTGACACAAGCAGAGATGCAAGAATGGAAACGATATAGGCAACGCCGAGTGGAGTAAACAATCGTCCTTCGACACCTGAAAGTGCAAAAAGTGGCAAAAACACCAAGATCACCACTGCCGTACCGAAGACGATGGCACTGCGAATCTCCTTACTGGCTTCATAGACAACCTCAATGGCTGGCTTCGGATTTTCTAACGCATTGTTTTCACTCAACCGCCGAAAGATATTCTCTACGTCAACGATGGCATCGTCGACGAGTTCTCCCATAGCGACAGCCAATCCACCGAGTGTCATGACGTTGATCGACAACTCCGATCCAGTCAAGTGTCCGATTAAACGGAAGACCAACATTGTGATCACCAATGACAGAGGAATGGCGGTGAGCGTGATGAAGGTCGTGCGGAAATTTAACAGAAACAGAAAGAGAATAATGATGACGAGGAAGGCCCCAATCACGAGTGCTTCGCCGACGTTAAAGATACCGCGATCAATGAAATTCTTGAGTCGAAACAGTTCTGAATTAATAATGATGTCTGCTGGCAGCGACGCTTCTACTTCATCAAATGCCGTTTCGATAGAGTCCGTTATCGCACGAGTATCAACGTGGGGTTGCTTGACAATCGTGAAGACCACGCCAGGTCGACCGTTCACACTACCGTCGCCCCTCTTAAACTGCGGTCCTTCCACGACACGGGCAACTTGGCCTAGTAGAATGACTCTCCGTTGCTTGACCTTCACCGGCACTTTCCGCAAGTCTTCCAGAACAACACGAGAGTCAGGGCCTAGACGCCCCAGAATTCGGATGGGTCGCTCGGTCTCACCAGTGACCGCAAAGCCGCCGCTAGTGTTAATGTTGCTTTCTTGTAGGGCCTGTTCAACGTCCTGGAGTGTGACATCGTATTCCAGTAGGGCAGTTGGATCGACCAGAATCTGATATTGTTTGCGGTCAGCCCCCATTTGAAAAACTTCGGCCACTCCTGTAACCTTGAGAATCCTTGGTCGAATCACCCAATCTGAAACCGTACGCAATTCCATTTGACGTTGCTGGTGGGTCTGGAAGTTCACCTTGATTGAGCGACCTTCGATCATTAGTGTAGCGTATGCTCCATCGCTCGCATTCGATTCAGAGGAGTCGCCCCATTCGAGGTCGGAGTACATCACTTCCTGCCAGGTTTCGTGGCGACGGCGATTGCCCGGCTTCCAGATAACGAGTTCAGGCGGTTGCCCCTCAGGTGATCCTATCAACTCGGCGAGATAATCTGTTCTATCGATTACGGTTAACTCACCCCCTTTAGGCCCTTGCTGCCGATAGATGCCCGCGATCACAATTTGTCCCATGATCGACGAGGGCGGCGTCATCTGTGGATTGATTCCCTTCGGCAGCACACCTTCAAGTGAAGACAAGCGTTCCTGTACGGTCTGCCGAGCTGCACGAATATCTGTAGTCCAATCGAACTCAATGTAAATGACGTTCAACCCAGATGTGGTTTGACTACGCACATCCTGTACACCACTGGCACCCAGCAATGCGATTTCGATTTGTTGCGTGACGAGAGTCTCGACCTCTTCAGTGGCCAGTCCAGGACACTCTGTGATGATGATGACCCGTGGGCGATCCAGGTCGGGGAAAACATCAATGGGCATCGTCGTTGCTAAATAGGATCCGTAAATCAACATGCCGACACTGATTACCACAACAAGCATACGGTAGCGAAGCGAAATTCGGATGATGGCATTAAGCATTTTTGAAATTCCTTTCCTTAGTGAGGAGCGTGAGTGGTGCCATCGGCATGCACATGGACATCGGCACGCATGCCGCTGGCAGCTTGCGCTTTCAGCACACGATTAAGCGAAGCGGCGGAGCCTTGTGCCAAATAGGATCCTGGAGCTACGCTGCCATCATTTGCTAACACGATGCTTAGGCTGTCCTCGTGTAGTACGTGTACAGGTATGCGATTGAAAAGGTCACCGTTTTGACGGAACACATAAGCTTCTGGACCTTCACGAACGACCGCTGCTGCCGGAAGAACTATGACATTTTCAATTTGTTCAACAGGAACATGCAGGCGTACACGTTGCCCTGGTCGCAAACGCCAAACGACAAACGTCTGCCCGTCTTGCTGATAAGCCCGTGACTGATTCATTAATGGAATGAAGAAATCAAACGTGCGACTGGCAAGATCGATTGTATTCGCCAGATGGCGAATCCGAAATGTTTGTTCCAGCGGTGGCCAGTGGCGACTGTCATCATCGGCGAACTCAACTTCGACGGACCAGCCATTCTTCGCGGCCCGTTCGAGCGTTGGTGCTTCCTGCTTGAAAGCATGCCCTTCTATGTAGAGACTCCGATGGTTTGACAGCACCGAAAGCAACTGCCCTGCTTGGACCTGTTGCCCGAGTTCGACCTTCAACTCTTGGACTTCATAGACGAAGGATTCATCGTCAGGGGAGTCTAGAGAGACCACTGGCTGGATCACGCGTGGACTACGATCTTCGCTCACTGGTACCGGCACAACCACATCGATAGTAGAGACAAACTCACCTGCTGTGATTTGCTTTATATGTGAAGGAAGCAGGCCACGCGTGAGCAAGTCCTGCCGGTACGCTTGAATCAGACCAGCTTGCCGGTGAATCTGTTGGTCGAGTTCAATGATGCGATTCCCCGCGATCGTACCGCTTCTTGCAAGTTTCCCAAGCCGAGTCCGCTCCTCTTGCAACAATTGTGTTTCTAGCGTTGCCTTGAACAGTTCGGACTGTGTGTTCTGTAAGTATTCACTAAACAATCGCAGGGTAAATAATGTATCACCCGATTTGACGGTGTCACCTGCAAAGGAATGAATCTGGGTTACAATCCCAACAGCAGGCGAAGTAATGCCACGATCGGATTGGCCAGGGCGATCAACCACAATGCCAGGCACTTGAATGGTTCGCCAATAGTCTTGCAGGGCTGCCGGCTTCGAGACCAATCCGAGGTTCTTTCGCGCTTGAGGACTGAGCTTCAGCACTTTGGCTTCTTTAACGGGCGGTTGCCCTGCATTTGCTTTGGCGGTCGACGCCTCTGGATTTAACAAGGGTAACCATTGATCACGAGTGATGAACGCAGTGCCACCTATTCCAATGACGGCAATGAAAAAGACAATGCCCCCGAGTATTTGCTTTGGACGCATATTTCCACCTCAATAAGGGAAAAACTGATTTATTAACATGAGATCGCTAGGAAAAAACGCAAAAAGTATGCGTAATCGAAGCAAGAAACGATATTAGAGAACACCAACAACGACGCTAGCGATGTCCGTCGATGAGATCAAATACGCAGAGAAAGCGTACTAAGATAGATGGGACAATCCGGGTAAAAGACCGAATTAGGTGACTGCCCAGAAAGCAGCAACCCGTCTTTATTCTGATGTGCGGCCGGTGAAGTAGCGGCGAATGCGAGACAGAACGGTGAATCAATCACTACCATCTGTCTGAAATGAGCTAATGTGGCCGCTTCTGGGTAATAAACAGCATCAGCATCATGATCAGTCGAGGGCTGAATGAGCGACAGGTGATCTTTGCTGTGATCTTCGCCGTCATGTTCGGAACTGGGCATGCGATCAGAATGCTGCCCCTGTGTCTGGTCTACTTGTCCTTGGGCTACATGGTCACTCTTCAACTCGTAATGATTATGGTCGCCAGCATGAAAATGCGGCTTTGAAGAGTGCCCCTCTGAGTCAAGAATGTCTGTTCCAAAATGCGAATGCGCGAAGCACAGGCCTTGGTTGGCCAGCATCAGAGGAACGAGTAATAAACAGAGGAATCTACGGATCATGTGATCGTTATGGAACTTTCCAGTCTTCGTTTGTACTAGTAATAACCGAACCAACGGACGAGTGGCTTGTCACGCCACTGGTAAAATAACCATTATTAAGTTTAACCTATCTTACCTGATTGTCAAACCGACGTCTTACATCAAAAAATCCTTCTACTTGTATCTTTGCCTAGTTTATACTTCTTTCACAGCATCATTTTGACAAGCTATCAGTAAGCAATAGCCCTCGGATCTGCATAACAGATACCCATAACTCACGTTGTGCATCAAGGTAGGTAATATTCGCCTGGAAATATGTCCGTTGGACATTTAACAAATCTAGCACGTTATACTCATCAGCTCTGTAACCAATGCGTATCAGTTCCAGAGTTCGACTGGCGTTATCTAATATTCCATCTTTTTGCGAATATTTATCGACTTGATTACGAGCACTTTCATATCGCTGAAACGCGGAGGCTAATCGAGCCTGTAGATCCAACGTGAGACGTTCCACTGCCCGTTCTGCAGCAATTGCTTCGTAGTGTGCTTGTCGAATTCCACCTTGGTTACGATTCCAAAACGGGATCGGAAGACTTACTTGAAGGTTACCGTTGGTTGAGCCAGTTCCTCGATCATCTTGAATTACCGCTTGCACTTCAACATTAGGAATATTCTCGGCATAGGCTCGCTGGATAGCCCAGCGGGTTGCCTCAATGTCTGCATACGCAGCAGCAATTTCTGGACTCTCGCTGATCACTTGGTGTAATGTGTCTTGCCATGACAATTCGACATTGGCTTCACTCAAATCTCCTTGAAGTCGCTGAAGCGTAAGCTCTGGCATCCCAAGCACGGCAGTAAGTAAACGCCAGGATTCAACATGTTGATTGACCGATGTCTGAAGTAGAATAAGCGCAGTATCTGCCTCGACTTTTGCTCTTAGTGGATCGGCTTCGCTCACTTCTTGGCCCATAAATAAGGCTTGAGCTGCTTCTACACCCTGGGTGCTAATTCCAACCAGTTCACCTGCTAATTCTCGGCGTCGTTGGGCGATTAGCACATCATAGAATCTGACTCGCACATCGGTGAGTACCCGCAATCGAAATGCCTCAAGTTCACGTTCCGCCCGCTGAACCTTCCAAGAAGCTCTCTGTTGATTTAAACCAAGCTTCTTGCCAGTAATAAATTCCTTGCCAATGAAGACTCCTTGTTGCTCAGCTTGTCCACTACTTCCAAGTTGCTGACCAGAATAACCAAGAACAGGATTAGGCCCCAATCCCACTTGAACCCTATTACCCTGTGCTGCTTCCACAAGGGCTGCCGCTTCTGCGATGCTAGGGTTATTTTGTAATGCAATGCCTTCCAATTCTTCCAGCGTAAAATTCGATAGTGCTATCTCTGGCTGCCGTCGATCTCGTTCTTCCTGGAACGAGGCTGACTGGACTTGCATGATATCTAATTCTGTTGGGATTAGATTGCGAATAGTCGCTGGCTGCAAGGCGAAATCTGAACTGTGATTCTCAGATTTCGAGACCTCCGAAGTATCGAGGTAGCTTTGATACATTTGGTCACCTAACAAATTGGACTCCTTTGAAGTCCCTGCCATTTGACACCCGCTTGCAAGCAATAAGGTGGCGCCGGCGATCACACATAGTCGTTTCACGGTATAATGTCCTTCCAGATTTTATCTTGATTATGTTTGGGGTAACCGAGAAGATCGTACTTTTCTCAGGCTTATATTTTCACTCTGAATTTCGTTTTCATCTCAGTTCTTACTGCAACAATTCGATGAGGCGGATGTAGGTAAACTGCCAATTGAGTCAAACTGAGTAGTACGGTATTCAGCTTCTGGAATTGGCGGTGATGGAAATGATTGCTCAAAGCTTGGCAACTGTGGATTAACTAGTAAATCATTCGCATACGCTGGCTGCTCGCCTATGGCCGCCTGCTGTGATGGCCGTGTTGGCACGGAATTGCCTGTTGCACGACAACCAACGGAGGCAAGTGTTAGGCACACGAATAACATTAAATTAAAACATAATCGTTTTATCGACATCTCAATATCTTTCGGAACAAAATACTTGGTTACTATTTATCAGGTGCTTGCAAATATCTAATTTCAAGCAAAGGATTTTATTGGATTACAATAAAATGATCCCACTGATAATAGGATGTAATCAAAGCCTCTATTACCTCTCAAGAAGAGAGGCAAGGATCGTTATAGAGTAAATTTGCACAAAGAGATGCAGAGTTGCTGTGAAGATATCGAAGGAGAGACAGAAAGATACGTGTCTCCGAATATTGTGATGCGACTATGGGTAACCCTGTTACTCATGGCTGATGTCTGGACAGTAGGTTTATGCAGTTTTTTCGCTGGAGAGTCTGTGTTCCATGGCGACTCCGGCAAGCGACGACAGAAACAATCACTGGGACATTCTTGCTGCTGATTTACATGTTTATGCAATGCATAATGCCGGGAATTCAACTTAGAATCATTGCTGCATTCGTGTGCAACATGATCATGCTCTTGAATACAGCGGCAGTAGGATGTCTGCTCGCAAGTACAATGCGAAGTCGTGGAATTCTGTTCACAGTGGCAAAATGAGTCTGTTCCCTGTACTGCCTGAAGGGGCAATATCAAGACAGCAAACCATATCAGACATTTTGACCATGATCGCATGGTAGACATTCCTAGTAAACACAAATAGATATTTCACTCTCTCAATTATCGGGCATATCGATTGCAGAGCTTGAAGCAATCATCCGACCAATCCGAAATATTCCTGAAGAACGTCAATAGAATTCAATTTACTGGGAGCGAACATTTAGCCAAAAGCCAAACATTCAATAAAAATTAAAAACTCGCTATCTCTCATCTGTTGTCACTCTTCTTATAGCATCGTTGTGTTCCCACTTCTTGGCGTGTCCACTATTCTTGTGGGAGTTCAAATGCTTGAGCAACCCAACAGCATGCCGAGATGCCCAAGATTTGCACTTGAGAATAATGTTACTCCGTTATCGCATTGTGCTTCGCTTACGCAATGAGGCCAGGTAAAGCTCGTCGATTTTACCCAAGTAGGTGGCTGGATCTGCTGCGATTTTCTTCGTGCACGGAGGGCAGCAAATATAAACGATTTGCCCTTTCACAATGGTCCACTTTGCATTCTCAGGCAGTTTTTGTTTCATCACAGGACATATCTGTTGTGCCTTGGCAAAGTTGCTGTGAATGGTGGCCCAATGCTTCGGGTCCACTTTTACTTTCAGGCAGCCTTTGCAGCAGAGAAAGATTTCCTCTTCTCCAATTTTGACTTTGAGCGGTTGCCCCATACTCCCGAGCTTTTGACCTGTCATCGGACAGACTGCTTGCACCGCAATTTTTATCTGATCGTGTTTTGATATTTCCTGAGCGGCCGCAAATTGGCTTGCGGTCACAACACAAACAATCATCAAAAGCATCCTTGCAATCTTCATAATAGTTTCCTTTTTCAATAGGACGTTTAACTAACTCACATCGCAACGTGCGATAGTGAAAATCGATTCATTATTTGCGTGCTAAATTGACTTGAGATCTTAATCTGATTTCCAAGTCATCATGCCGCTACATTTTCTAAACTGTCTTCCTGACTACCGCTTTCATCTTCGATGTTCGTCCAGTATTCATCTTGAAATCCGGCACGCATTTTAAATTCAATGTAAGCGGAATAAAGGGTCGGCACGATAAATGTGGTGAACGGTTCGATGAGCATGCCACCAAACACAGGCAAAGCCATCGCCCGCGCGACATCTGCTCCTCTTCCGGTAGATAGCAAAACTGGCAGTAATGCCACGAGGGTAGTCACCGTGGTCATGGTGCAGGGACGAATTCGTTTGAGACCTGCTTCATAAATTGCGTTACGAATATCTTCCACATTACGAATCGTGCGGCGTTTGAGTGTCTCTCGCATGTAGGTTGCCATCACAATTCCATCATCAGCGGCCAAGCCAAATAACGCAATAAAACCAACCCACATCGCCGTGTTCATATCAACGCCCATCGTGGCAACAGCGATCATGCCCCCGGCAGCCGCAAACGGAATTCCTGAGAAAACAACCAGTGATATCGGGAAGTTACGGAAGTGAAGATAATGCAGTAGTAAGTTGATCATGATCACCATGGGTATGATCCACATCAAACGCAAGTTCGCTTCGATTTGGTTTTGAAACGAACCCACCGCTTGTAACTCGAAATTGCCCTCGGGGAATTCTAAATCTCCGCTTGCGCGAGCAGCCTTGAGCGATTTCATTACCGACTCCACCGTTTCAAGATCGCCTGCACCGCCTGAGGGAGAGAAGGAGACATGTGCCACCAGGCGAGCGTCTTCGCTGTTAATTGCTCCTGGTCCCCAAGTGGTTGTCATGTCGGCAAAACGCTTGAGAGGGAGAACTTCTCCTGTGTGGGTGACAACAGTGACTTGCCCTAATTCATCGATATTTTCACGCACACTACGCTCGTAGCGAATTTGAATAGGATAACGCTCGCGGCCTTCGACGGTTGTGGTCACATCAATTCCGCCCAGGCCTGCCGACACAATCTGATTGACCATTCTTGTGGTCATGCCATATCGGGCCGCTTCCTCACGATCTACCTCGAACTCGAAGTAGGGCTTGCCCATGACAATATCTGGACTGACCGTTCCATCATTAACGAAGTGATGCTGCTTTAAATGCTTAGCGACTGCGAGTGACGCTTTTCCCAATCCTTCCAAATCGTCGCCATAAATCCGCACCGCCATTGAGGCTTTGATACCACTTTGCAGCATGACCACACGGCCCTCGATTGGCTGCAAAGCCGATGCTGGGGTGATTCCAGGCATTGCAGCAACTTTATTGATCTCATCCCATATTTTTTTCTCGGTCATTCCCTCACGCCATTGATCACGAGGCTTGAGCATGACATAAGTTTCAATCATCGCTGCCGGAGCCGGATCGAGGGCCGATTCAACGCGACCAATTTTTCCGAGTACGTCTTGTACTTCTGGGATCTCATGTATCATCGCGTCCTGTGTTTGCAAGACTTCCATGGCCTGTGAGAAACTGGCTGCCGGATAGAGACTCGGCATATAAAACCAACTCCCTTCGTCCAACGCAATCCAGTCGTCAGATTTCAGACCAACAAACGTATGCTTGGCATCGACGTAGCCAGGAACATTATTTAAATCGGCTCCCAACATCGATACAACTTTCTCTACTGGGCGAAGAATGGTCGGCAGCCCTATCCAGGCGCCTAGTCCAAGTAGAAAAATCATGACCGGAAGCGAGAGCATCAACGCCTTGCGTCGCAATGCCAATCGTAATCTCCCAGCGTATAACCAAAGTACAAATCGGCTGACAGGGTTCTTGTCTACAGATCGAATTTGCTCACGAGACATCCACCATCCGATGGCAAAACCTATTACAGCACTCGCGGCGGTTGACCAAAGAATATCGAGTGATGTCAACTCTTCGATATGTTTTCCCCAGACAAAAACACAAAGGGTCGCACTCAGCCCAGCCAATCCAATCCCTGCGAACATGCTAGTCAGCTTGCTCACGCTTGAACTCTTCAGAAAAATGCGACAGAGCATCGGCACAACCACTACGGCCACGATCAGACTTGAGATGAGTGCAAAGGTCTTCGTCCAGGCGAGAGGCGCAAACAGACGATGATCACGTCCTGTCAGGAAAAACACCGGCAGAAAGCTGACAACTGTTGTGCTAACCGCTGTGATAACCGCCGGCACCACCTCGGCAGCCGATTCACGAATCACCTTCAGCCGCTGTCGTGTGCCACCTGGCGATCCGTCTGACTCCCACTTTGATAAGGCACCGTAGACGTTTTCCAGAATGATGATTCCCATGTCGACCATTGTGCCGATCGCAATCGCAATTCCGGCTAACGACATGATATTGGCGTCGACCCCTAATAGGTTCATAGCAATGAACGACATCAACACCGCCATGGGCAATGTAATGGCAATAATCAGACTGGCTCGGAAGTGTAACAAGAACAAAACCATGACCGCGATGGTGATCAATATTTCATGAAACAGAGCATCCGATAGCGTGGCCACCGTTTCGTCGATTAAGACAGTTCGATCATAAACACCGCGAATTTTAATCCCGTCTAACTCTGGCTCTAGTGATGCAATTTTTGCCTTAACACGCTCGATGACCGCTCGCGGGTTCTCGCCATATCGCATGACGACCACCCCACCAACTGCTTCGTGTCCGTTGAAATCAAGGGCTCCACGGCGAAAAGCAGGCCCTGTTTGTACATCGGCCACATCACTAACTCGGACCGGAACGCCTTCGCGAGTGAGTACAACCGTGTTACCAATTTGGTCAATCGTTTCTGATTCGGTCTTTCCCGAGCCAATAAATCCTTTGCCACGAACGATGAATTCCATGCCACCGCTCTCGACCGTCTTTGCGCCGACATCGATGTTCGATGCCTTGACCGCGTCGATCACTTTGCTGAGTGGAATATTGTAATAACGCAACTGGTCTGGATCGACTTCAATCTGATACTGGCGTACATAACCACCAATCGATGCGACCTCGGCGACGCCTTCCACTGATTGCAGAGAATACTTAATAAAGAAATCTTGCTTAGACCGTAGATCGGCCAAGTTCATTTCCTTTGGCGCATCAAGCACGTAGTAATAAATTTGGCCGAGGGCAGTGGCATCAGGGCCTAACGTCGGCGTAACGCCATCGGGTAGTAAGCTAGTGACTGTTGTTAGTTGTTCAACCACTCGTGATCTGGCCCAATAGAAATCGACCGCGTCGTCAAACGTCACCTGAACAAAACTGAAACCAAACATGCTCTTGCCACGTACGCTTTTTGAACCTGGCACCGATTGGAGAGCAATGGAAAGCGGATAGGTAATCTGATCTTCCACATCTTTGGGCGAACGACCGGCCCATTTCGTGAGCACAATTACCTGGTTCTCACCCACATTGGGAATGGCATCCAGTGGTACTTTTTTTGTGGAGTACCATCCGAAAGCAATTACCGCCACGGATACGAACAGAATCATAAGCCGTTCGTGGATACAAAAGTCAATAATTTTCTTAATCATCGGAGAATCTCCACAGGTAGCTCAATCTCGGGTAACGCCGGTAGGGCTTGAGTTTGCGGCACTTCGATGACCGGTGCGATAATTGGTTGCAGATCCCCGATGGGTGGAACTCCACTTTGAGGCTCAATGATCTGGATCTCACCAATGGGTGGAAAATTCATCGATGGATTTCCCCCTAGTTCCTTGGGAGAATTATCGCGGGGAAGTTTTGCCAGATACTTGACCGGCTCCTCAAGCAGGCTTTCACGACACCCTTCACAGCAGATAAAAACCGGAGTTCCATTCACGTCAACCTTGATCGGTTTGCCCATCGATCCGAGTTTAAAATCTGCAACAGGGCAAATTCGTTGCTGTAGGGCAAGAGTTCTATCAGCAGATTCGAGCAGTGAGAATGCGGCTCTTTCTTTGTCATTCAGTCCGTCTTCTTTTTTGATCAAGTTTGCTAGATGGGTCTCGGGGGCTTCAAGCAAGCTTGCTTCGCACCCTTTGCAACAGATGAAAATCGTCTGCCCAGCAAGATCGACTTTCAGTGGTGTCCCCATCGAGCCAAGCAACATTTCAGTGACCGGGCAGATTCTCTGAGCTGTGGCTAATAGCCGATCCTCCTCCGGCAGTTTAGATATCGCGGCAATCATTTCGGGTGTCATCGCTTCGTCGCTTTTCGGTTCGTCGATCATTGGTTCGATTCTAGTAGGATCGATGAGAGACGGGTTGCCTGATAATTGCATTTGGGAGTCGATCAGGAAGTTGCCCCGCGTCGCCACTTGCTCACCCGGCATCACGCCTTTCAAAACCACAATTACATCTCCGCAAACAGGCCCCAGTACAACGCGGCGAATCTCGAATCGACCTGGTTCCGTTTCTACATAGAGCACGCTGTTTGTGCCAGCTCTGAGTACGGCATCACGTGGGACTACCATGGATTCGTTGCTGGCATTGGGATCAGATGTAAAGCCAAGCTCGACAGCCGGGACCAAATTAACACCGCATTCCCGACAATGACCGGCGGAAGCCTCAATCACATGTGGATGTCGTGGACTGATCCATTTATTGGCCAAGTCAGGGTCATACACACTTTGTTGCTGGTCACTAGAATTAGAAACTGGAACGGCAATAGTCGCTTTCGCGTAGTCGCCTACTCGCAGTTCACCTGCTTGATTCGGAATGACAACCCGAACTCCGACCGTGCGAGTTCTGGGGTCAACATGCGGATCAATAAAAGCCACTCTTCCTGTGAATTTACGGCCGGGTAGAGACTGAACCTCGGCTTCGACTTTTTGTCCATATCGAATCGTCGCTGCATCTTCTGGAAACAACTCAAGCATCAGCCATAGAGTCGATAAGTCGGCCATTTTATAAATAGCTTGACCTTCTTTTACATACTGGCCTTCGATGACGAGCTTCTCAATCACCGTGCCACTGATCGGAGCGTACAAGTGAATCCGGCTGTTTGCTTCTCCTGCTTGTTCAATTTGTTTGATCTGAGCGTCGGTCATCCCTAATTCAATTAATCGCTGCCGGGAACTTTTGTAGAGTTCCCGATTCGATTCCGTCACACGTAGGAGAGTTGAAGATCGCGATTGCTCGCTAGATTTCTTCGCTAACAGCATCTCGACTTGGCTGGAGTATAATTTGGGTGAATAAACTAACGCCAGTTGATCATCCTTCTTAACAACGACACCCGTGTAGTCGGCATACAGATGATCAATCCGACCATCGACGTAAGCAGAAAGTGTCTTGAGTCTGCCTTCATCGTAGTTCAGTTCGCCAATGGCTCGAATCGTACGAGTCATCGGCATCAACTTCACCGCAACGGTATGAATGTTAGCAACTCGACGAGATGCTGGATCAATTTGCACAGAGCGAGAGTCGGAATTTCCACCTCCTGACGTAGCTGGAACCAACTCCATCGCACACACCGGGCAGCGTCCTGGCACCGATTGCGGCTTAGTACACATCATCGGGCAGATATACCGGATTGCTTCGCCAACTGCGGACGTATGGCTATGCCCTCCGCCATCTCCGGCCGAGATAATTCCTAATCGCTGGGCTACCCCCAGCCCTATGATCAAGACTACGACACATGCCATCATCAATGCTGGCTGAACAAACAGTCCGATCCACCAGCGTCTGGTTTCTTGCCGGAGTTCATTCCGCTGACGCAGGGCTTCTTCAGCACTCGGTTGCGAAATCGCAGCCTCGGCTTCCTCTGTGACTGGAGCCGTATTCATCTCTGATTCGTTCATAACAACCTCACTGGATTTATTGCAACCAGTCTATATTTCAGATGAAAGATGGTCGTTCCCCTGGTAGCAATTTCAGTGCTTCGTCAGGCAAGAAGATACATCTCTTTTTGATAAATCGTTGGGAATTAGTGTTTCACACACAACCAGCGCGTGAAACATTAACAAGAGCAGACGATTAGGTTAGCCAGCGACAGAGAACGGCTTGACTATGAGATGAAGATAGACAGTAAAAGAGAGCGGAGTCCTTGGTAGACTGAATTTGTGAACTGTGATCACAAACATCAGACGCCACTAGCACGCTCGCAACCAAGCGAGAAGTGTCTCGCTCATCCGATGTGCGTTGCTCTAGTGGAGTGGTGGGACGCTCTTGCTCAACAGAACAGTTGCATGTGACTGAATAGATCGACGTAGAGCAGCAAGTTTGTACTACCTCGTCCAATCCCATGCAGCAGTCTTGTTCCGACTCGCAGCCCTTGCCAATTACTTCACACGCACCAGTCGCAGGTACAATGCTCATAAGAGACATCGCTACGATCAGCGTAGGTAAAACAAAGGTTTTTGCTAAGAATTGGAACATTATGATACCGGTCTAGTTGAGAATCCTTCTTTAACTATCTTATCTAAACTCGTACGAGTCAAGTCCATTTGTTCTCGTCCTTGGTAATTTTATTCGCATTACGATTAAGAATCATTCGATTCCAAAAGTGCGCAAACATTCTGTAGAGAGAAGATTTAGAGCTTGAATCGGCAGAGAGAGATGCAGCGATCTGTCGCTGCTAAGGCATCCCAGCAGAATGATGCAACATTATACGGTTGCTTGACTTGGGCCTGCGAATCAGATGGAAGACAAACGAGAAAAGAGAAGGCCTTGATATGTTTCTCGGTTGAGTTGGTCTCTTTTGGAATAGCTAATGGAGTGGGATAATTGGCCATGCCACACTGGCAAGTCAACCCACAGTCATGCAGACAAGATTTTTCGACTTTATTGGTATCGGTCATGTTGCCTTGATGCAAACTGAAACAGCACAGATCAGTTGACATCTGATTTAACTTAGAACAATAACGTCCTTCACGGTCTGCAGAATCCGAACAACAGCAAGTCGCTTGATCGGCCTGCTCACAGCAGCTATTGCTGTCACTGCAACCGCAAGTGCTGGCAGAAAGAACCTGGAACGGCATTGCTACAACTGATAGCCAAATCAGAGCTCGGGTAGTCATGCTGTAAGCCATCCACATGTTATGCAATTCCTTTCCCAATCTACTTTTCTTCTAAGATGAAAATACTCAATGTTATTTATCGGCGATTTAAGAGCACACAAACCACTCAATTATTGGTAATTCTCTAAGCGTATGATGATTCACTCTTGCGATTAAGTAGCCGCGCGGAAGTCTCCTATTAACTCACATCGTAGTCAAGGTCAATTACCAGTAAATGCAAGCATCACTGGCATGCGAGTGCTACAGACAAAGAATCAAACACGAACGTCGGAAAGGTCACTTCCCTTGTTTGGATGCAGGGATGTGCCTGTTCCTTCACGAAGTTTTCGTAATTCATGAAAAACGCTGAACCACAGCCACTAAGCCGTTCATCCTACTTCACTTTGAATCATCTTTCTGATCAAGATTCGCTGCAAACTTCGCTCCACAATGTGGGCAGTAATTATGATAGGGTGTTACTCCTTTTCTCCACATAAATAACAACGAAAATCTACAAAATGGGCATCGCGGTCTGCACAGGATGAGAACAAGAGGTATTGCCACAAACATACTAATCAATATAAATCCTGGGAACGCGGGCTGGGGAACTAGGAAAAGATAGGCCCATCCAAGAGTAGTCACAAACGCGAGATAGAGTAACGCCCAACCCGCTCGCTGAGCTTGGTAGTACAAATGATCGAGCCCAGTCATAGGGACATCGGGGATTTGTAAAAGCTGAAGTCGAGAGTAGGGGTAATCGTAAAACATGATCACTAATCCGCTGACGAATGTTCCAAGAACTACACCAACCACACCGCCGATTAGTGCAACAATATCAGGCCGTTCATCCGCAAGAAACCAACCAATCGTCGCGCCAATTACGGCTAGTAAGATTACGGCTGACAGTTGAAAATAATTGCGTTTGCGATCTAGCTGCAACCCTTCGCGTTCAGAAATATCGAATGGCTTAGGGTCAGACGGATCTGACCAAGGATTGATATCAGGAATTTCATCCGAGTTTGCCATCGATCATCCAATCATTAGAGAAATGAAGTTCTGGCTACCTAACAGGAATTAGACCACGAAAGCTTGGTCTCATTTTACCGATTTTGTGTAGTGTAATCAAGGCAAAATATCCTACTCCCCACCACGTTTCAACCTGCCTACCTCACTGACTTGCGGAAGTAATTAAGCGTCCCAGTTGTTTTAATTGTCCGGCTCAAGGATTGTATTAACAGTACTTTCAAACTCTTTTGGCACTCCATTTTCCCTCATCGCAAACGCAGATTCATGTTTAGACTGAGCAGAACCATGAATTAAGGCATGAGTTAGGTATGGAGAAGCATTAGCTCCTATTGCCGAAAGGGCAATAGATGCAGCAGTGTGAGAACGCCAGTTTATGTCAGAGTAGTTGATTAACGCAAAAAGCGAAGGAATAGCATCTACCGCAGCGGGACCATGTTCTGCAAGGCGGTATGCAGCCTGTGTACGGATCCCGTGTCCATGTCGATGGCCAGCTACTACTGCGGCCAAACCCGATATCGTGTCCATTTTGAGAAGTGCAATCGCAGCAGAACGCCGAACAGATTCAAGCTGATCATTGAGAACGGCAATCAAGGCATTATGACAATCTGCTCGCGAATCTACGGCTGCCAGTACAATTGCAAGAATGCGAATATCTTCGTTCTCGTTCGTGCTGATCAAAACGGACAGATCGACCTCAGGCACAAGTTCGGACAACTGTTGACGTATTTCTTTGCCAGGATCATCATGAGCAGGGAAATCATACCGCAATGCTTCAGCCCAGCAATAAACGCCCTCAGTGTAGTGCTTGCTCGCTTCACCGAGGCGAAGCCATTTTTTGATCATATCAAACATTTTGTTATCCCAATCTGTGGACTAATCTTGCTGCACTAGATTTTCACTACAGCTAGAAGTCACATGTCAGAAAATTTCACTACTCGTTTCGTTTCAAAAAATCACTCCGCTTCACACTACCCACTTCATCGGTTTTCTCGGTCGAATAGATATCCATCTTCTCGGTTAGTGTGGTGGCGATGGCGTTTAGTCTTTTGGGTTCGGTAAGCTGCTTGTATTTGGCGACCAGGATGCCACGCTTGATTCCGAAGTCGGTCAGGCCGCGGGTTTTGATGTATTCAATATAGTCTTGGCGGTGACAGTATTCGTGGAAACCGAGCAGCACATTGGCTGATTTTAGATCGGCTTCGGTCGTTCCGCGGCCATAGGCAGATGGAGTCTTGGGCGATTGGCCTTTGCCGTAGGCGGTTTGGATGGTTAGTAGCCAATGGACTTTGCCTTGAAGTTTGACGATACGAGCAGTTTTGTTGTTCGAATAGTAGTTAGGCGTGGTTACTCCTAAAGTAAAGCTCGTTTTGGCCGCTCCAATTTTATCCTGGTTATGCTTGTCTGGCAAAATGCGGACTTCCACTTCGTAGGTCTTTTTATTGATGATAAAAGTCTTCTCTTTCGTTACCACCAATTTCTCAAGCGGAATTGATTCTTCGGCGAGGACGAATGAGGAGTTGAATAAAATGCCAACCAGGACAACGCCCAGCACTTGGGAAATATCATATCTAAGTTGTCTGCCGAAACCATTCATGAGCCAGTCATTCTCCTTTGAGCGAAGCCAACAGTGGTGTCTTTAATGTGGAACGTACGGTCAGCAAACCGGTTGCCAAGCCCACGATGGTGATTGTCAACAACATCCACGACAGTGTATCAAACGGAACACTGGCCCCGCCGATCAACATGTGCGGCAGCACAGCCACCAAGGCCGCAAACGCCCCCGTGCAGAGCCCGGCTAGAAGCAGTAGCGAGTTCTCGATCAGCACCATTTTCGCCAACGTGGCTTTGCGGAAACCGGCGGCTCGCATCAATGCCAATTCACCCCGGCGTTCAAACACGCTTCGCATTTGCACTGTGGCTAAGCCAAATGTTCCCAGTAACAAACCCAGGGCCCCTAAGCTTTGAAAGGTGGATAAATACGTGTTTTGCACAGCCAATAAACTGGTTAATTTTCGTGTGGTCGAAATCGTATCGAACCCTTCATTCGACAACCGGTCTTCCAACAGTTGGGCCACTTCTTCCGATTTCTCGCTGGGTGATTGAATCAAGAACATGCGATAACCGTTGACATCAGGAAACCGCCCGAGGAAATTCTGTTCACCTACCAACAGATTGCCTTGGAAGATACTGTTCGATAACAGACCCGCCACCTCATATCTCGTTTCACGCCCATCATCGTCAGTTGTGGTGAACTCCTCGCCTATTCCACTGTACAGGTGAAGTGCATACATGGCTGTGTTTTTGTCGAGAACCACCGGAATAGGCTCTTCAATTCCATCAGCCACTTTGTTTAACACCAGCCATGGATTTTGCTTTTCTTGATCGGTTGAAGCTGCCGAACCAGCCCAGGCAAAGCTAGTTATATCGGTTTGCGAATAGTGTTCGATCATCGCAGGAGTTACGCCCAATACGCGGGGAGACTTCGATTGATACAAGTTCAAACAACTGGCATCATCGCCCGGTTGTACACGTAGTGACAAAATCGAACTGGCCGAGATCAGCGGTTCGTCGGCCTGAACAAAACCAAGTTCATAGCGGCCATCTTCGGTGTTGATATTGTGATAGATGGGCTGTGAACTTTCGGCCATCAGGTCCATGCCCCCGGCCCCTTGTTCGCTGGGCGACAACCGAAAACTGCTGATCGCAATAATCAAAAAACAGGCCGAAGCCATCAGCCCAATGGTGAGTGTACTGCGGGAAGGATTTCTGGCCGCATTGCTGGTGGCCAATTGAAATAATGAAAAACCAGAAGCATGCGAAACCTGGACACTGCGTAACCGAAGATGCCGCCTTATGACCAACATCAACGCGGTCAACACCGCAGCACCAGCGGCAAAGAAGGCCCCCGCTTGTGCTTCGCCTGCCAATTGTGTGGCGGCAATTGCTGCGATAACCGCAATGCCCAATAAGATGAGTGACGCTTTACCAAAACGAGATTGGCCTTTCACAACAACGATTGCCGGAGGCTCAGCTTGCCCGGCGATCAAACTTCGTAGTGAAACATTTCGCAACTGCCGCACGGCCCAATAGATGGTGAGCAATGAGATAATACTGCCGCTAAAAAACCCGATGACCAGTGTGGCCGGATTATCTAGCTTCAAAAACAAAAACGGAGTGACGACCGCTTCTAACCACCAACTTCGTAGCCCCACTAACATCAGCCAGGCATAGCCAATTCCGACAAGTGTGCCGATGAAACTTCCGGCAGATGCCACGATCAAACCTTCACGCACTAACAGCGATGCGGTCACTTTTCGGTTGATCCCTAGAGCCAGTAGTGTGCCGATCTCTGATGCCCGTTGTTCAATGCCCAGCTTGAATAGCAGAGAAACCAGCATCAACGCCGCGGCGATAATGAAAAAACTAAACCCAACAAACAGCACATTAAACGGGGTGGTGCCAGAAGCTGCTTGCAAGGCGTCATGCTTGACCGCCAAGGTGCGGAAGCCAATCGCTTCACGTTTGGCCCGAAGTGCTGGTTCTAGTTTTTCACGCAACGAATCCTTCGTGACCCCATCGGTAACCGGTATTCGGAACGAGGTGACCTGTCCAAAGCGGCTGCCCCAGAGTTCCTTGCCTGCTTCAAACGAAATGAACGCCTTAGGCGTGGTGCGATAATTGTCCCAATAATCTTCGTCTTCATCTTTGACGCGACTGTTATCAAATGGGAACGGCGGGTCCCAATCGTCGAGCGATTCTTGATCGGTAATGCCTGCCACTTCAGGGGTAAGTTGCGTGTCGTTGGCAGTGGTTGGCCGCTTATCATAAACGGCGTCTCCTTTTCGCGAGTAGGGCTCGCTCGGTTCTGTCAAAGGCGTAATGGCCACTAAGCGAAACGTGGCGGTCGTTTCCTCTGCTTCGCCATGCGTGCTTTCAGGATTGAAGTACGAGACGTAGATCAGGTCATCAATTTTGGCATCTAATCGATTGGCAGACCAACTATTCAGAACGATTTCATCCGCAGCTAATTGCGTAATCGGTTGTTGTTGGTTATCGAACAGTGGATATGGAAATTTCGTAAGGTCATTCGTAAGGTCAATGGCCGTGATCGTGGAGTAAGGAATCACAGTTTCTGCTGGCTCGCCCAATTCTTGCGAGCCCCCCTGCCCTTTGCCAATGGATGTGGCCAAGTATGTGTAAATGGGAATCAACTTTTTATCCGCCAGCTTACTTTTCAGCTTACTTTCCAGCGATTCACGAATCGTCGCTTCGGCCACATGATTGAACATCATGCGTGAACTGGTCAGTTGATAATAATCATAGACGTTCGTTGTCTGGCCGGTCGCTTCGTCGGTAAAAGTGCGTGAGACCCTATCGATATTCACGCCGAAATCTTCCAGCGTTGGCTGAAAGGTTTGCTTCAGTATATCTCTACCACTGGCCACAAACTTTTCGGAATCATTTGCAGTGACAAACACCGCATTCACTTTGTCTTCTTGTTTTAAGGCCTTCTGTAATCGGGTGCGAGACACAAACGCATTCATTGGCAGTTGCTGCGAAGGATGTAGCCCAAATCTACCAAGACCTTCGGCGGGTATCACGGCCTTGACGATCAATCGCGGCAAAGACCGAGTGCGGTCATTCTTCTTCCCCAATGGGCTATCGGCCGGCACATCGTTCCCGGTCGGCAATCGCAAGGTGATTTGATCACCCACTTTGGCCTGAAGTTCTTCGGCCAAAGGTTCGTTTAAGATGATCTCATCTTCATTCAGTGTGGTGGAGTCGAGACCTTCTACATCGCCGGTTTCCCAGAAATCGGAATCAATACCTAATACGGCCACACTTCCGGCTCGACGCGTCAAGTCATTTTCGGAGTCTTTTTTCTCTAGAGTTCCTTGCAGATAAATCACAGGCAAGGCAGACGAGAATTTATCTTGAAACTGCGCATTGGCCTGCATCTCGGCGACTGTTTGTTCCGCAAAGAAACGATCTGCCAAAATGACCGAATCAATTTGGCCTAATCGGTCGAGCGCCAAATCTCGTAAGCTGCCACGTACGCTATCGCCCACTAATAAGGCGCCAGTTAGAACAGCGGTAGCTGCGATCACGCCGAGAGCGACCGAGAAATGAATTTTTCGGTGGTGTGTAAGACTACGGAAGACGAGTTGCCAACGATTCACGAGATCACCCCTTTGCTGGTTGCTGATGCAATGTGCCGTTGTCAATTTGATATTCTTGTTCGCACATTTCCGCCAGTTCCAGACTGTGCGTTACCACTAGCAACATGGTATTTTCTTGCTTCTGCAAATCAATCAGCAATTCCCCAACCGCCATCGCGTTCGTTCTGTCCAAATTCCCGGTTGGTTCATCCGCTAACAGTAGCGATGGCTTTAAAATCAAACTTCGGGCCACCGCCACTCGCTGACGTTCTCCGCCCGAGAGTTCGGCTGACCGATGTTCAATGCGATCAGAGAGCCCTACTAAATCAATCAAATGCTTGGCTCGATCTGTCGCTTCTTTGTTTGCCGCACCAGTTGCCAAAACGGGAACCAATACATTTTCGAGCACTGACAGTTGCGGCAAAAGATGATGGTCTTGAAAAATGAAACCAATTTGCTGATTGCGAAAATCGGCCAAGCTGGGTTCATTGAGTTCAAACGGATCGTTGCCGTCGAGTAGAATCTGGCCTTCGGTCGGCGTGTCTAACGTGCCGATGCAGTACAGCAGTGTGCTTTTGCCCGATCCGCTGGGCCCTAAGATCGCGGCGTTTTGCCCGCGATTCAATTCAAGCGATGCTTGCCGCAATACGACCAGCGGTTCACCCCTAGTAGGAAATTCTTTTCGTAGGTCTTTAACTTCTAAGTCAGCCATAATAGATTTCTATTCGATAGAGAAATCGGAGGGTGTGTGTAACAGTGCTAAACTACCGAGCCCATAAAATGTGTACTCAACATCGGCCACTTCATCCCAAACGGCACCATAAAATCCGCCGCCCGGTTGTTCGAGACTAGTGACATATTTTAGCACATGCTGGGTGTCGATTTCTTCAAGTGCTTTCAAATCGGTCAGTGTCAGGCAGCCAGTAAATGTGCTTAACAGGTCAGCAATCGGAATTCGCGTATTGGCCCGCAAGCCGCCTTCATCGTTTTGCATTTCAACCAGCAAATCAATCGCCCCGTCAATACAATCTTCGGTCAGTCCGCCAATGATTCGTAAGCAGCCGATAGCGGCCGCCGATGGATTGGTGCCGGCACGTTTCTGTGCTTTGATTTCTCGAAAACCGCCATCTTCTGCTTCTTGTGAATACAGAAAATCTCGGATGCGATCTGGTTCAGGGATATCGATCCTCAGCAATTCTAAACAAAGTAAAACCAAAAAAGTATGGTAGGTGCTCGATGCCATGCCGAGTGGACCTTTGGCGTAGCCGCCATCTTTGCGTCGCAATGTCTCAAGCGAATCGGCAACCGTTGTTTTCCAGTTGTCTTGCGAAGATTTAAACAGATCAATTCCGGCACTGTTTTCTAGCAAGCTGGCGCTATAAATCAGAGAGAGGAAATCAACAATGGTCTCTTGGCCAGCTAGTCGGCTCGAAAGAAAACTGGCCGCTTGCTCTGCCACTTCGCCATGCAGTTCGCCCAAGATGGCCAAGCTGCGAAGGGCAAAGCTCGTGTAGTAGATATCAGACGGACCTTCTCTGCCGCCAAATCCGCCATCGGGTTTTTGGGCCTGTTTGATAAAAGCCGTATGTCGATTACGGCGTGATTCAGGCAATTCCCCAATTCCAGCCGCAATTCGTATTGTTAATTCTTCGAGATAGGTTGCCATCGTTCTCTGTGTCTTCCGCCGGTTTGCCTTGCCCTTTATTTCATATCCGAGCTACTTTCAAACGTGTCAGGATCGTCTACTAGATAAGGTAGCAGTTTGTCTCGAAACCATTCGGGAATCGGCATCGACTTCGGTGGTTTGTCCGTTTCTAGTCGACAGCAAACTGCCGTGGTTTGGCCGGAAGCTATTGGTCTGCCTTGGTGAGAAAAATCAAACTGATAGGCCACGCTTTTTGTGCCCATGGCGGAAACCGATAAATCAATTTCCAGCATATCTTCAAACCGCACAGGTCCACGGTAGTCGCAGTGGACCGAAACCCTCGGCCAGCTCATCAAAGTCTCGCCTTCATCGTGATGAACACTCAGCCCGATATGCCGGAGGAATTCGTGCTCGACTTCTTCCATATAAATGATGTACGCCGAGAAGTGCATGATACCCGCCGCATCGGTATCACGAAATTCAACTCGTCGGGTTGTCTGATAGGTTTCAGCCATCGGTCTTCTTTTGTAGGGTCCGCTATTGCGGACCAAAATGTGATTGATTTTCACACTGCATTTGAGAACACAACCAGTGGTCCGCAATAGCGGACCCTACGCCGTGCCAGTGTTGAATTCAGTATTCACAAGTATACTCGATGCGCACAAAATAAGCCTGCGGTTAGGCAGGCTTAATTGATTTTTTATGGTCACGTTTGAGATAGATCAAAACTCACGAACGAGGATCTTTTCTCAACGTAAATTTGCAAGCACTGAATCAACAGGGCTCTTACTGAAAGAACTAGTCTTTCAAGTAAGGAAGCAGACCCATAAAGCGAGCTCGTTTGATCGCCACGGTCACTGCATGTTGGCTGATTGCAGTACAGCCGCTTTTGCGACGTCCAACAATTCGACCATGTCGATTGGTTAGTTTCTTCAACAATTCCACATCCTTGTAATCGATAAACATAGGACGTGGACGTTTACCGTCGACGAAAATAGGATCCTTTTTGGTGGATCTTGCTTTGGTTTTGGCTCGTTTGCGAGCTTTGCTGCGATTGCCGGTTTTCATCGCTTCCTAACTTAACTACTTATATAGGTGAAGAATGTTACTTGTATGGGAAACCGTAATTCTATCGAATTATCGGTTTTGAACAAGGGGCCAATTGTCTACTTTACTGTAGTCCCTTGGATACACAGTTTTCATCAGTTGATTGACCGTAAGGCATTACTTGACAATACCTTACGATCAAACACGTCTGAAATTTATTGAGGGTTTCTACGACTCTTCAGGAAAGAATCTATCCAGGGTTTCTTTACTAGGGGGCGGAGTAACCAACGAAACAAGGATCATTGCTGCCGTGGAACCTGCCAACATGGTGGCCACCGGCATCATTCCGAACACATAATAATGTGGGTTCGAAGCATAGCCAGAATCCTTGAAGAAATAGCACCACAGGGCAATTGCCGTAATAATACAAGCATAAGAGCCCGCTTTGGTTAGTTTTTTCCAATACAGGGCCGCCAAAATTAATGGGAACAAACTAGAGAACCCACTAAAGCACCAAACCCCCAGGGTAAACACCCGGCGAGGCTCCATCAGGCTCATTCCATACGTCAAAGCCACTATGGCAATGATAAAGCAGCGGGCCATGATCAAAACTTGCTTGTCTGTGAATCGGTCCTTGCCACCGTAATGCACGGCAATATCAGTGGTAAAGATTGTGCCGAGGCACAAAAACTGGCTATCAAGCGAAGACATAATCGCGGCCAAAATGCCTGCGGTTAAAAATCCGGCTAATAGTGGCGTTGTCAATTGTTTCACCATATAGACCAGCACAGCATTCGGCGGGAAATGTGGCGGAATCAACGGACCACCGGTTGCAGTCGTGGCCGAAGTGGCCCAGGCACCAACTAAAACACAAGGAACCCAAACCAACATGATAAACAGTGGATGGGCAACCACAGGCAGCTTAAAGCTACTGGCACTTTTCGCGGTCAACCAATGTTGGAACAAATGCGGGAACATGCCAACCGAGAGTGGAACAAACATATAAGTGATAAACACCAAGAAGCTGATGCCGCGTGGTTCATTGGGTGACCATTTCGTTGCTCGATAAACGCCCCGTGCTTTTTTACGAGACCAATTTTTACCCTTCGAAGGATCACTTGGGTCTAAGTCATCGTTTGGGTGACCAATCTTTGCTTCAAAGATCGTAAACGCTTTTAACTCGGCCCCTGCGATTCTAGGAAATCCGTGCAAGTGATGATTGTCAAGTTCTTCATTTGCCCAGTGATCTCCTTTATCAGTAGGAGCCACACGGTCGTCTTGCCAGACATAGGCATCATTCTTTTGAGCAATGGTTAGTTCTTTGAGCATGCCATTCTTTTTGGCGTAAACCGTTTCAGCCTTAACTTCCCAGTTGGGAATTCCAGGTTTATATTCATCGTAGGCAGTTTTCTTTTGAGCGACTGTTAGCTCAGTAAGTATGCCATTCTTTTTGGCGTAAGCTGTTTCGGCCTTAACTTCCCAGTCGGGAAGTCGAGATATAAATTCGTCGTAGGCGGTTTCCTTTTGCTCTTCGTCGAGAGTCAGTGTCTTCTCTTTTTTCGTGAGATAGTTGTATTGCGACATCGCTTTCCAACTGCCCCAAGATTTCTCAAACTTGGCTTTGTCCTGTTCATCCACACCGCGAATTAACTTCGACGGGTTATTCGCTTTTACCGCTTCACTAGCAGCGTTAAAACCGCCTAATTTGCTAGAAATCACGAAGAAAGTGACAACTCCCAAGATCATAAAGACAATCGTTTGAAAGGTATTTGCCCAAGCCGTTCCACGCATTCCACCGAAGAAGACATAGATCAAAACCACCACACAAATCACAAAACTGGCAATGTAAGGCGGCACACCATAATCGTAGTCTTTAAACATGGTTTGAAAGGCACCTTCGGTCATGCTGTTGATCACTGTGCCAGAGGCCATCACGCCGATCAGCAAGTAAGGAATCACCAAGCCGACCAAAATTGGGAATAGCAACAGGCCGATTTTATCGCTTTCTAGTCGATCACGAAAAAATTGAATCTGCGTGGTGTAGCCATATTTTTTACCCAGCGACCAAAGCTTGACGCCGAGAATAAAGAAGCAAAGGGAGTGAATGATTCCGCTGGATGAAGCCAGCAAACCGTACACGCCAACACCTTCTTTGTACGATTCTCCGGTCGATCCAACCAGCGCAAACGCGGTCATGGTCGTTCCAAACAGAGACATCAACAGCAAGAAAGGCCCAATCGAATGGCTGGCCAACATATAATCTTTACTGGAGCCACGAAACATTGAGCTGGCAAAAAAACCAAGCACTAACAGTAAACACAAATAGATACAGATAATAATTAGCTGAGTCATTACGCTTCACCTCCATTAGAAGAGGCTTCCTCGTCAGAAACTTCCAAGTCTTTGGGCCAGATATATAAAGTGGCTAAAAACCAAGTAATACTTGCGGCAATCGAGATGCACGCATGATACATCAAGGTATGTGGCATAAAGCCAAATACCAGGGTGTCATTATTCCAGTTCCAGAAGTCCTGATGGAGCAATGCTAATAGCAGCACCAATAACCAAACAACTTTTTTCATGAAACAGCTCGCTATAGGAAGGAAGGTTTTCTGCCGGAATTCAGTGAAAACCCCAATGGTTGAAACAATAGTTGGTCCAACAAGTAATTTGCATTCTAGCCGAACCGGCAGAGCAATTCCAGTCTCTTCCAGAGCATTTTTAATTTCCGTATTCCGAGTATTCACGAAAAGCGTTCCTTTGTATCCAAGTTTTCTCAGTCCCGTAAGGGACGATATCATGTAGCCAGGGGATTCATCCCCTGGAGTCGAGTTGCCGCGACTCAAGAAAGCCCCGGATGGGGCGACATCGGACGAATCAAGGGTGTTTTGACCTCTAATTGCCGATTCGAGGTAGAAATAGCATCGTTTTATAGCTTGAAAATGGCGTATTGAGTCGATATCGCCCCAGCCGGGGCTTTGAGATTTCGGATTTCCATTCTCCTGGGGATAAATCCACAGGCTAGGTGACTTCGTCCCTTTCGGGACTAAAAAAAGAATCAATCTGGATCATGCCATCCTGAGAAGAAGAGATGGTCCTAGAAAGCACGGCCACAATTTGAGCCAATCATTCATTGAAACTCGGCACGGCAACCTCTAGAAATGCTCGAAAGAAAGTTTTGCCCCTAAGCAATCTGTGCTTCCCACTAGTCCGTACTATAGGGAAGCGATGAGTGGCTTGCTGTCTTTTTCGTCGCTTCGTGGTAGAATAAGCGCTATTACTCCTGTGCTTCTATTGTGTAATTGAGAGACTGCGAATGTATTTGAAAATGGCCAAACGGGCCTTATTAGAAACCGATAAGCGTTTGGTGGCGAAATTCATGTGGCTGATGGGCTTCAAAGGCCTGCGGTCGATTATGAAGCATAAGGCACGCTTGAAGCGGGGTGAGATCTTTCCGCCGTTCTTGTATATCTCGGTGATCAACAGTTGTAACTTACGCTGTCAGGGCTGTTGGGTTGATGTGGCTGCCAAGCAAGAGAAGATTGATCTCGATGCGATGGACAACCTGTTAAATCAAGCCAAAGCGATGGGCAACTCGTTCTTCGGCATCTTGGGTGGCGAACCTTTTATGCACGCGGATCTGCTAGAGATCTTTCGTCGGCATCCTGACGCATATTTTCAAGTCTTCACCAATGGACAATTCATTACGGATGAAGTGGCCAAAGAACTTCGCAAGCTGGGCAATGTGACTCCGCTGATCAGCATCGAAGGCTCAGAGATTGTGAGTGACGAGCGTCGCGGCGGCAAAGGCGATGTTTATAGCAAGTCCATGGAAGGCATCCAGAACTGCGTCAACAATAAACTGTTGACCGGGGTTTGCACTAGTTTGTGTCAAAGTAATTTCGATGATCTATTGCAGGAAGCCTGGGTCGATCGTCTGATTGAGATGGGCGTGTTTTACACTTGGTATCATATCTATCGCGTGGTAGGGCCAGAGCCGAATCCACAACTGGCACTTACGCCGCAACAACAATACGAAGCCCGTAAGTTTGTGGTCGAGATGCGAGCCAAGAAACCGATTGCCATTATCGATGCCTATTACGATGCCGATGGCAATGCGTTGTGTCCTGCGGCCACTGGTTTTACCCATCATATCAGCCCTTACGGAGACATCGAGCCTTGCCCGGTGATTCAGTTTGCGAAGGAATCGATCTACGATGAACGTCCGCTGAAAGATGTGTTTAATGAGTCGAAGTTCTTAAGTGACTTTCGTGATCTGGCGGCAGAACATACCCGTGGCTGTATCATTTTAGAACGACCAGATTTACTAAGTGACTTCGCCAAAAAGCATGATGCCAAAGATACCACAGTACGCAACGAAGCGTATCAAGAGCTGGACGATCTGGTCTCGAACCCTTCCCAATTCAATCCAGGCAAAGAAGTTCCAGAGAAAAGCTGGGTCTACTGGTTGCTCAAGAAGTATGCATTTCATGACTATGGAAAGTATGGAAAGCACTTCAAGTTAGAGAACTGGCAGCCAACCATTGGGCCTGATGGCAACGCGTTGAATCCAGAGACGAAGGAACCCGAGCAACCGCTGGTGCAAATTAAAATGGGCGAAGAGCAAGCTTAGTTGATCACCAACTTAGATTAGCTTGTCTGATTGCTTTGCCTCAAGAGAAATCCCCTTAGCAACCCATTTTCTTGATAGCTCAATTAATTCGGTGCGATCTACTGGCTTGGTAAAGAAATCGTCGCAACCAGCCGCCATACATTTTTTACGTTCGGTGGTCATTGCATGTGCGGTGAGTGCAATGATGGGAAGTTCGTAGTCGGCCTGTCGCAAATGGGCTGTTGCCGAATACCCGTCTAATACAGGCATCTGCATGTCCATTAGAATCATGTTGTAAGGCAGCCCTAATCTCCACGCCTCTAAGGCCATCTCTTTGCCAATTTTACCATTGTCGGCCACACTCACTTCTGCCCCTGCTTTTTTCAGAATAAATGAGATGAGCCGTTGATTGTCTAAACCATCTTCCACAAGCAGTATTCGCCCATTCAATTTTTGATTTTGTTGAATCGTATCTTTGATTGAGCTAGGTTTACTTTTCAGAACTTCGCGGCAGTTTTTGATCATGCGAACATTAGTCAAATCACCGGTAGGTATAGTGACCGTAAACCGGCTGCCTACGCCCTCTTCGCTTTCCGCTTCAAGTGACCCGCCTAGTAAGCCTGCGATGCCCCGACTGATTGTTAGCCCGAGACCAGTTCCTCCGAATCGCCGTGTCATCGATTCATCGGCTTGTGTGAAGGCATTAAACACGTTGGCAAGTTGCTCTTTGGTCATGCCAACACCGGTGTCTTCGACTTGAAATTGCAACATCGGAGATTGGTTGTTTGGTTGTTCCACCATCGAGACGATCAGCTTGACCTGACCTTCGTTTGTGAATTTAACAGCATTGCCAATCAGGTTCATCAACAATTGTCTGACTTTGGTAGGATCAGATTGGATGATTTCTGGAATTTTCCCTTTGTACTCAACCTCTAGTTTGATACCTTTTTCCATTGCTCTTCTGCGTAGCAACGAGGTTAAATCTGCTAAAACTTCACAGACGGAACAGTCGATGTTTTCGACCACCATTTTGCCCGCTTCAATTTTTGAAACATCGAGAATGTCGTTGATGATTTCGAGAAGTTGCTGGCTGTTGCGTTGTACGGTTTGAATGCGTTCAATGCCTTCTGCTGAAATGGCATCTTCTTCGACTGCTAATAAATCAGCGTAGCCCAGGATGGCGGTCATCGGGGTACGAATTTCATGGCTCATATTTGCCAAGAAATCGCTCTTTGCTTTGCTGGCGATCTGTGCGTTTTCCATCGCCGAATAAAGTTCGGCGGTTCGATCCAAGACGCGTTGTTCTAATTCATCTTGTGTAATTTGTAGTTGATCTCGACTGTTTTTTATTTCAACAAACATTGCAGTAAACGCATCACAAAGTTCACCATGCTCATCTTCACCATGTTTTACGACTTGGTACGAGAAGTCTTGGTGCTTGGCAATATGACGCGAAGCGTTGACCAATTCGGTAATGGGTCGAATGATGTTTCTTTGAAGTAACCAAGCAATACCTGATGCGAACGCTAAAGCAACAACAAACACAATTCCGGTTGAATATAATTGGCGACTGATTTGAGCATTAATGTCCTTGGTACTGGAACGCAGCAGGATTGTTCCTACTATCGATGAATTGCCATTTGATTCAAGTGAATCTTCTATGGCAAGTAGACTTAAGTCTTTCTGATTCGCATCTCGAATGATTGGACGAGTCACTTCGAAGTAACCTCGTTCAGAAAAATGTTGACCCGGCAGGGGAGCAACTGGCGGCAGTTGATGCTGTTCAGCAATATGTTTGGGATAGGTGGCAAACACCTGACCATTTTCATCGTAAATCACAGCGAGATCGATATTTTCCTGATGAGAGAGAGAAGCCAATGTTTCCTCTGCCGGCTCCGGTTGACCGAAGTCGAGTGCTGAAATCGTGTTCCAACCTATTACTCTGGATAAGGCTGCAACCTGCTGTTGCTTGGCTGTTTTAAGATTGCGAATGTCGTTATAAAGAAACGCAGTACAACTCAACACCAAGGCGGTTGAAACCGACACCGTGGTTAAGATGTTTAGCTTAGTTTTGATGGTTGCGTTACGAAAACACCGCATAGCTGTGAGCCTGTAAAAGTCCCTGTCCAGTAATTCAATTGCATTTCCTGCAAACAGGATATACCTGAGTTCGCCTTACAAGAAATGAGTATAAGCTTGCACAATGTGAAACTGTTGTTAGAAAGAATAGGCCACGATATAAGAATTAGTTGACAATATCTGCCAATTTTGCAAGTTCTGAGCCAATCTTCAGGCCATTCGTCTTAGAGTTCTTAATAGAAATTTGCAACTTAATTCTATTATTTTTTACGGTGTAGTTGATCGTTCCCCCGGCGTTGAGAAATCCTGGTTGTTCTCCCACCAGAAGAATCGGTTGCCCTTGTAACGCTTGTAACAATTGTCCTGTTTTTATCGGGTTAGCGCTGCCTGAGAAGAAAATAATCTGACAACCCTGGCAGTCATTCAGCTTAGTTATTTTTTTATACTGAATCGCTCGGTTGCCAACCATTCGTTTTGCTGATTTGACCTGCAAGATTGGATTTACCGGATCGTCTCCCACGGTTCCTATCACAAAGGGTGGGTTCAGTGCGACTTGCAATTCAGGCCAGTCAACATATCTGGGATTGGTAAAATGAAAGAGATACGCCGCTTTCAATGTTGGCTCGCGATTGATCACAGGCACTTGGGCAGTGGCACCTGAAGTGAATGTGGCCACCCAGAAAACACAGAACATTCCAATCAGCAAGCGGAGTGCGTACCGATTACGCCTCGCACTTCTTTGCTGGTTTTGGTTGTCTGTTTTCAGGTGTGACATGTTTTCTTAGTAACTCAGGGAGTAAATAATGGTGGGTGTCAATTCAAGGTTTTCTAATAACGCAGCGTGATCGCTCCAAATAACTCTCGGCGAATTTCTGTAGCAAAAACGCCAATGCCAGCATCACTGCCAAACTCGGGGTGGGCATTATCTAACAGATTACGACCTGTCAGAGACAGTTCCCAAACCTCGCTCGGTCGCCAAGCCAGTCGACTATCTAATTCAAAATAGCTAGGCACGTTTTCAATTGAAAGGGAATCAACGTAGCGGCCAATCAAGTCAAACTCCCAATTGCAAGCAATGTCCCAAGAAGAGTGGAGAAAAAACTGATTCCTGGGGCTCTGACCTTCAGCATCACTTGCTTTAGTTGTAATGATGGAAGTATCGGGATGCATATCAATCGAAAGAAAACTATAGGCACTTCGTAGTGTCCAGCATGAGTTCACTTCCCAAGTTGAACTCAATTCAAAACCATAACTTTGGGCATCCGCACCGTTCACTAGAGTAACCGGAATAACTGCATATCCCGTTTCAGCGTCAACTCCTGGTGAACTAACACTAAAAACAGATAAATCTTCGTACATATTGTAAAACATCGCTACATCGAAAAAGAGTTCGTCAGATGGGGCAGTTCGATAACCGGCTTCCAAAGCCAATAGTTGCTCCGAGTTTACCCCACTATTGCCGTTTATTTGTTGGTAGATACCAGAACGCTCTTGAAATACTCGAACATCATCGAGAACCCGAGAAGGTGTACGAACGGCACGCGAGATCGAGGCCCAATAAGTTTTGCGATCAGTCGGAGTGTACAGTAGGCGTGCCGTGGGTTGAATTTCAAATCCGGTGAAGTCATTGTTTGAGAACTTGGAACCAAGGGTCAATGCCAGTGTGTCTTCAATCAAGGTAATTTCGTCTTGAATAAATGTGCTATAGATTCGGTTCTCTTGCCCTAAATCCATAAATTGAAGATCAAACGATTCTTGAATTTGATCGGTGGTATTACGATAGCCAAGCCCCCAAATCAAATCGTGACGAGAATTCAGTCGCTTATGATATTGAAAATCAAGATCATATGTGTCTCGATGTTCACTGAAACGTGTCACTTGATTTAGAATTTCAGTACGATCATAGTAAAGCTGAAGTGACCAATCAGAATCACAGCCAAGATCGCGTGTCCAACGGAATAATCCATTGCCACCAGAACCTGTTGAATCTACTGCGGTTGTGATTTCTCGTGTCGGAGGCGGGACTGCAAACTTTTGATACTGACCTACTCTTCCATCAAAGAGATCGCCTTGTAGCGTCAAGGTATCACAGCAATTAGGGCTCCAGTCCATACGAAATCCTACGCGTCCCATTCTCCAGTCATCACTATGAGTTCCATCGGCTGACAAACCTGGTCCTTGATCAAACCATTTTCCATAAACGCGCCAATCCACATCTTGAGTTCGATTGCCGACACGTGCCGAAGCAAACCCTTGCTGATTGCCTCCGCCTCCTTCGGCAAAAATGCCTTTAGTATCGCTCGAATTTTTCGTGAGGATATTGATCACGCCGTTGACCGCATTGGCTCCCCATACTGTCGCACCCGGTCCACGGATGATTTCTATTCGTTCTACATCTTCCAGCAACACATCTTGAATGTCCCAAAACACACCACCGAACAGCGGTGTGTAAACGGTACGTCCATCAATCTGCACCAGCAGTTTATTGGAAAAACGTTGATTGAATCCACGGATAGAAATCGCCCATTTGTTGGCATCAATACGTGCCACTTGAACCCCAGGCGCCAATCGTAACGCATCAGGAATGGATCTTGATCCACTGCGGCGAATCATCTCATTTGTGATCACATACACGGCCGCTGGAGAACGACCAATCGTGCTCTCTTGGCGTGATACCGTGGTTACTTCTTCATCAAAAGCCGGCACAAGAACATCCGCCTGGCTAAGTTGATCAAGGTCTGCATTGAGCAGATCATCTAAGTCACCAAGATCACTATCGGTTGCGGTGAAAAGGTTGGGACTGGCTTCAATTGTGGGTATTGGCGGTTGTGGAATGGAAGAGGTGTTAGGATAGTTGGGAACTTGATTTAATAGAGTGTTCGGTGTGGGCTCCAGATATTCCTGGGCACTAGAAGTCGATACAATCGCTACAACTAGAAAAATGGCCACCCAACCTAAAGGCTTGCGATCTGTCCATAACTGTAGGCTTATGCCTAATGATTTTTCCTGATTCATGAATGGTCTCCTGCCCATTACTTTTTACAGCTATCCGTATGCAATCGTTCATCGACCGGACTAGGGGGAGCGAGAATATGAAAAAGTAAACTTCAATACGAATCAGCGGTGAATCTCAGTTGGAAGAGTACGGTTATTCCGGTTGGTGAGACAGTTCAACCAACCGCCTGCTATCACATATAGCTACGTGTTAGACAGCCGATAAAGGACCGTATTGCCACTAAGAATACCGCATTTCTTCTTTGATCATCAGGTAAACTGTAACGCCTATAATGATCGCCGAAGATAAGAGTTGCGTTATCGTAGCTTTTGGTTGACTAGAGGAACTCTAGGGATTTAAATCGAGTCTGTCTCGATGATTTGTTTAAGTCGGTTTATCTGATTTCTTCTCTTCTTTCTTTTCGGTGATCACCACCTTAAACTCTCCCACGGCAAAATCATCCCAGACAGTTCCGTACTTGCCATCGCCACTTCCGATCGGCATTCGGTAAATTCCAGTCACTTGATAGGTATCAGGCGTATCTAGTTTGAACCAGAGATTAAGTTGGATCGGTATCTCCAAGGACTTTCCCGGTTCTACTTTCAATTGCTGTGATATCCCGCCAAAGTTATTTCCATCGCCAATATCAGGCACAGGCTTCCCGTTTCCATAGCTACGCATGGCAACAAAAGCAAACTGTTGGTCTCGTGCTGCACGATTCATACCTCCGCGACGAAACCAAAATGGCTTCTTTCCGACATTCGTAATCCGAAGTGTCACATCAATTTTTTCGCCAGGCGCATATTCCTTTTTATCCAAAACCCAATGAACTAAAAACTTATGACCAGGGTGTTTGCGCAACTGGGGCTTTATGTCGTAGGCAATGGCAATTTTCTGCATTACTTTTTTGCCTTGGATTCGTGCTCCGAGTTGAACCATAGAGTCGGGCAATTTTGGTTCAGCTTGACTCCAAATGGGCATCACACAGTTATTGATACAGACGGCCATGTACCGAAAATCAGGGTCGACCGTACTCGGCACACGCGACTTAAAATTCATCCGGAATAATTCGTTGTCATTCGACAGCGAAATAATTTCAACGTCCTTAATCTGATCACTAATTAGCTTACCCAAACGTACTGTCCCGGTTCCTTCATCGCTGCGTGGATATTCGGTTCCTTTGTTCCCATATCCGGCGCGGTACACACCATTGGGTCGCGTCTCAACAGTGTCAGCAGCCACTAGTTGAGTCGTAAACAGAATTGCCAAGCTAAGGGAAGAAAAACATCGCCACATGGTAGTGCTCCTAAAAAACGAACCATTGATCAACGGACTGAGCCGTACCAGAATAGACGATCTAAACACTGAACTGGTTTTCTCTGGCAAAGCAATTTATTGGACAAGGGTGAAGATTTACTGATTTCAGGCTGTTATAATGCCAATTATCGAAAATTGCTTCCCAACAATATGGTAATCCTATCATGCTATCAATAAAACAACTTTCCCTCTTTGCTCTCGCCTTCTATCCGCTGACTGCTTCAATTGCTGAATCTGCACCCGATGCTGCTTCAAAATTGAATGTGGTTCTAATCTTGATCGATGACCTCGGCTACAGCGATATCGGCGCCAACGGCAGCACTTATTACCAAACGCCTCATATCGATCAACTGGCGGCAGGCGGTATGCGATTTACCGATGGCTATGCGGCCTGCAATGTTTGTTCACCCACCAGGGCTGCCATTTTAACCGGCAAGTATCCGGCCCGATTGTTATTAACACAATGGTTGCCGTCAGGTCGCTGGGATGCAAAGAAATATCCGCTGCGTGAAGCCCGGTATCTTTCGAACTTACCGCTCGAAGAAATCACGATTGCCGAAGCCCTGCGCGAGGCCGGTTACCGCACTGGCTTCATGGGAAAATGGCATCTTGGCCCCCTGCCCTATTACTATCCCGAACATCAAGGCTTCGATGTCAACATCGCCGGGCGCGACTACGGGGCTCCTGGCAGTTATTTCTATCCGTTTGAAGGAAGTTGGACGATTCCAACGACCGGAAAGAAATTGATCAAATCCTCGCCAATCTCTGGCAAAAAAGGCGACTACTTAGTCGACCGCCTCGCAGAAGAGGCCGAGAAATTTATCCGCGAAAGTGCCGACCAACCGTTCTTCCTGATGCTATCCCACTACGCAGTTCACTCTCCGCTGCAAGGCAAGCCAGACAAAAAAAAGCAGTTTGAAAAAGTTCCGCAAAAAGACCGCCAAGGCAAAACCGATTACGCCGCCATGGTTGCCAGTGTAGACGACAGCGTAGGCCGCGTGATGCGAACGCTCAAGGAACTGAAACTAGATCAAAACACGCTCGTGATTTTCACCAGCGACAACGGCGGCTTTGCCAAAGCAACCGACAACGCACCACTGCGGGCCAACAAAGGATCGAACTACGAAGGCGGCCTGCGTGTGCCAACCATCATCCAATGGCTAGGCCACACCCAACCCGGTTCCGTGAACCACACGCCCGTGATCAGCAATGACTTTTACCCAACCATTCTGGAAGCGGCAGGCTTGCCACTACGGCCCTATCAACACATCGACGGAGAGAGTTTAGTTCCACTGCTAACCGGAACCGGCGAACTGAAACGAGACGCCATCTTCTGGCACTACCCTCACTACAACCAACACCCTTCCAGCTT
>NVWB01000016.1 GCA_002733575.1 Blastopirellula sp. | reverse complement strand
ATTGTAGCTCTTTTACCAGATAATTAACAGTGAAATACTTTATGCACAATGGTTAAGACACGCTCAAAGACCGTTAATACCATGGCTGATAAGTCACAATGGCTTTGGTAGCTCAGGTATTTTAGCAGATAAATACTGCGAACCAACCAACGTATTCAGATTGTGCCCTTCGGTCCAAGTGGGCGCGGCTTGGGTCAGTCTGATGACTCAATCATCACTTCACTACTCACAACCGCCTTACGCTGGTCGGTGACATCAACATACCACGCAGTGGCGTTGGCGGGTGGGGCTTTGCCGTTGAGTTGGTTGTTGTTGATCATTAGAGGTTGGGTCACCCATTTGCGGCCTTTGCTATCGAGATGCGGTTCGGTTGTGTAATGGAGGCGAGCGGAGAGTAACTTCGTGGCAGTTTTTACCTTCGCTGAAAGTTGACCCTCTTTCACATTGGGACGAGAGACGACCGGCATCGGAGTGGACCCTTTGATGTATTGGTCGATGAACAGAACGAATTCAGGAAAATTGAAGATATGTCCGTGTCGCATGTTGAGCTGAATGCTGTAGTTTTTTTCGCCCTTGACTAACGCACATGTTTTGGCGTGACTGTCGATAGGGTACGCAAAATCATTCGTGCCATTCAGGAAGATCACAGGCATGGTGGCCGAGCCGATGTACATCGATGGATCCCAGAGCGTGTGCCATTTCTCGATTTGCTCTGGCGTCATCTTGCTGAATTCCGAAGCTACCCAAGCACTGTTGTCTCGTAAGTAGCCACAACCATAAACGGGCATGGCCACTTGGAAACGCTGATCCAATCCGGCCACAATACAAGTCAGGTAACCGCCCCAGCTAATGCCTGTGATCGCGGTGTGATCGTTATCGACATCATCAAAACTTAGCAGTAAGGAATGTCCTAGAATCACATTCGCCACCGCGTGGTATGACCATTGATCTTTGTTCGGCCCATCAATTGTACCGAACTTATCATCGTGCGATTGATCAGGTCCACCATCTTCAAGCCGTTTGCGCCCTTCACCCCGACCTGCCAAGTCCATGGCGATTGCCGCGTAGCCACGTCTGGCCCAAAGCTCGGCCCATTCCGAAAACGCGGTGCCTCCGCCTCCATGAACTAGTACAATTCCGGGGAACTTTTTGCCATCCGTTTTTTCGCCCAATGTCGCTGGCGAGGCATAGTAGGCAAACACGCTGGTCGGTTTTCCGTGATACGCTTCGCTTGTGTATTTCAGTTGATGAACTTTGCCTTCTTGCTTCAACCACTGGAACTCGGGAGCCTTGTTGAGTTGCCGAACATTCCATGGCGTGGTTGCTGGAAGCTTGGCTGGTTCTGCATGAACGCTGGCTGAAATTAGTGAAATTAGAAGCAGGCAAACAGGCAGAAGTCTCATGATGAAATCCATGGTTGATCGGAAGGGAGTTTGATTTGGTGTCTCAATAATTAGAGCAGAACAGATAGGGAGAATAAAGCAGTTCTGTGAGAGTTGAAATGCCTGCGTTTTTCTGAGTAGAGATTTTAAGGCAGTTTTGATCTGTTTCTGCTTGACATATCTTTCAATTTCCACGGAATGTCGACAATCTCTGCTGCTTGACCGTAGTTACCGAGCTTAATTCTGATTAAACTAAAAAGCTTGTTTACCTACCCTAAGTTCCTTCCTAGAGAGATGAGTCCTTTGAAAACTCTACTTTTTATTGCTTCTACCTTGATTCTCGCCACGTCAGTTTTTGCTGATTCGGTCCCCAGTGATTTGGAGTTGACCCGATTCGCAGGTTCCGATGTGACTCCCTGTCCGGCTTGCCTTTGTGTATCCGCGACTGGCGAAGTCTATGCCGGGGTTGATCTTTACGGCTCACTCGGCAAAGGTCCAGGCAAAGGGCGAATTGTTCGCTTGATTGATAACGATCACGATGGCGTTGCCGATTCGCATACGATCTTTGCGGAAATCGATAATCCGCGTGGATTGATTTCTGTTGGTGATAAACTTTGGGTGCTGCACACCAGTTTCGGCGAAGATGGAAAATCAACCGGCATGGACTTGGTTCTCTTGCGAGATGTCGATGGAGATGGCAAGGCCGATGGCCCCCGTGAGATATTGGTTCGTGGGATTTGCTCACCGCGGAATATCAACGCACGTGGCACCGATCATTCTACCAATGGAATTCAACTCGGCATCGACGGCTGGATTTACATTGCGGTAGGTGACTTTGGTTTTGCGGATGCACAGGGTACAGACGGAACCAAGTTGACATTGCTCGGTGGCGGGATTGTTCGCGTACGACCTGATGGAACTGAGATGGAACTCTACACCACCGGCATGCGTAATATCTACGATATCGCCATTGATCCTTTTATGAACATCTTCACACGTGGCAACACCAACGATGGTGGCGGCTGGAACATTCGCTTTAGCCATCATATTCAAAGTGGCGAATATGGTTATCCTCGCTTGTTTAAAAACTTTGCAGATGAAATCATTCCCGCTTTGCAAGACCTTGGTGGTGGCTCAGGTGTAGGTGCCCTGTTTTTGTCCGAACCAACTTGGCCAGCCGCTTATCAAAATCAACCGTTGATGGCAGACTGGGGACGTCAGACCGTGTATCTACATCGGCTGACCGAAGATGGTCCTAGCTTTACGCAAAAACCGGAAGAGTTTGTCAAGCTAACACAAGTCACCGATCTTGATGTTGATCCCTCAGGTCAAATGTTCATGAGTGCCTGGGATAACGCCGGGTTCAAAGGGAATCCTGACAAAGGGTACGTGGTCCGGGTTGTGCCGAAAGACTGGAAGTACCAAGCGTTTCCTGCACTCAAGACTTTATCCACGAAGCAGTTATTTGAACTCCTTCGCAGTGAGAGTGCCAGCACCCGTTTGCACACACAACAAGAATTGTTGTTGCGAGCAAAGCAGGATGCTACGGTTCTCGCTGGATTAAAAGCATTGGCAAAAGATGAATCGGCCAACCTTGGTTCTCGTGTAGCGGCCCTTTATGGATACGCTCAACTTGAGAGTAATCCGAATGCTGTCCTCGAATTAGCGAGTGATCCAGCTTTGGTTGAGTTTGCGTTGCGTGCTGCATCTGATCGATTAACGAAGTTGGAAAATACAACTCTTGCTACAGAGAAATTTGCAACTATCCTGCACGATGGCACCCCACGACAAAGAGTGGCCGCCGCAATTGCGTTAGGCAGGATCGACAATGCTAAAGCGGCACAGACGCTATTGGCTGTGCCTTATGAAAAGTCGAAGCCCGGCAACTCTCAATCATTTACCGAAGTCCACACGCTACGAAGATCAGGCGGACTAACCGTTACTTTGCCGGTCTCTGGCGGAATGAAACTTTATCTCACGGCAAAGCATACGAACCCGACTGAAAACCCGGCTCACTTCGCCTATTTAGATTCCAAGTTCATTTTGGCAAATGGGCAAACGGTTAGTTTGGCAGATTTGAAGCCTGTTTCTGGTAAAGTCTTCATCAATAAAAACCCTGATGGAACTACCAAGCGTGGCAAGAAAGACAAATCCAAAGTCTTTATTACCTCGGTTGTGAATGAGAAGCCTCTGGTCTATTCGGTGCCAAAAGGTGCGGTCAAATTTGAGACAAAGATCGGGGCTGCCGGAAGTTCGCCAACAGATCGTTGTGACTTCTTCGCTTCAACCGTCGATCCAAACACCGTGAAAACTTCCCAGGGTGGCATACAACACGCCACGCCGAACCCCGATGTGATCGTTCCTCACTTGGCCGCTCAGTCGTTGGTTCGCCTGCATGCGGTAGAAGAATGTCTGGCCGCAATTGGTACTTCGTCAGAAGACCTTGCGTTTTGGGCATTGTCTCGAATGCACGACGAAAAGGCCGTGACGGGTTTGATTTCAAAACTGAAGTTTGCCAGTGATACTGAGAGCCGCCAGAAGATATTAAATACACTCGCTAGACTTTATCAACAGGAAGCTCCTTACGATGGTTCCTGGTGGTGGTCTACTAAACCTGATACACGGGGCCCTTATTATAAGCCGATCACGTGGGCAAGTTCCGATAAGGTGGCAGTTGCTCTTCAAGCAGAACTGAAAATTTCCGATACCCCAATGCAACGCTTCTTGGCTGGCCTAAATGACCGCGAACGGCTGGGCATTCAATCGCTTGGCACTGTGGCAGTTGAAATGAAAGCCGAGGATTTACCAACGCTCGATCTTGAAGCGTTGACTAGTAAGTTAGGTGAAGTCGGCAAGAGTTCGCTGGAAGACGTGCTGTTGGCATTGGACGATCTTAAAGGCGATCCCAAACGTGGTAGAGAGATTTTTACCCTGCAAAAATGTGTGGCCTGCCATGCGTTGAAGCAAGGCGAAAAAACTCTCGGCCCTTTCATGGGTCAAGTTGCATCGGTGATGAAACCAGATCAAATTGCCACCGCCATCTTGCGGCCAGATAACACCATCTCCCAAGGTTTTCGCACAACCATGTTTTTGATGGAAGATGGCAAGACACACACCGGGTTCGTGACTTTCAACTCGGCAGATAAAATTATCGTGCGTGATGCCACTGGCAAAGCGATTGAAATTAACCCCGATGAAATTGAAGCAGAAAAACATCTGACCACTTCGATGATGCCCAAAGGATTGGTCAACGGGCTATCGCTGCAAGATTTTGTTTCGTTGGTCAGTTTTCTTTCTGCACAAAAATAAGTTGCAGTTCTGATTTCGGTAAATGAATTCTTAAAAGCCCGATGCGATTCCTGGTGAGTCGCATCGGGTTGTTTTATACAAACCCAGAGGGTTACTGAGCAGCCGCTCCTTCTTCTGGTTCATCCATTCTGACAAGCAGCATTTGTTGCGTTTGTCCATCTTCAAAATGAACCAGCACAGGTGCTGTATCTTTAGTCAAGTTAGAAATGCCAGTTTCCATGACAGGCCACTGTTTTCCTTCAATTGTCCAAGCACTGCGTTGGGTTTTGGTGTCGATCATACCTTCAACTGCATCTGATTTATCTGTTGCGTCATTCGTAAATGTGCCAGCAATAAGTCCTTGCTTATTGATGACCAGTTGAATGAACAGCGTCGGAGGTGGACCTGATGCTTCATCGTCTTGAGTAATGGCGAAGAGACCAAGACTCATCCATTCCGATGCTTCGTCTAATGGCGGGGCACTCTCAGCAATCGTTTGTGCTTGCTGGGCGTACTCTTCGGTTGAAGCAACAGCTTCGTCTCCATAGTAGACTTGATCGCCTTCGTAATAGATGTTGTCTCCGTACTCGTAATAAACAGGTTCCGATCCCCAGTTAAAGAATCCACTAACAGCGGCGTAGGTAGCCCAACGATAAGGTCGATTCAAACGCCATCGTGCCCAGTTTGGATTGTCTTTCCAGAAATCATGTCGTGGATGATGATCGTGGAATTGATTACGAACTTCATCGCGACGACTCGAACGGTTTTCAGTCCGTTCTCCACGATTCTCAACTCGATCAGGTCGGTTGTCTTGTCGATTACTACGATTATCGGAACGATTGTCGGTTCGATCTCCACGGTTATCGGTACGATCACTTCGGTTATCAGTACGATCTCCAACATTGCCCGCTCGGTCAGCAGTGCCAGGTCGAGAAGCAGGACTGTTGTTCAAAAAATTAGCGGCTCCCCCTGCACCTGCGGCTGGACGGGCGCCGGTACTTGGGACTTTCAAAAAGCTTTGAAGATCGCCTGAAGAAGGTCGTCCGCCAGTTGATGGGCGACTGCCTGTGCTTGGTCGTGTTCCAGTGCTAGGTCGTGTTCCAGTGCTAGGTCGTGTTCCAGTGCTAGGTCGTGTTCCAGTGCTAGGTCGTGTGCCAGTGCTGGGCCTTGATCCGGTACTAGGGCGAGTTCCAGTACTTGGTCGGCTCATTGAAGACGAACGACTTGGTGATGATCGACTCACCGATGGAGAACGACTAGGTGCAGAACGCGAAGCACCTCCACCACCGCGAGAGGCTCCGCCGCCGCCTCCACGAGATCCTCCTCCGCGAGCATGGAGTTCAGCACCAAACGCTAAGGAAATGATTGAAGCGACCGCTAATAGGAATGCTATTTTATTCATGATAAATACCTCATGATTGGATGAATGTATTGGATAAATTACTCGGCTGATGCACTACGGATGACAACAACTTCATCGATATTTGGCGCTAAATTGCCATCGATCGTTCGATTGACCGACTGCCAGTGGAACTGATCGTCATCAACTTTCGTGATGATGTTGATAAACGAGGCCTTGCCACCATCGGCCAAAGTGCCCTTGGTCGTGATGTACCAGCGGTCTCCTTTGTTCATCCAGGTTGCTTCTGCAAATCCACCATCGGAATCAAAGACCCAAGAGCGAATTTGTTTTTCGGAAGCATCCCAACCAATCACTTGTAGCCCGGTCGTACCATCCTTATTTCCTAAGGTAGTCGTGAATATGCGGGTGATGAAGTTTTTGTTTTTGGTCCACTTGCACGTGGTTTCAATTCGCATTTGAGCGTCTTCGTCGACCCAAGTGCCGACCAGCCATTCCAAGCTCTTTAGGTGCTCGTAGTTAGACTGAATAACCGGAACTTCTTCTTCGGTAACGCGGTCAAGTGCCCACTTGCCGTTGGATTTGATGTGAACGGCCGAGTAGGTGCTTTCCGAAATTCTCTCGTCGGGTCTCAGGAGTTTGGCTGTTCCATTTTCGACAGCAACACTCGGAGAAATGAATTGAATTGACAGCACTTCGACTTCAAGTTTGCTCCCTTTAAGATCGGCCATGATTTCCGAAAACTCTTTTTCAATCGCGGCACGTCCTTCTACTTGTGTGCCGGTGAGCGGGTTTATATAGATAGCATTCGCACCCCAATGCTCGGCCAACGCCTTGGCATCGCCTTTGTTAAAAGCGGCGGTGTAGGATGCGACCGCTTTTTCGATCAGGCCTTTGTCTTCTGCCTGATCAGCAGATAATGTGGTTGCTAGGCATAAAAATGCGAAGCAAGCTAGACGAAACGGAGTTCGACTCATGAGATTGTCCCTTAAAGATAAGTGTTTGAAACATCTAAAATGTTTGTAGCCCCTGCTTAGTTCTGTATCCTACAGGAGACATGTTGGTTATTCAACTAAATTCACGGTAACCTTATGAATCTTGCCGGTGAAGCGAGTTTCCTTGGGCCCTTCGCCGATGCCTTCGGCTACTGGGGTTTGGTTGTCGAGTCCCACGTCCGCGGTTTCGTCGGCAGAAAATATTAATGGTTGAGTTTTTTCAATCCGACCTTCGGCAACAGTCTTTCCGTTGACCGACAGCGTTGCTAAGCCCCCTTTTCCGCCTCCGTTACCGTCGTATTTGAAATCAAGCTTCACGGTAACAAGTCCATCAGGCACGGCATCGGGTGCAGTCACCGTATAACGCTCAAGTCCGAGGAAGTTATAGGTATACGCTGGTTTGCCATCCTTCATGTAAAGACACCAACCACCAAAACGCCCACCCTGGCAGAGGATTGAACCTGAAGCGTTTTGGGAATTCTCAAGCTCGGCAGTGAACGATACGGACTGGTTTTTCACGTTGATAAACGTGTTTTCTAGCATTCCGGTCATGCCTTCGTATAGTGTGAGCGATTTTCGGCCACCCATAAGATCAGGTCGTCCGGCAAGTGCAGGATTCATCCGTTCGATCACACGGTCGTCAATCGGCAGCACGTTATACCTTTCAGCTTCTGACATAAAGAGAGCACGCAACTCTTTTAGTTTCTCTGGCTTTGCACTCGCCAAATTATTCGCAAGGCTGAAATCGTCATGCACATAATAGAGATCCCAAACATCGGTCTCCAATGGTGGTTGCTCGAGTGCTTCCCATGGTGCGCGATGAAGTGTGCGTGCCAACCAGCCTTCGTGATAGATGGCCCGGTTTCCAAAGATTTCAAAGTACTGGGTGGTATGCCGTTCTTTCGCATCGGCATCGTTAAAGCTGAACAACATGCTTGTGCCTTCGATAGGCGTTTGGGGGGTTCCATTCACGATCGTAGGTTCCGGTAAACCGGCGGCCTCTAAAATTGTGGGCGCCACATCAATGCAGTGTGTGAATTGCGTGCGAATTCCACCCTTTTCTTTTATGCCGTTAGGCCAGTGAATCACCATGCCGTTGCGAGTACCGCCAAAGTCGGAAGCAACTTGTTTGGTCCAAGAGAATGGCGAGTCGAAAGCAACTGCCCAACCTGCGGCCATGTGTGGAAAAGTCTCCGGTCCGCCCCATTTGTCCATCAGTGGAAGTAGATCTTCAACCTTTTCTGTCACATTGTTGAAGTAAGTCATTTCGTTGTACATGCCCACGAAACCACCTTCAGCACTGGTGCCGTTGTCGCCAGCAATGTAGATCACAAGTGTATTGTCTTCCTCACCAATATCTTTGATGGCTTGCATTAGCCGACCGATTTCATAGTCGGTTTGTTCTAGGAACCCGGCAAAGACTTCGGCCTGACGAACGAAGAGCCGTTGTTCGTCGTTATTAAGTTGGACCCAGTCTTTCAGTTCTTCTGGTTTTACTCCTAGCAGAGTATTGGCCGGGATGATTCCCATTTTCTTTTGTCGTTCAAAAGTAGCCTCGCGAACTTTATCCCAACCTTGGTCAAATTTCCCTTTGTATTTTTCAATCCACTTCTTGGGCACATGGTGCGGGGCATGGACCGCTCCGGTGGCAAAGTACATGAAGAACGGCTTGTCAGGAGTCAAAGACTGTTGGGCTTTTACCCAGTTGATCGCTTGATTGGTCATGTCGGTGGTAAAGTGATAGCCTTCGACTTCAGGTGGATTCACCCTCGTAACGCCATCATAAATCAGTGGTGCCCATTGATCGGTTTCGCCGCCGATAAACCCGTAGAACTTGTCAAAGCCTTGATGCGTTGGCCAACGGTCGAAGGGACCAGAGATACTGGTTTCCCACGCGGCAGTTTCATGCCATTTGCCGAAAGCTCCGGTACTGTAACCGTTAAGCCTCAGCATCTCGGCCATCGGCGCTACACTGTTGGGAACTTGCCCGGTGTTGCCAGGAAAACCGGTCGAACTCTCCATGATTGAGCCGGTGTTCGCGGTGTGATGGTTGCGACCCGACTTGAGAGCAGCCCTGGTGGGTGAGCAGAGTGCGGTGGTGTGAAAATTATTGAATCGCAGACCTGTTCTAGCAAGTTGATCCAGCGTCGGCGTTTGAATTGGCCCGCCAAAAGTACTCGGGCCGCCGAAACCAATATCGTCAATCAACACGATCAGCACATTGGGTGCATCCTTCGGCGCCTCCACTTTAAACAGCGGCGGTGCCTTTACATTGCGAGCATCTAACTCACTAAAAGTGGGCCGCTTCGGCTCCTGTAATGGCAAAACTGTACGGTCAACTTTGTGCTGTGCCGATGCCACCGTTGTAACGGTGACCAGAACCGCGATACTAAGAATCTGAACTGCTGCCCGTGTCTTCATTTTGTTTCCCCTGATAAGTAATGTGATTCCCTAGTTTTGTGTGTGGTACATCTTCAATGTATTTGCTCGTCTATTTCACCAATTCAATCTCGCCCGGTCGCCAGGTCTGGTCGAACCAAGACTCGAGCGGGCCGTAAAGTCGGAAGATCGTGTTCCAACCCTTGCCAGGCACGGTCTGGACCCAGTTGCTCTCCTTGCCTTTGGGTGCCTCTGGACCAAAGTAGATGTCGTAAGAGCCATCTTTATTCTGGACGACGCTCTTGTCGTTACTCCCGATCGCCGGGAACTGTGCGTCAGTCTGCAACATCGATCGCGTCTGGTTGTCATAGAGTGTAAACGACCAAAAGTCCTTCGCAGGAACGTCCGCCGGCACATGCACCTTATACGTCTTGCCACCGTCGAGTGGGTTCCCGTTAGAATCGAGATAGGTGAAGGCATACTGGGAGCCCTTGCCGACCATCTTCAACGCCATGGCTGGCGTGATTCCGGTCGCATAGAAATGAAATCCGGCACGAACATCCTGCAGCGACACACCATCCAGTTCCCAAGTGTAAGCGCCGCCCGGAAATGCGGTCAGCCACTTACTTTCACCGGGATACCAGTAAAACCTCTTGTCACGTGGTTTCGAGATGATCGCCTTGACCGTGACTGAGCCTGCGCTTGCGGCCGCTTTGAGGATCGACCTCATGCGATCATCCGGCTCGAAGGGTTGCCCCTTCACGATACCGATCGCAGCAAGGTGCCCGAGGAGTTCAGGTCTCTCGCCCATCAGGGGTTCAGCTTGAACGACATTGTTGATCTCGTTAAAGATGTTCTCGTCCATGCGATGGATTGTGTTCATGAACTTGCCGGAGGCGTTGACAAACTTCATCTTCGGCGGGTTGTCCTTCTGTGAGAGAGGATAGATGCGGAATTTTTCCTTGGTTGCATTCACCGCCTGTTTCGTTGATCCGTCTACCTGGTAGCCACGCCAAATCACCCAGTTGCCATAAGTGTTGGTCCGCGCCACATGATATCCTTCAGGAACTTCGCCCTCGTAACCTGGGGGAAGAACCAGAAACTTTCCACCCTTGCCTTTGTCCGGCCCGAGGTTTCCGAAGTCGATCACGTACCGGAACCAGTGATCATTGATGAAGCCCAGCACGTTGGGCGGCGTTTCGATGACCATCGGTTCATCGCCTAATTCCAGCCACGAGAACATATAGACGCTCGTGGTGTTTGCGGTCAGGAACAGCGCCTTGGAATCCATCAGTTCCTCGAAAAGAACCGCCGTCGAATTCGCCGGACCGAATTCAAGGATCCCTTTGCGAATGCCATTCATGGACGCGATCTTCGTGCCGTCCATAAAAGCCTGGTAGGCGTGGGTGAAATCGAGCAGGTTATAGATCTTTTTCGCCGAATCGGCATCTGGCACTCCATCGAAGAAGTTCAAATCGCCGACGCGGGTCTGAATGTCGTCCGGCGTCGTGATGCCGTTGGGAATCTCGGTGGTCATCTTCATCTTGGGCGGTTTAGCGCCGGCGTCTTGAGCCCAAGAGGCTTCGGCAAGCAGAGGAATAAATGCGATTGCGACAATCGAATAATACCAGTTTCTTCTCATTTCAGCTTCTCCAGCAGATCAAAGCAAATGTAGGCGTTTGGAAATTTTAATTAGGTCATACGACTGGTAGTCCAGGTAAATCCAGCGTGTTGTCTCTCAATTTGGGACGAACATGTGTGCTAGAGTACTCGCGGATTCAGCCGTTTCTATTCGATGCCCTTCAACACCAGACGAATGCAGAATCCTATAAGTGAGGATAGCAGGAAGAAATCACACCCCTCAAGAGCGGATTTTCCCTCTTGCATAGACAGTAGCGCGTGAAGATATGATGGCTAGTCATAAAGTAGGAAATTTGCCTATTATTTCGCTGGATTATCTGAGTTGATTTTTGAGAGGCGAGGGCGATTCCTTGCGTGCGTACTGTGCAAGGAAGTGTGCGGAGGATTTCATTATTAATGCTAGAATCATCACGGGTGAAGTGTGAATTCAGAACCGTGATGTGAAACTTTAGTGGTTCTTATTAATTTGCAAACTGCACCAAGACGAAACCGTGCGGTCTTGCGCTATTTTCTCATAAATGCTTTTGAAACGATCCGATATTTAATTAGCACCCATCTTCAGTGGATGAAGATCCCCCATCGGTTTACTGGTTATTATTTGGATAGGTCTTTGCAATGAAAAAACTATTCTGCATGACGTCTGCGATTATTTGTTTGTTCGGAACCAACATGATCGCCCCGGTCAACGCACAAGATCTGAACTATACAGATATTACCTACGACACAACGCCGCTGAGCGGTGACGTTGGTCGTTACTCTTGTGAGCCATGGACTCTGTTTCCACAAGATTACTGTGGTTTTAATCTCAATGGTTGGATCAATGGAGGGTTCGTGGGGAACACTTCGAGTCCTGCTAGTAAATTCAATGGGCCGTACAATGCGGTTGATCGAAGTAATGAAGGGATGCTGAATCAACTTTACTTAGTCGCCGAAAAAGGGCTGCCTGATTGCTGTTCTGGTTGGGGAGCGAGAGTTGATCTGCTGTATGGCGAAGACTTCTACTTAGCAGAATCTATCGGTCTCGAAAAACGGCCTGATGGTTCTTCCCACTGGAATAACCAATACTATGGACTTGCGTTGCCACAAGCTTATGGAACTTGGGGCAATAACGAATTATCAGTTCAGTTTGGCCACTTCTATTCAGTGGTAGGCTACGAAGGCCTGATGGCTCCTGATAATTTCTTTTACACCAAATCCTACAGCTATCAATTTGCTGGTCCGTTTACTCACTGGGGTGGCCAAATTAATTGGAACACAAACTGTGGTTGGGCTTTTCAAGTCGGTTTGCACAACGGTTGGGATGCCTTAGATCGAGAAGAAGATTCGATTGGATTCGTTGCCAAAGCTAAATACGATTTTGATTGCGGAGCTTGGTCTTCGTTTGCCATCACCACAGGTGACGAAGCCAGTAATCCAGGCGGATTAGATTTCAACGGTTCCTCGACCAATCGAACACGTTACAGTTGGTTAGTCAGTCTCCCAGTGACTTGCCGTATGGAATATGTATTCCATCACTGGTTAGGTACACAGCAAGCTGGAACTGTTAGTGGTGAGCCTGCTCACTGGTATGGTGTGGATCAATACTTGTACTACACGATGAACGATTGTTGGAAAGCCGGTCTGCGATTTGAATGGTTCCGCGATGAAGATGGAACCCGCGTTGGATTGAATCGTAGCAGTAACCCGAATACGCCTTCGTTTGAAGGCAACTTTTACTCGATCTCTGGCGGGTTAAACTGGACTCCAACGCATAACCTGATCATCCGACCTGAAGCAAGAGTTGACTGGTACAACGGTGATGCTGGAACTCTCCCATTCGATGATGGAAGTGACGACAGCCAAGTCCTGCTCAGCATCGACGCCACCTTGCTGTTCTAAACAAAACAGCAATCCCCTTTTCTATCCCAGAACCCGGTAGTCAACTTATTGGCTATCGGGTTCTTTTAATGGTGGTTCAGGGTTAATATATTGTCCTTGAGATGTTCGCATCTAGTAAAAAGTTTACGGTAAATAATTACAAATGATTAATTGGTTTCTGTTATGGGATCTTCAGAATCTTCATTTGAATCAATGACGGGCCTTGGAAAGATTCCTCCGATAATAGAGGCTCCTAAGATCGCTCCAAAAAAGATTCCTGCCGGTCTTAACTCAAGTAAGGCTAAGCCAAGAAAGCTTCCTCCAATTCCTCCCAGGATACCGCCGATAATAGTCGGTATCCGTTTTCCTCTGAGAATGCACTGTAATAAAAAGAGAAAGAAGTAGATCACTCCATGCTTAACCATGTTTCATCCTTAATTGTTGAGAAGAAATCGAAAGTTGAAATAGTATTATTGCTGATATGCTCTGTCGTTGCAATCTTTCAGAGGTAATTGAATACCTAATAAGATTGGGAGAACGAAAGGGCTAACTAAACGCTACTCACTAGAAACAAAAAAAGCCCCGGTAAGACATAAGTTCTTACCGGGGCTTTCGTTAATTCAACATAGGGTGGATAGACGGAGTTGAACCGACGACCCCTGGAATCACAATCCAGTGCTCTAACCAACTGAGCTATACCCACCATGCTGTTGCAAGTTCTCTAGTCTACGAGCGCGACTCGATTCGGTCAACGACCTGGGGCCAGGAACTGCCGAAATCACGTAAATCGTGCTGACTATTGCACTTCAAACGGGAAGTTTTCGTCCATTTCGGCCTGGGATAGCTGGACAAGGAATGACGATAACCGGTGTACCAGTACCTCGACCAATTGGTGCCCTTTCTCCGCTGATGCCGCGTGAGGGTAGCCTGAGCCTGAATTGCTGGTCAAAAGATGCCAGGGTCGGGTGATTGAGACCCAGCCTTCGTTCAAGGCTTCAAACTGCATTGGGGTGCGTGCGCCATCGTCTGCGTTCAGAGTCCCATCTTCGTTTTGCATCACCAAGTGAGGGTGATAGGCCATAATCAGCGAGGTCTCCATCTCGCCAGCGTGGTCTTCTTTGTGCTCAAAAATTTCGTGGTAATCGGCATCGTTTAACACGCGGAACCAATTGCACAGAAACAACTGAGCTTCGGTCTTGCCGTACAGTTCACGCAGCAGTGGTTTCATCTCATTGCCACCATGACTGTTTAACAGCACCACTTTGCGAATCCCACTTTGCACCAGCGATTCAATCAGGTCAGTCACCATCGCGTACAAGGTCGAAGGGTTCACATTCATGGCCAGCGGAAACTGCCGCATGTTGGTCTCAGTGCCGTAAGGAATCGTCGGTAGCAAAACTACTTTGGCCCCTTGTTGATAGGCCGCTTCACAGATGGCGTTACCAATCAGATCGCCTTCGTAATGATCGGTGCCATAGGGCAAGTGCAAATTATGCGGTTCGGTAGCACCCAGCGGCAACACGGCCACATCGTACTCGGTTAGCTTGACGTGCCCATAGTTGATTTCCGATAAAATCCACGGTCTCGGTTCGCTCATCGTACTGACTCGGTTTTTGGTTTTCTAGAGGTTCATGAGAAAGGTGTAACTCCTAGTGTATCGTTAGAGCATTTTAAAATACAGTGTGCCAAAAATTCACGAAGGAATATGATTTTCTTGCTGTTCTATTATTCCTTTTCTTCAGTCCCGTTAGGGACGATATCGTGTAGCCAGGGGATTCATCCCCTGGAGAAGAAAAACCAAGATTCTCTAAGCCCCAGCGGGGCGATATTGTTTTATTGAGCCGTTTGAATCAATCACAAATCGAGGCAGCTTTCTTCCGAAAATCAGACGACAATCGTTCCAACTTTTCGATGTCGCCCCGCTGGGGCTTTGGGGGGATTTGAGCTTCGATTCCAGGGGATAAATCCCCTGGCTACACGATACTGTCCCGCTGGGACAGAAGGTTTTCAGCAGAATAGCGATGATAATAAATGGTCTAGTCAACAATGATCTCTAGCTTGGGCAACGCCTGGCGAAGTTGAGCGATTCCTTGCTTGGTAACTTTGGTCTGCTGAAGATCCAGCGATTGTAATTGCTTCATGCTGGCTAGGTGGGCAATTCCGGAGTCTGAAATTTGGGTCACCGCCAAGCGTAGAATGCGTAAATTCTTGGCGGTTGTCAGTTGCTCGATACCTGCATCGGTAATGCGTGTGGCACTGATGTCAAGTTCTTCCAATGAGGGCAGGGCGGCCAAAAGTGGTAAGCTGGCATCGGTTATCTGCGTGGCGGCCAGGCCGATGTCACGCAAGTTGGCATGTTGTTTCAAGTGGGCAATGCCGGCGTCAGAAACTTGGGTGCCAGTTAAATCAAGCCAATCGAGTTCCGTTTGTTGAGCGATGGCCGGAAGTGACGCATCGGTGACGCCAGTTTTGCCAATGGCCAAATCAATCGAGCCAGCGTTGGGCTTGAGCATGGCCAAATCAGCATCGGTCACTTGCAGGAACTGCTGGTATTGTTGATCGAGCGTGGCGAAATCAGTGCCAGTTAATTTCTCTAACGAACGGCGATCATCACGCCGGTGATAGATCAGGCCAAGGTACTCAATAAACGGACGACGCAAACTTTGGTCCTTGCCATCCATAAAAAAATGGGCCATTCCGGCCGCTTGACTATAGAGTGGGCGAATGTTCGAGTCTTGTTGTAATTGCTGCTGACCCATGGCTGTCAGTTCATTCATCGGGCGATAGAATTTGCCAATCAACTTACGATTTCTGGCAAACTGTAACCGCGAAGCATCTAAACCGCCAACTGTGTAATAGCCATCATGTTTGCGAAGTGACTCCATATACAAAGCGGCCGCTTCGATGGCCCAAAAGTTGGCACTGCTGCCAACAGATGCCGGAGCACTGCGGTATTCATGGAACAGTTGGTGCGAGACTTCGTGAAACCATGTCGGCTTCAAGTTATAATTCGAGTCGTGAAACAAGAAAACCATATCTTGTTTGTTCAGATAGATTCCAAGCGTAATGGCCGCTTGTGATTCAATCGTGGTAAGGTGCTGCACATACTCGGCTTGGCTGCGGAAGTAGGAGACTCGAAATCGCTTGCGCGCGGCACTCGGGCTACGCCCATTAAAGTAGCCTGCCAGTTGGCCTTCGTTACTCCAAAAATGGAAAAACATTTGCTGCCACACCGAATAGAGTTCTTCCAGATTTTCACATAGTTCAAGCCCAGCTTCTTCCGATAGATTGGTGGTAATCGTGAAATGGGCCGAGTCAATGTGCCAATACTGACGCGCCGGCCAGTTGAATTTAGGATGAGCAATTCGTGGCGAATTACTGCGGGTCGTCACGCCAGGTCGTCGCCAGCGGCCAGAGACTTGGCGGTAACCAAGAATGCGGCGTGCATCGGCATGATTTCCGTTTTGCCGTAACAGTTCATGCAGCAATCGATACGCGACCGCCGGGCGATGCGCGGCCAATTCCTGCTGGGCCAGTTGGAATAGTTGATCGGCATACGCATTACGGTATTCGGTCAACTTGGCATGCCAAAACTTGATGACTTGAGAAGCATCTTGGTCAATCGCCAGTGGATCGGTTTCTGGTACTAAGAAAGCGTAGTTGAATAGCGGTGATTGTTCGACGATCCACTTACGTGTTAATTGGGCCTGATCTGCCAGTTTCAGTTCATCACATTTCTCGGCCAGTTGGTGTAGTTGTGAATGGAATTCAGCTTCTAGCTTATCATGATCCAACGTAACATTTGCCGCATTACTCACCTGCGCAGCCGTGATCGCGGTGAACAAACAGAACAGAATGTGCCGGATCATGTGATTCATAGGTAATGTAGGCCGTGCTGTGATAATCTCTCTATCGTGTGCCACTGGCTCTGCCAGTGTGAAGTGTGTTTTATCTTGATTTATAGTTCTTGGTTCGGATGAAAAAAGTATTCATACTCTTGCAGTAGTTCAGCACTGGCGAAGCCAGTGGCACACAAAATCAAGCTCGGGTGCCATGCCCTCGCGCTTTCGCGTGGGCATGCTTTTGAACCATTATTATGGTAACTACTAACAATGCAAAATGCCCTCCAATAAAATCAATTCAAAACTATTTAACTGATCCAAGGCATGCCCACGCCTGATCGGCGAGGGCATGGCACCCTAACTCTGTGCGAGGCTATCTTCTCATCTATTCAGTGTAGTCCATTCAGCAGCATCGGCAATCATTGGGTAGCAGTTGTAATAGTTGCCGGGGCTATAACGACAAAAGCCGAGGCCTGTGCAACTGACACAGCCCTCGGCTTGGTTTTAGTCGTGATCAATGATCAATCAAATCGATTATTGATTCTCTTTGTCGAATGCGGAGTCAAACGCGACATCGCTGGGTGAGAAGTCTAACGCTCGTAGCATTTCGCAAGATTCTCGGGCACCTTGGTCTCGTTGCATGCCAGAGTCTTCCCATTCAACCGAAAGTGGTCCTTGGTAACCAATGTCGTTAAGTGCGCGAATGATTTCTTCAAAGTTCACGCCGCCACGACCTGGGCTGCGGAAGTTCCAGCCACGTTTTGGGCTACCAAAATCAATATGGCTGCCCAGGATACTTGTGCGCCCATCCAAGGTCACAATGGCATCCTTGATATGGACGTGAAAGATGCGATCAGGAAAGGCACGAATGAATTCAACCGGGTCGATTCCTTGCCAAATCAAATGGCTTGGGTCAAAGTTGAAACCAAACTCTTCACGATGCCCCACGGCTTCAAGAGCCCGCTCAGCTGTAAAAATGTCAAATGCAATTTCGGTCGGATGTACTTCCAACGCAAACTTCACGCCACATTCACCGAAGACATCGAGAATAGGGTTCCAGCGATCTGCAAACTGCTGAAAACCAGCGTCGATCATTGCTTCGGTCACAGGCGGAAAACTATAGAGATAGTGCCAGATGCTACTTCCGGTGAACCCGTTGACCACATCGACACCAAACTTTTGTGCGGCACGTGCGGTGTTCTTCATCTCTTCGATGGCACGCTCGTTGACGCCAGTCGGATCGCCATCGCCCCAAATATACGGAGGCAAGATCGATTGATGGCGTTCGTCGATATTATCGCAAACCGCTTGGCCAACTAGGTGGGCACTAATCGCGTGGCATTGCAGGTCGTACTTCTCTAGTTGCTCTCGTTTTTTTGCACAGTAATCATCTTCGGCAGTGGCTTTATCGACTTCAAAGTGATCGCCCCAGCAGGCCAACTCAAGCCCATCATAGCCGATGTCCTTCATCTTTTTGGCCATATCGTCTAACGAAAGATCGGCCCATTGACCGGTAAACATGGTAACTGGACGTGCCATTGTTGATTTCCTCTTTGCTATAAGTCGTAAATGTGAATGGTTGATTTTGAAATAATGGGCACACTCAACTAAGGCGAATGTGCATGTCAGAAACCGATATTTTGCCGTTGTTTGGGGTCGCGTGCAACTAGAGCATCGATTTCCGAGCCAGAAATGGTTCAACTTGGGCAGATCATGACAAATATCGGGGCATTTTCTTAGCGTGTGCTATAATTCGGCATACTATATTGCCTCCGTTTTAAGCGAAACGAACCATGCTTGTCCGAAGTTCATTACCCATTCTGTTGGCACTTGCGGCAATTGTCTCCTCTGTTCTATCGACTTCAGTCGAAGCGGCCCCGCGTGTGACGTTAGAAGTGATGACCGAACAAGGGTTCCCCCCAACCGCAACGCACCAGTGGAGCAAGTTGCTACAGACCGCTGGATTTGATTCGGTAAGAATCCGCGGTGGCCGACCTGGTGAAGTGACGGGCGTTGAGACCATTGGCAAAGGCGCGACAGCCACCTATCGAGTGACTGCCATGCTTTCGACCAAAAATAAATTGCTTGTGCCTGGTCAATCTTTCGGCAAAACAGAAATGGCCCAACTCAAAAAATGGGGCGAACGTTTACGCCATGGTGGAGAGGATGAAATCAAACAGAAGACCGTTTCTGCCTTTGGTTTGAGTAAAAAAGAATTAGTCGAAATCTACACGGGTTTAGGCGTGGCGGTTGATTTTTCAACCAATGGGACATCGGTATATGAATCGCTGAAAAAAATCTCACAAAAAATTCCCTATGAGTTTAGCGCGAATGAGGCTGCCAAGGCCGCAATGCACCGCGGTAAAGTCTTAGACGAACTCGAAGGCGTAGGCGCAGGCACGGCAACTGCGGCCATGTTGAAACCGCTAGGGCTATCGATGCTGCCCAAGCGAGAAGGGGGCGGGAAAATTAGATTACACATCGTCCGTTCAAACACCATCAAAGAAGGCTGGCCAGTCGGTTGGCCTCCAGAGAATAAAGCAGTGCAAGTCATACCTAAACTGCTCAAGTACCTAGATGTCGAAATCGCCGACATCACCTTAGAAGAGGCCCTGGCGGCCATCGCCGGCAACTTGGGAGCCCCAGTATTAATCGACCACAATCAACTAGCGGCCCAACAGATCGACATGAGCCAAGTCAAATCCCGCTACCCCAACAGTCGCACCTACTACAAAAAAATCCTAGACACCATCCTCTCCCAGGGCCTGTTGACGTTTGAGGTGAGAATTGATGAACTTGGCCATGGCATTATTTGGGTCACGACTTTGAAGAAGGGGTAAAGGATCCAGGTGACTGTGGCTTGCCAAATCATCCTCCAACTTCTTTCTGTATCACATACAGGTGATCAGGATGCGTATATCCCTCCATCATGACTTCTTTCTCAAAAGTCATCCCTGTTTTTTGGGCGACACGAATCGACGCAAGATTGCCAGGGTCAATCAGCGATACAAGTCGTGAGATATTTAATTGTTCAAACCCATATTGTTGAACAAACAAGGCCGCTTCCGTCGCGTAGCCTTTTCCCCAATGTTGTTGTAGAAACCGGTAGCCAATTTCTATCTCAGGACGCCCTTCAATGTCTTTGAATTCAGAGAACCCACAATAGCCGATCACCTCGTTCGTTGATTTCAGAACGACAGCAAACAATCCCAGGCTCGGTTGAAGTTCGTATCCAGAGATTCTTTGCTGAAGCCAAGCGGCTGTTTCACTTGAACTTTTGACTCCCATGCTAAACTGCATTACATCAGAGTCGCTAAATAACCTTTTCAAAACTTCTTGATCTGAAGTCTGAAAATGCCTCAGGATTAGTCGTTCTGTTTTCGTGATGATCATAGATCAACTGTTCTGTTTGCCCACTTCTTTCGGTTGTTGGTTGTGGGGTGAACACACAAGACTTGGCACTCACCTGCTCTCTATGGTAGCAGCCCAAAGTAGAAATACAAGAAAAGACCTGGGGCTTATTACTCGAAAGAAGCTGTCCGGATATTCTAAGATCAAATAACGCCAACGGCGTTTCACTCCACAGCCCAGGGTAAGCCAAGATGCGAAGCATCACTCTGGGGACACTTATCTTTTTAGCCCCATTTTATTAGAGAGGTCTCTTACCTACATTGCTACGAACCTCTCCAGGTTCTTTAGCTAGATTTTTTGTAATTCCCCAATGACTTTCCGGCTCCTGTCCAAATTTAACCATGAAAATATCAAATTCTCTTCCTGGATTACCTGTCACCCAGCCAAGATCAGATTTCAACTCTTGAGAATTTGTGGCGGCAACTATTTTTCTTGAAAGGTCGATTACAGGTTTATAGATCTTAGGTTTCATGTAATCATACTTACTTCGATAAGCTCCTTTACCGACAAGGTCTTTTGCGGTTAGATCGTGTGGAAGTTCTGGAATGATATCGTGCAACCACCCGAGATTGAGGAATAACCGAGTGATCACTATATCTGGCTTGATGACTGATAAACCGAGGTCCATCATGAAATGGAGCGCTGTTATATCAGCCGTGTACCCAATGGCTTGCAGGTGAGAGTGGATTTTCCATACATCATCGAAATTTGCACCTGAAGTGACAAAATCTAAAGGTGATTCTGATTTCAACAGATGGGCGTTGTAAGCCCTTGCCAATAGAACTGTTTTGTTTAGCTTCACCAAATTGCCAACGGTTTGTTTGTCTGAAAACTGTCCTGTTCGGTTAAGGAAGTGGTGGATACAATTTCCTCCATGCTTCAATACCATTTTCTTCGCGGATTTGTCATATTCGATCTCAATATCCCATTCACTCTTGGTGAAATCACTGTACTGATCAAAGATAGAAGTGATGTCTTGTATCTCTTTGGATGCGGTTGCTGCTTTGATTCCAGAGTACCGAATCCTTGTCCATAAAAGATGCCAGATCTTATTTCTTATCTCCTTCGAGTCACCTAGATAATTATCAATATTGGATTCTCGACAAACCCTGGTGATATTATCTTTGAGAAGTAATTTATTTGCCTCGTGAACGTCAGGATTTGATGAAATAGTTGCTTCATTAAATACCGCTTTGCGAATTTTTCGATATTGCTCCGACTTTGATTTAATATCGTTCATATATAATTCGTTTCATTCCGAAGATGATATTACTTTTTACTCCCAAAACCCTACAACAACTCATCCAGCTGATCCACCAAGCTCTCAAAATGGGCCAACGCGGTATCAACCGGTTCTGGTTGTTCCATATCAACGCCGGCGTCTCTCAGCAAATCGAGTGGATACTTCGAGCAGCCGCCTTTGAGGAAGTTCAAATAGTCGTTCAGTTCTTTTTCGCCGCCGTTCAGCACGCGTTTGCTCAGGGCAATGGCTGCCGATAGTCCGGTGGCGTATTTGTAGACGTAGAAGGCGCGGTAGAAATGCGGGATGCGGAAGCATTCTAGGCCCAGTTCTTCGTCAATCGCAAAGCCAGGGCCGAAGTATTGTTCGAGCAACGCGCAGTAGGCATCGCTCATCGATTTAACGGTCAGCGGTTCGCCCGCTTCACACATGGCGTGCGAGATCTTCTCGAACTCGGCGAACATCGTTTGGCGAATGATGGTGCCGCGGATGGCGTCGATATCGCGGTTGATTAAATAGGCTCGCTCCAAATCGCTCGAAGCATTCTCTTGCAAGTGCTGCGACAGCAATTGCTCGTTGAAGGTTGACGCAACTTCCGCCACAAAAATGGTGTAGTTGTAATACTGATACGGCTGATGCCCGGCCGAGTAATGACTGTGCATCGAGTGACCAGCTTCATGGGTCAGCGTGAACACATCGTCCAAGACTTCAGGCTTGTAGTTCATCAAGATATAAGGGTCGGCATCAAAGCTACCGCAACTAAACGCGCCACTTTGTTTGCCAGCGTTGGCGTAACGATCACACCAGCGGCCTCGCAATCCTTTTTCGAGCACACTGCAATACTCGTTGCCTAGCGGAATCAAAGAGTCCATGATCGTATCGACCGCTTGGTCCCAGGTATGCTTGGTTTTCAAGTCACTGAGAATCGGCACGTAGGTATCGTACTGATGCAGGTCTCGCAGTTTCATTTTGCGACGACGCAAGTCAATGTATTTGTAGATCGCCGGAAACTTCTTATGGACCGAATCAATCAAGTTGTCGTAAACCGAGTGCGGAATATTATCGGCATACAAGGCTTTGCCGAGTGCGCTGTCGTAGCCGCGAACTTTGGCGTAATAAACATCACGCTGGATTGAGCCTGAGAGCGTAGCGGCCAGGGTGTTTTCGTGCCCTTTGAATTGTTGGTAGTACTGTTGAAAGGCCGTTTTGCGGACCTTGCGATCTGGCGAGTTCAAAAATTCACCGAACGTCGAGTTGCTCAGTTCAACCGATTGCCCTTTTTCATTCTTGACCACGCCGAATTTCATGTCGGCATCGAGCAGTTGGCGAAAGGCCTTGCCGGCGGCTTGCGACATTTCGCTTTGCATTGCTAACAGGCGTTCTTCTTTTTTGCTCAGCGTATGTTTTTTGTAGCGAGTCATCCGCTCGATCATCAATCGATACGGTTTCATCGGTTTTTCGTCGAGCAGCTCTTTCAAGCGTTTGGCTGAAATGGCTTGAATCTCAGGGGCTATATAACTGGCAGCTTGGCCCAGTTTACTGGCGACTGAATGAAAGCGGGCAATCCGGCGTTGGCCTTCGTCTTCGGCCTGATCTTCGGTCGTTTTTAGAAAGGCATACGTGCCTAGCGGTTCGCCCAATTTGTCAACGGCCAAGTCGTACTTCAAACAAGCGGCCAAACTTTTGGCATCGGCGGCCAGAGTGCCACGGAACTTATCGTACCCTTTTTCTTTTTTCTCTAACTTGGCGAAGTCCTTTTCCCAAGCCTTATCATCGGCGTACAAGCTTGAAAGATCCCAAGTATCGCCCACTTTGACTTTGCTGCGAGGTGGAAGCGTAACAGTTTTGGGAGCAGATTTTTTCGACTTCTTTTTGGCGGCCATACCTGAATAATCCTTGATCAATCTTCATCGAGAGAAAGCAACAAAATGTCTAATATGCCGCAATCGTAGCTTGCAGACAGGCTCTTGCAAAGAGCAACCCTGAGATTGAAGGGAAACGGGGAAGAAAAGATAGTTTTGAGGTTGATGTTTTTAGGAAACCTCTAGGGAGAAAGAATCTTTGTGTAGTTTTGGCTGCCTCGAAAAACTCGCACTAGTTCTATCCCATTTTCTATGGGACGATAGATGACAATCCAGCCATTGGGATTTGATTTTGTGCCACATGAAAAAAGACGTATTCCGTCTCCTATGTCAGGACGAGCAGTTCCCATAAGTGGTTGTTGGGCATGCAAGGCACATGATTCTTCAATTGCTTGTAAAAGACGCTCTGCACCTTGAGGACTTCTATCTTTATGCCCGATGTAGAAAGCAATCTCGTACAAATCTGCCTCAGCAGCAGAACTGATATCTACCAGTGGCATCAGTCCACAATGCCTTCTTTTGCTAGATCCGACTTGACACGATCAATGATAGAATTCATATCAAGTTTTTTACCCAATTCAGCATCAAGTTCATCAATCGCCGGTTGGATTTCAGCTTTCAATTGGGCAAGTTGCTGCTGATAGTGTCGAAATGCAACTACCGACTGATCTGCGGTCATGTTCTCACCGCGACCATCGAGCCGTTGAACAAATTGGCTAAAGTCGGGTAATTCGTTATTGGAGACTGGTATATCCATGTCACTATTCTACCATAGCTGGCGAATACCTCAAAACGTATTTTCTACCAATTTTTACGCCAACGGCGTTTAACTCCACAGCCCAGGGTAAGCCAAGATGCGAAGCATCACAGCGTCACCCTGGGTAAAGGTTTTCAATAACCAAGGACTACACTGAAAGTGTTGAACAAGATGCAAGTCGTTGTAGTACCTTTACAAGGTACGTTTGAGAGAGATTGCTTTCCCAGGGTGACGCGACTTTGTCGCTGACCCTGGGCTTTGGGGTGAAACACCTTTGGTGTTAATTTTGTTCTCAAGATCAATCGTAGGTTCGTTGCCTAGAATGTCTCCATTGAATTCGTGCGACAGTAATCGACAGGGATAACTTCAATCGAAGAAAAACCTCTACCACCGAAAAATCGCACTGCCCCAAGCCAGCCCCGCCCCGAACCCGCAGAGGGCGATTTGGTCGCCGGGTTGGATGGGTTGTTTTTTGTGGACTTCATCCAACACAATCGGCACGCTGCCGGCGGATGTGTTGCCGTAGACATCGAGGTTAACCGGGATTTTATCTCGATCAAAACCTAAGTTGTCGCAAGCGGCGTCAATGATGCGGACATTCGCTTGGTGCATTAGCAGTAACGTAAGATCGTCTGGCGTTACCTGGGCATGCTTCATCACATCGGTCACGCTGTCGGCAATCACTCGCACGGCCCATTTGAACACACTACGGCCATCCATGTGTAAGTATTGTCGATTGGCTGCAAGCGTTTCGGTAGTGGTTGGTTCACGTGTGCCACCGGCTGGGATACAAAGCAGGTCGCCCCCTTCGCCTTCGCTGCCAAGTGTGTAGGAGACCAATCCTTGTTCTTGCGTGCCTGGCCCGAGAACCACGGCCCCGGCACCATCACCAAACAGTGGATAGATGCGTTTGTCATTCGGGTTGATCACGCGAGACAACAAATCAGCGCCAATTACCAGTGCCCGCTTGCTCGTTCCACAGGACACAAATTGTGATGCAGTAACCAGCGTGTACATAAACCCAGCACAGGCCGCGCTTAAGTCCATGGCGGCGCATTTGATACCAAGCTTATTTTGCAGGCGACAAGCGGTCGAAGGCGTGGCCGAGTCTGGCGTAAATGTACCAACAATGATTAAGTCGATTTCATCTTTAGAAACACCAGCGTCATCCAAAGCTCGCAGCGCGGCTTCGTACGCCATATCGCTCGTAGCCATCTCTGGCGGGGCGTGACGGCGTTCTTTGATTCCGGTCCGCTGGACAATCCATTCAGGATCACAGCCTAACGAAGAGAGGTCTTCATTCTTGACAATGTTATCCGGCACATAGCTGCCGGTGCCAAGAATTTGAATTCCCATTAACGACCGCATTGGGCTACGCCCAGAATATTCAACTTGTGGATCGCTGGCCAAGCTCGCATCCTTATGGGTGTGTAGCTGTAAATGTTGGTATTGATACAGTGACAGGATCGGCAATCAGTCTGAAAATCGAAAGCGTGTGGCTGCACTGCTTACTCTAGAGAACCGATTGCCAAAAGTGAAAGCCCACTAGTATAGCAAATACTAAGTTTAAAAACATGGTCCCCGTAGGCGATAGAACTGCGTTTTTTTTTACCGATAGCAGAAGTTCTTATCTAGTGCCCCTGCTTAATTTAAATCGTCTCGAATCGAATAAGGGTCAACAAATTTCGGGGCGTCGATAGGTGTCGGAAAGACTGCGATATTGTAACTTTGGCCCATTAGTTTATCGACCCAGCGTTCGAGAAAGCTTGAGAGCTTGATCTCTTTCGGTGTGTAGCCATCAAAGTCCGACTTGGCATAAGCTTCGGCGGTATCTTTTTCGGGAAAAACAATCAAACCTTTGGTTTCTGACTCATCGGTCGCTTCGGCCCAGCCGCTATTGTAGAGTCCCCATAATAGTTGCTCTTTTTTGACATAACTTACAAAGAACTTATACCGTTCATCAGGGCCTAAATCCATTGCGTTGACAGAGTTGGAGCGATACATAGTGGTTGCCTAACTATTTTCTCTGATAAGTAATTTGGATAATTGGATAAGTTGAGAGCCCGAGGCCCTAGAGTTAAATGTAAATTGCATTGCAATTCAAGCCATCTGTTTATTGTAGAGCGGTTGTCTCTTGAATTTAAGCCTAGATCGGCGACAATTCAACCAGCACAGTGTTGGCTTTCTTATCCGCTAAATGGCCCTTGTTATTCGATGCGAATAGATCAAAGTTGATCAAGAACTCTACTTGTGCCCGGGTTTGACAGGTTTCGTAGTCATTAAGGCCCACTTTTGAGTTGTTTTTTCAGTTTTCAGACAATTTCAAGCAGAAGTATTTCCTCTCTCGGGTTTCCGCTTTGGATTACGGAAAAGCAGGTTATTGCCCGTTATTTGCCGTGCAATGGAAGTCTATTTACCTCTAATCGCTCGAAATCCTTGATTTTAGGGGGAATAACGATTACGAGGTTTGGTAAAAGGAACTACGTACTCCCTTGTGGGGGTGCCCCTTGCCGTGAAAAACGAATAAACTCAATGAGATTATCCAACACATCGGACCGTCTCCGTAGTGAACTTCTATCTCACCTCGAACCCGAAACTCAGTAATATGTGCCTACTGGCAATTCAATACAAATCTGTACCCGAAGCTCCAATCTTAGTGGCAGCCAACCGGGAAGAATTTTATGATCGCCCAACTTTAGTCCCTTCCATTCAATCAGGGAAACCAAGAGCCCTGTGTGGAATTGATCAACAAGCTGGCGGAACCTGGCTCGGCGTAAACCAGCACGGCATGTTTGTTGGTGCTTGTAATCGCCGCGTGATGAACCGTCCGATGGTTCCTCGCTCGCGTGGTTTGTTGTGCCGTGAATTGTTGCGTGCCAGCACTGCGCGTGGTGCCGTGGATCAAGCCATGGAAGCGTTGAACGCCGATCAATACGATGGTGTCAACTTTGTTGTGGCCGATGCCGAAAGCGGTTGGGTCATTCATGGTGGTCCAGACGTGAACGCTCAGCCACTAGAAGAAGGCTTGAACTTAATCGGCAATATGGATCTCAACGATCCTAACGACGATCGCGTAAAACTGGCCCATCGCCTGTTGACGCTGCAATCGTTAGATTCTGCCGTCAAGTTTTTGGCCGTGGCCAGTAAAGTTTTCGCTCGTCCTTCGGCCGCACCAGGTCGTCCTGGCATGGTCGTTCAAGGTAACGAATGGGGAACCGTTAGTTCCACGCTGCTTTCTCTTGGCCTAAAGCCACGAGACGCGATCTTCCAATATGCTGATGGCGCCCCGAACAACGCCAAGTTCGAAGATTACTCACCATTGTTGCGTGATATCTTGAGCCGTGGACTTCGCGAAGCCCGTACCAAGGCCGAAGCCGCTGCCGCCCTACAGCAGCAAGAACAAGCAACATAAGACTTGCCACTGGTTGTTCAATCGAAATCAAAAAAGGAGCCGCTAACCCGGTTCCTTTTTTTATGCGCTGAACTGCAACGGACATTTGCTTGAGCTACAATATATTGGTCTAATAGAAAAAGCTATCGATATTTTCTGGTATGTATTCCCTCTCCTTTTCTGGAAAAACACCCATGTCACGTCTTCAGAATTATGCAATCGCTCTGAGTACTCTTGGTTTCGCACTGATTGGTGCTGGCAATGTGTACGCGGTCGAAATGGCCAATGGCATCAAAATTGGTGAAGTCAATTCGACTTCCGCCATCATTTGGACTCGCTTAACTAAGCATGCCGAGCGGAACATCGACGGGAAACCATTTACCGATAGCAAAGACAAAAGAGTTAAACCGAAGCCAGTCAAAGATATCGACGCCATGGAAGCCGCTGTGCCCGGCGTACAGGGTGAAGTCCGAGTGACTTGGAGTACGACCAAGCGGGATGCTAGATCAACCAGCGAATGGAAAAAAGTGACCGCCAAAACTGATTTTACTTCCCAACTTAAACTCAAAGACCTGCTCCCTGGCACTCAGTATCGTGTTTTGGTGGAAGGAAGAGCGACCGGTTCCGATAAAGTGAGCTGCAAAGTCCAAGGTTCCTTTCGCACAGCACCAACGGCAACGCAAGCGGCACCCATTAATTTCACCGTGGTAACTGGTCAAGATTATCCCAGGCGTGATGACCTGGCCAATGGACACAAAATTTATCCGCACATGAAAGGACTCGATCTCAATTTCTTTGTACATACCGGAGACATCGAATACTACGACAAGCCGAATCCTTGGGCCGTGAATCAAGCGTTGGCGCGATTCAAATGGAACCGACTTTACTCGATGCCCAACCAACGCGACTTCCATAATCACACTTCCAGCTACTTCATCAAAGACGATCACGACACACTCAAAAACGATAGCTGGCCCGGCCAAACTTATGGCGATTTAACCTGGGAGCAAGGGCTCAACATCTTTCGTGAACAAGTCCCCATGGGCGAAAAAACCTATCGAACAATTCGCTGGGGCAAAGACCTGCAAATTTGGTTAGTCGAAGGCCGCGACTTTCGTTCGCCGAACAACATGCCCGATGGGCCAGACAAAACGATCTGGGGCGAAGAACAAAAAGCATGGTTCTATAAAACTGTGAAAGAATCAGACGCTACGTTCCGCATTCTGATTAGCCCTACGCCGGTTGTTGGACCAGACCGTGGCGGCAAAAACGACAACCACGCAAACAAAGGTTTCACGCACGAAGGGGACGAAATCCGGGCCTTCATCGGCAAACAAAAAAACATGTTCGTCGTCTGCGGAGACCGGCACTGGCAATACGTTTCGGTCGATCCCAAGTCAGGCGTGCGAGAATATTCGTGCGGACCCACCTCGGATAAACATGCCAGTGGCTTCTCAGAAAGAAATCGCTCCGACATGCACCAATACCTAAAAATCAAAGGCGGGTTTCTCTCGGTCTCTATCGAAAGAGTAAACGGAACCCCCAAGGCCACCTTCCGCCACTACAGCACCAGTGGAAAAGTTTACAACGAAGATGTGCAAACGGCCAAGTAAGATTTTGTGTACATATGGGTCGTAGGGTGGCTGCCCTTTTAGGCCAGCCGCCTGTTTAACGATTTCATTTCTTTCAAGAGATGCAATCTCATACACGGCGTCAATCAAATTCGTTTGAAGTTGTTCAATCATAGTCTTTCATTGAGTGAAGGTGTCGTGGCATTTTTGTGATGAATTCCATCCGACTCAATACGCATAAACAGGCGGCTGGCGAGCAGCCACCCTACGAATGAATTCTCTTACATGCGGAACTCAAACCGATGCAAAAAATCGTTCAACACACTTTACCACTCTTGCTACTGGCGATCACCACTACGTTTTGCATCGCCGCCGATGGTCAACTTGCGGTAAAAATCATCGATCAAAATGGAGACATAACACCAGCGCGGGCTTGGGTTGAAGTCGGTGGTAAGAAGTTGTTTCAGCCAAGTACCCCTAGCACTGCAACGCCTTACGCCAAGGACAAAAGTTTTAGCTGCGATGGGCGTTTTTCGATGTCTGTTCCGGCAGGTCAGGCAATTGTCCATGTAGAAAAAGGGAAAGAGTTTTTGCCGGTTGATGTGAAGGTGATGATCATGGCAGGCAAGACCACCGATAAGACAATTCAGATTAACCGTTGGATTGATATGCCCAAGCAAGGATGGTACTCGGCCGATTTGCATGTTCACTTAGGGTCCAACGACCCTCGCATTCTTAAACAACTGGCACTGGCCGACGATGTCCATTTAATCCCCTCGTTTACCTACTGGCTGCGTGGCAAAGGCGAAACCTGGAAGTCCGCGTGGCCCAGTGAAGACTTTACGCAACCGATTCTCATCGATGATCACCACTTGATCACCCGTAACAATATCGAGATCGAGCGGATCGATTTCAATGCAGCCCCAGGCGCAACGGTCGGAGCCACATTTCTGTTTAACCTAAATCAATCGGTTACTGCCAAGCGATATGGCGAACACTTTCCGACAGATGCCGCGTTGTGCCGAAGTGCCCGACAGCATTCTCCAGATTCCGTGTACGACAGTGACAAGCCCACTTGGGCTGAGTCGGTGATTGGGGCACCGTTGGGAATGCTTGATACGATTCAGCTTTGCCACAATCATTATCACCGCTTGAAAACCCACTTCGGCGGCTACGGCATGATAGGCCCACTATCGCCGGGCGAATCGAACACTGCCGCTGGTGATGGACTGTTTCATCGAACCAATTCGGTCTACTACCGTTTCCTAAATTGCGGTTTCAAACTCGGGGTGTCCGGCGGTTCGGCCATCGGCGTGATGCCGCTGCCAACAGGCTACAACCGAGTCTACGCACAAGTCGACGGCTCATTGACCGCCGAAAAAATGTGGGCCGCAATTAAACAGGGCCGCACCTTTGCCACATCGGGGCCGATGCTCTCGCTGACTGCCAACTTCCAATCGATGGGCAGCACGATCTCACTTAGTTCAGGACAACCGCAAACCGTTGCAATTAAAACGAACGTGAAATCAGCGGAGCAGCTAGAGTCGCTCCAAATAATTCACAACGGGCTTATTGTCGCATCCATCAATCTATTGAAAGAAACGCCGAACCCAACCGTGGAATCGGAACTGACATTCAAACTAACCCCAAAACGAAGCGGCTGGATTGCATCACGGGCCTTGTACCGAGCCCCTGACGGATTACTTCGCCAAGCCCATACGAGCCCGATTTATATTTCGGTTGACGAAAAACCAACCGCATCCAAAGAAGATGCCCAATACATGCTGCGTTGGGTCGACCAGCTAGAGGCATTCGCAAAATCAGAACCGAACCGCTTCCCCGACACGCAAGCCCAACAGGCTGTTTTAGATATCTACAAAGAAGCCCGGCTTCGTTATGAGCAAATTATTAATGATGCTCAACTGCACTGGAACGAGTAGGGTCCGCTATTGCGGACCATGAATTCAGTTTGGCTTGATGACGCTTGATAACTCTTCCTGGTACGCAGTAGCGTACCCTACGAGAATTGCAAGCTCATCTGAGTAAACCTACTCCACAGGCGATTCATGTAAATTCAATAACGCACTAAAGTACATCACAAACTTACCGCTGCGGTGATCGGTTTGGTCGATCAATTTCATGGCGGCGTTTAGTACATCGCGGCGGCTGATTTGGCCCACTAGTTTGTCTTCACGCAGCACCGGCAGTCTTCGATAGGGTGTCGTTAAAAATATCTGCATGCAATCGAGTAAATCGGTTGATTCCGAAATAATCCGATCAAGTTCGGTGTCCATAAACGCACTGACTTGATTCGAAGGCAACTGCGAATAGGTGGCATCGACCAAAAAACGCATCGATGTTTTTTCTGAGAAGACGCCTAAGTAAGTGCCGTTGGCATCGGTGACTGGAGCCCCTGATATTTTATGATGCAAAAGTTTGCGGACGGCTTCTAGAGCATCGTCTTCAGGGTTAAGCGTGACTAAGCGAGTTGCCATGAACTCGCCTGCGACCATTGATTGTTCTGGGGTAAAGTTTAGTTTCATACGATGATACTCCCTTACGATTATGGGACATTCAGAGCGGCTGAATCTCTGGATAAGTTCTATTGAGAAGAGACGTTTATTTTAACTCGTTTGGGATCAAGATAAAATGGTAAAATGTTATTTCGGGAAAAAAATGGAAACTTAGTAATGGCGTATATCTCGCCTATAAGTGCATTTCTAAGGAGAGCATGGCATCTTAACGTGTTTTGTCAGCAGACTTTGCGCAAATCTGAAAGATGGATTTCAAAGTCCATTTGATTTGCATTAATCCATAAAAGTAGGGGTTTGGGAATTAATGAGTCGTCCCTGAAAAACTCCCCAGACTCTTACAATACAGGGTTGGAACAATGCAATGGGGTGGTTAGAATTGCGGGCTTTCTTCTCCCGTTTGATCAAAACCTTGCAATTTGGGGCAGGCATGAAGCCTAAATCTCGGCCGGAAACGAGCCAGTTGAATTTGTTTCAGGCTCAATTCGAGCAACTGTTGAACCATGATCATCCGCTGTTTATCATGGCGAACAAGATCGACTGGAATCGATTCGAGGTAGAACTGGCAGACTGCTACAGCCCCGGCATGGGCGCGCCGGGTAAGTCGATTCGGTTGCTGGTTGGCCTTCATTTTTTGAAGCATACGTTCAACGAATCGGATGAGTCTTTGCTGGATCGTTGGGTCGAAAATCCGTACTGGCAACACTTTTGTGGCTTCACCACAATGCAGCATAAACCGCCGCTGCACCCAACGGCGATGACCAAGTGGCGGCAACGGGTTGGTGCTGAAAAGTTGGCGATCCTGTTGCAAGAAACCATCGCGTTGGCGGTGCGTGAAAAGCAGGTAACGAAACAGGAACTTGCCCAAGTGACGGTCGACACCACGGTTCAAGAAAAGAATATCACGCACCCTACCGATTCCAAATTGCTTCATAAGGCGATCATCAAGTTGGGCAAAGCGGCCAAGCAGCGTGGCGTAAATCTTCGTCAATCGTACGTGCGTGTCTCGAAAAAAGCGGCGGTCATGGCAAGTCGTTACGCCCATGCAAAGCAGTTCAAACGCATGAATCGCAAGTTGAGGAAACTGCGAACCCTCGTGGGCCGAATGATTCGAGATATACGCCGTAAGGTTCATAAACCCGATAAATCTCTGGAAGAACTGCTGACTCTTTGCCAGCGATTGCACGATCAGAAAAAAAACGACACGCAAAAACTTTACAGCCTGCACGAGCCTGAGGTCGTCTGCATCAGCAAAGGCAAGGCCCACAAGCGTTACGAGTTTGGCCAAAAGATTTCGGTGACGACCACGAATCGCGGCAACTGGTTGGTCGGCGTAGATTTGTGTTCTGGCAATCCTTACGACGGACACACATTGGCCGAAGCGATTGCGACCGTTGAAGCAAATACCGGCGTGGAAGTGACGGACGGCTATCTCGACAAAGGCTACCGAGGTCACAATTATACCGGACCCGCCACGATGCACCTCGCAGGCAGCAGCACTCGTAATCTTTCACGCACAAAAAAGAAGCGACGCAAACGACGCAGTGCGGTTGAACCAAAGATCGGGCATTTGAAAACCGACAACCGCATGCGACGCTGCTTTTTGAAAGGGCTGATTGGAGACGCAGTCAACGCGGTACTCGCCGCTGCTGGATCAAACCTACAAAAGCTGCTCCGACTGTTTCAGCACGCCATTTTTTATTGGCTCTGGTCTAGTCTACTTAAGGCCCAGCATGAATTCTCCACCACAAACCAGCATAAAAACCCCTCACGGCTAACAATTCCAACAGCCTAAAACACGAAATTGAATATCTGCCCAAATAAAAGACTTTTTCAGGCCCGACTAATGATTTGCAACTCGGGTGATCGGAAATGCCGTAGAAAACATAGAGAAAAAGCGATCACAACTTCGAAACAAGCGTCTAGGTTCTCACTATTTGAAACTATGTTCATCGGCGGGAAAGCTGCCGTCTTGCACTTCTTTGCAGAACTGTTTGACCGAACTGGAGATGGTTTCTCGTAAGTTACTGTACTCTTTGACAAAGCGAGGGACGTAGCCTTCGGTGAGCCCTAGCATGTCGTTGAGTACCAACACTTGTCCATCGCATTGGTCTCCGGCACCAATTCCGATGGTCGGTATGCTTAGTTTCTCGGTAATTTTTGCGGCCATCTGCTTCGGCACACATTCAAGCACCACGCTAAAGGCACCAGCATGTTCGGCGGCGACTGCGTCTTCTAGCAGTTGATGTTCGTCTCGTTGCACTTTGTATCCGCCCATGCGATGTACAAGCTGCGGCCGGAGCCCTACGTGAGCCATGACCGGAATTCCCGCTGCAGATAGTCCAGCGATCACATCGGCCTGATCGGCGCCTCCTTCTAGCTTGACTGCTTGAGCGCCGGTTTCTTTGAGAATTCTCCCCGCGTTTTCGATTGCCTTGTGAACCCCAAGCAAGTAACTAGGAAACGGCATGTCAACAATAACCAACGCATGATCGACTGCTCTGGCGACCATTTCGCCATGATAAATCATCTCGTCTAAGGTCACAGGCAAAGTGGTCTCGTGGCCCTGAATCACCATCGACATACTGTCTCCGACCAAAATAGCATCGACCCCGGATTTGTCCAATAATCGGGCCATGGGGTAATCGTAAGCGGTCAAAATCGAGATTTTTTTCCCGGCGGCTTTCATCTCAACCAGTTTAGGAACTGTGATTCGACTGCCGTTTTGTTTGTGTGAAGACATGAGTTTGACTTTAAATAGTTTGCTGAAAAGGACTTACAATCCATTTACCAATTGTCTCTTGCAATCTGGTTTCTGGCAACCGCCTATTGTGCTGGTTTGATTCGCTGCAAGAAAAGTGGCCTAAGTATTGGCAAATTCAGGCCATTTTTATTATGCTGGGTAATGCGCATGGACTCGTTGGTTGAATTTTCCCACCTCGTTGCTCCCTTTCCTCACGAAAGCTTTCCCTTATGTACCGCTTTGCTCGCACCTTTTCACGCTTGGTTATTACAGCGCTTGTAATAGTTGCCGTAATTACATCTGCCAGTAGCTCTTCTGCCCAGGAGAAGCCTAAGAAACAGAATATCGCAGTCAAAGGTAAGCTATTAGGTATGAAGGGAAACCTCATGCAAATTCAACTGAAAGATCCTCAGCCTTGGGTCTTTCAAATTAAAGTCAATGCGAAAGACATGCAAGTCAACGGAACCGCCGAGGCAGGTTGGATACAGCCAGGAATGTACGTTAGCTTTACAGGTGTGTTTGATGACAAAGGGATCTCACAAGCTCCCGTGGCCAGTGTCACGGTTTTTACTCCGAGTCCGTCGATTGTATTGGGCGTGACTAAAGAAGAAGCAGCCCCAGACTTTATCAATGGAGCCTCTGAAGAAGCTCCAGCTTCCTCGAAGTTTGCCGTTCTAGGCAGAGTCACCGGGAAGTCACGTGATGGCAAGCTGACCGTGGCAGCAGGAAGTACAAAAGTTGCCATTGAACTCACCGAAGATGCAGCGGTTAAATTTGAAATCTCAGCAGAGCCCCGTTTGATTCGCTTGGGCGATACTATCGAAGGAGAAGGCTGGTACTTTGAAAAAGGTAAAGGGATTATGGATAAGAACATGACCGTTACATCTGCTGAACCGTTAAAAGGACCAGAAGTCAAGAAACGGCGTACCACGACAAAACGAACCACTGAGAAAAAAACGGAAGAAGCCCCCGCCGAAGAGCCTAAAAACATTTCTGATGAGAAGTAAAGGCCCAGCTTATACAAAACTCAACCGACCCAAGGCGACTCTTTTTTATTAGAGAGTCGCCTTTTGTTTTGGAAATGCAGAGAATGAATCAACAAAGTTCCTCGTTTTTCGGAACTTAGGGCTCTATTCTCGATGCTGACGTTGAACTGAGACCCAACCGCCTGCAATAATGGGTGTGTGTGCAAAGTCAATGTTCTCCAATCCGTAATGAAGAAACTAAGTGGGCAATTCAAGTATTACTTCTGAAATGAATCCTCTCAATATCCCGGCAAACCGTTATCCGCGTCACATTGCTGTGATCATGGATGGCAATGGTCGTTGGGCTCAACGACAAGGATTACCACGTATTGAAGGCCATCGACGTGGCGTGTCATCGGTTCGCCGAACCGTGGAAGAGTGTGCTCGCTTAAATATCGAACAATTAACGCTCTACTGCCTGTCCAGCGAAAATTGGAAACGTCCACAAGACGAAGTTGATTTCCTGATGCACCTGTTAGAGCAATATATGATTGAAGAACGCTCTATCTTAATGGAGCAAAACATTCGGGTCCAAATTATCGGTCGACGAGATGGAATCCCAGATCAAGTTCAGGTGGAAATGAACAAAACCATCGAGTTGAGCGCCAACAACACTGGCACCACTTTGTGTTTGGCCATCAACTATGGTGGCCGCAGTGAGATGGTCGATGCCGTGCAAGCGATCTCAAAGAAAGTGAAATTAGGCGAGTTCGATTATCAATCAATCACCGAACAAACCATTGCCGATCATTTATACACCAGCGGCATGCCTGACCCTGATCTGTTGATTCGCACGGCTGACGAGATGCGCATCAGTAACTTTCTGCTATGGCAAATTAGTTATGCCGAGCTTTGGATCACTAAAACCTGTTGGCCTGATTTTAACGAATCGACATTGCATGAAGCGATTCGAGATTTTGCATCGAGAGAACGTCGATTTGGCGGGTTAAACCCAAGCATGGATGAGGAAGAGGTCTAAAACGTGTTGAAGTGGCGAATAATTGGAGCAACCGCAATCATTGCTCCGCTGGTTGGATTGTGCTGGCTTGATATGAACTATAATTTCGGCCGGCCCGGAATTTGGCTTTATATCTTGTCGATGGTTATCGCGCTGATGGCCACCGAAGAAGTCCTTTTCTTGCTACGCAATAAAGAATTTCAGCCAAGTGCTTGGCCCTGTTACCTGGGCACATTCCTAGTAATGGGCACCGCCGGAATTCCCATCTATTGGCCGCGGACTGTTCTGCCAATGCCGGAGGATCATTTCAAACTGCTCTTCTTCTCATTGATACTGAGCTTTCTTCTGGTGATTGCGGAAGAGATGCGGCGGTATCAGGAGCCGGGCAAGTCGATGATTCGAATTGGTTTGTCGATGCTAACCATTATTTATATCGGCGGACTGATGAGCTTCTTTGCGTTTCTACGTTTGTTGTTTGACGCTGAGAAACCACACGCAAACGAGTGGGGCATGTTGGCCCTGTTGTCGATGATCATCGTGGTCAAACTCTCAGACAGCGGTGCATTTTTTACCGGCAAACTGATCGGAAAAAATAAACTCATTCCCAGACTAAGCCCCGGCAAAACCATCGAAGGATCGCTCGGCGGCCTAGTGGCCGCGTGTCTCGGGTCGTGGTTTGCGTTTGGTTTCTTACTGCCGTGGTTTATTCCTGATGCCCCCAGTCTTGGAGCAGTCAATATCATTGCCTATGGGCTACTAGTCGGCATCGCAGGAATGCTGGGTGACTTGGCCGAGTCACTGTTCAAACGAGACATGGAAAGCAAAGACTCCAGCACCTGGCTCAAAGGACTAGGCGGAATTTTAGACATCATGGACTCTCTCCTCTTCGCCGCCCCCATCGCCTGGTTCTGTTGGACAATAGGGCTGGTCGGGCCGTAGTGCATCCTTGAAAAGATTCCGGGTAGCCGCGATACCGGGTAGCCCTGGTTGCTCGCAACCAGGGTTGACGCAGTCAACAAGATGAGCAACTGAGTTCGCCGAGCGATGAGCGAGGAGGAAGAACGAAGGCGGTAGTAAGCTATGCGGCCAAGAAGTCACGGAATTCTTATACCGTATTCGCCCTCGATAAAGCCTAGATTTGTAGGTGCAAATTGTAACCCCTCTAACCTCTAATCGACTAACGTCGACCCCGACGTCGTTTTGAATGAGTGGGTTTGAAGTGGCATGCGTTCTCCAAAACCGACATCGCGGCCACCCGAAATTTATAATCCTGCAACTTCAAACTCGCACTTGCCTGCTGCTAGCACTGCTGCAAGTGCTCTCAACCTGCAAATCACACTTGCCCAACTGGGGGATGCCGATTATCATCCCCTCATCTAGCTGATCAGACTAGGCACGAACAAGGTGCTTTTTATCTTGGAGACATGGACGTGAAGACAATCGCAATCAACTTACTGATACTTGTTTTGCTTAGCGTATACGTGGGACCAGTTTCTGCTCATGATGAGGTTGATCGAACTGAATTGAATGAGCAACTCAAACAATTAGGCTTAAGGTATCAGCGGGCTGGATTAACCATAGACTTCGATAAGCAACTTGAGTTGGCAAAAAAACTTGAGAGTTCTCTAGAGCAAATTGATGAGCCAAGGCCGCTGCCGCTCTTCGATATTCAATTGGATATAGTTGACCTAGAGAAGATGACTTCTTTTGATGAATCTCAATTAAATCTAGCTAAGGAGTATGTTGAGTTTTCCAAAAATGGCCTCTTGGAGACACGCCGAAAAAAATATGAATTTGCGATAGATAACTTCCAGAGAGCATTGGAAATTAGTGATCTGATTTATGGAAACAGATCCTTTCGATCTCTAAAGAGTAAGGTTAAACTTGCGAAATTATTTTCTCTTACAAAAAACACCCAAGCAGGGTTGCCCCACGCCATTGAAGTTGCGAGGGTTTTGCAAAATGATCGAAACGAAAGTCAGCTTTACCTACAAGCATGTTGCTTGGAGGTGAATCTCTATCTTGTTGATGAAGAAGTGGAGAAGGCCATTGATCGAGGTCTTCAGATCGTCTCATTGCTTGAAGAAAGTGGCAGGCAGAAAACGACGGATTATTACGAAGTCTTGGGTGCTGTTGCATTTAATCTAAATCAACAAGAGAGATATAAAGAAGCCATTAGTTATGCTCAAAAAGTGATGCATACCGAAATGAATTTGAGCAATATTAAAACCAAGGCTTATTACCTCCGACTCTTACATGAATATACCAAAGCCAAAGTTGCCTTAGGTGATTATGATAAGCTCCCAGACGTTTATGATGAGCTATTAAAAATATCCAATGAAATTCCAGGCATCCCCCTTACTCAGCATGTAAGTTACGTGGAAGAATACGTCCCTGTACTTCGCAAACTAGGCCGCAATCAAGAGGCCGAAGAGATGGAGCAGCAGATTAAGCAAATACTTTCCGGTTCAGTTCCTGCGGTTCAAGGAGATCTGACTCAAGCTGAATTGATGGAGAAGTACAAGCTCTTAAGTTCAATGCATGATCAGTCTGACTTCGTCGGGCCCCCTCAAAAACAACTGGAAACGGCAAACGAATTACATGCCATACTAGAGCAAATTGATGATCCCAAGCCCATGTCGCTTTTTGATCTTAATTTACAGATAGAAGACTATCAAAAGATGCTTGCAGTGTATGAAGCGATTAGAAAGAGGTATCAGCAAGACCCAGAATCTATCAGTTCGAATAGCGATTATGAGATGATAAAAAAAATAATTTCTGACCTTCACAATGCTAAGGAAATGATCGAACGCGAAAATTATGATTCAGCCATTCGTTCCTATCAGAGTGGTCTGAAATCTATCGAACAACTTCTTGGGGAGTCGTCTTATCGTTCGCTGAAGTTAAAAAATAAGATTGCAAGAGCATGTTTCCACGGCAAAAAAATTCAAGAGGGATTAACCTATGTGACTGAAGTGAAACAGGCATTGGAAAAGAGAGAAAGGGAGAGTGATATCTACCTGAACGCACTTATGGCCGAAATTAACCTCTTGGGTATTAATGGAGAGGCAGATAAAGTAATTGAACTCTCTACTAAATGTGAGTCAATTCTCGAAGAGCGAAATCAACAGAATACAACACAGTATCTCTTCATTCAATCCATTTTCGCTTACCAGCTAAACGAACAAGAAAAGCATGCCGAAGCCCTTAAGCATGCTCGGAAAAGTCTAGAGGTTGACGTAACAATTGGCAAGCTTGAAGCAGAGTACTACATTTTGGTTATGGGCGATTATATACAAGCTAATACCGCACTTAAGGATAATGAGTCGTTCCCTGAAGCCTTTGATGAAATCTTAAAAAAAACGCTTGCGATACCAGACTTACAAACTCAGAAGAAAGTCAAATTCTTAGAAGAATATATTCCCTATCTCCGCAAACTAGACCTTAACGATGAAGCCAAGGAGATGGAACAGAAAATCAAACACCTACGGTTTGATTTGCCGCTGCAAAAGAGTCGGTTTACGGATTGATTGGCAAAAGCGTTTCGGTCGGTGCATAACGCTAGGTGTTACCTCTTGTTGACTTCGTCAACCCTGGTTGCGAGCAACTAGGGTTACCCGGTATCCACATCTATCCGCCCCATAAATTCTATTGAACCCAGCGGCGTTTCGCTGTGTCTTGGTGTTCTCTCATGGCGTTGGGCTTTAACGATTACATCGTTTAGGGGCCGATCTGGGGAGGAGTCCTGGTTATTTCTAAGTATTCTAGAGTTTATTAATTGCGTAAAGTGTTTAAGAGTAGACAGTTGTGTAAAGGGACTGTGTTTTGTGTATTCCGTTAATCAAAACATTGTCTATATTTTAAAAAGATCACTCGCGGTCATTTAAAGGAGTTTTACGGCAGAAGTTCAATTTGCCGTTATACATGTACGAAGCAACGATTCGATTTGTCGATAATTCGACTGTCTTACAACTATTTGGAACGCGCGACCAAAATGTGCGTCGCCTCCAAGATGCTCTCGGGGTCAGTATCACGCACCGCGATCAGCAGGTGCGTATCTCGGGTGACGATACGGCGGTTGCCAAAGCGACTCGCATTCTTGAATGCCTGCGCGGAAAAGTAGAATCGCAGGGACACGTGTCATTGGAAGAGGTGGACGAATCGATCAGTGAAGTCACCGGTAAATCGACTGCGCCGAGTACCATCCCAATCTCGATGTTCAATAAAAGTCATCAAGTCAAACCGATGACGCCAGGCCAGGCTGCCTATATCAAGGCGATGCGTGACAACGAATTGGTTTTCGCTGTAGGGCCTGCTGGTACGGGAAAAACCTATTTGGCGGTCGCCGTCGGTGTCGAAGCGTTATCAGAGCAAACCGTGCGGAAAGTAATCCTCGTGCGCCCTGCGGTGGAAGCTGGCGAACAACTTGGTTTTCTGCCTGGTAATCTGTTAGAGAAAATCAATCCTTACTTGCGGCCGATGCTCGATTCATTGAACGAAATGATCGACCGCGATGTGCTGCAACGCTATATGGAACAAGATGTGATTGAAGTCGTTCCGCTGGCTTATATGCGGGGGCGGACCTTGAACGATGCGTTCATTATTTTGGATGAAGCACAAAACACGACGGTTGCCCAAATGAAGATGTTTTTAACTCGCATGGGTAAAGACTCTCGGATGGTAATCTCTGGTGATATCACACAAAACGATTTGCCACGCGGTACCAAAAGCGGACTGTGTGATGCCTTGGATCGATTGCAAGGGATTTCAGAAATTAAACAAGTTCGCTTAGGGACTGAAGATATTGTGCGTCATGCGTTGGTGCAAAAAATAGTGGATGCTTATGAGAAACCAGACACCGAAAGTGCTTCTTAATTTTAGTTTGATTAGTTAAATAACGAATGCCATCCAAACCTAAATCTCGAAAACGATCCGAACATGTCGCCAGCCTTGTGCTGCCGCCGGGGATGCTACAGCGTTGGGTCTTTCGACTGAGCAATCCTAAAAATCAAATGCGATTGATGATCGCGGTTTTTGCTGGGTTGGTGCTTTGGTTATTTACCGCAGGCTGGTCTTTGCCATTTGCGTACCGCGAAGGACAGGCCCCTTTGCGAGACATTCATCCGCGAGTTCAATTCAAAGTCTTAGATGACTCGCAAACATTATTGGCCAAACGTCGGGCCATCTCGGAAGCTAAAGCTGTTTATGAAAACGATCCAGAGCCATTAGAGCAGATGCGGGCACGGCTTCAGTCGTCGATTGTGCAAATCGTTTCATCGAAAACTTACGACAAAGAGATTGAAGCACTTTGGAGCGAATTTATTCCTTCTGCGGATGATGCCAATCAGGAACTCGATCCAGTCGAAGTGGAAGCAGAATATACCAAGCTGCGGGAATTATTTTTAAAAAAAGAACAACTCCCTGACTCTGAGAAAAGTATTCAAATCTCTGACTTTGAAAAAAGTATTCAAACAGCAATGACGGGGTTTGATCGACTTGGGTTGTTGACTGAAAAGCTTAAAGATGCCAATCAAGCTAATATAATTGTTTACAACAAAGCTGATGCTAGTACGCGGCAGAATGTACTGATTAGCGATGTCTTTGGTGCTCAAGCCAGAGAAAAGCTCGGGAAATCTCTAGACCTTGAACTAAATACACTGGTGACCCAGGGCGATAAAAAGTTTTTGATCGAGCGAATTAAATATTGGGTGAGCAACCATTTGCCCCCAGTTGGAACATTAACTCTAAATGCTGAGGAAACTGAAAAGGAACGTTTAGCAGCAGAAGCCGCAGCGGAACCGGTTTACTATGTGTATACGGCATCCGATGTACTGGCCAAGTCGGAAGTACCTTTGACGCCAGATGTTTTAGAGCTATTGCATCTTGAACACAATGCCTTCTTAGGAGGGCGATCTTTGACCTCGTTTGCCAGTCGTTCGGTGGCCGTGTTGGGGATGTATTTGGCGTTGGGGATTCTTTGTGGAGTTTACTTGATTTACAAGTGCCCTCAAGTCTTCAAGTCTCTCAAAAAATACTTTCTGTTTGTGATTCCTGTCGTGCTGGCGATTGTAACGTGCTATTGGCTTAAAGACCAATGGCAGGCCGAGATGATTCCAATCATGCTGGTCGGCATGATCTTTTCGATTGTCTATCGTCAAGAACTGGCATTGTTGGTGACTGCCTGTGTGACACTGGCCGTTGTGCTTTCGATTGGTGCCGATATTGCGACGTTTGTTACCATCACAGCCGCCACTTCTGTTTCGATCTTAATGACCGACCGGATTCGTAGTCGCAGTAAATTAATTTACATTGGGCTATGGGCCGCGGTGGTTGCTTTCTTCACTAATTTAGGCGTCAACCTTGTCTTGGGACAGCCGTTTCTCAATTTTCAATCAGATGCCCCTTTTGCGTTGTTAGAAATCGCAGCATGGCAAGCGTTGTGGGCCGTGGTGACTGGCTTTTTGATGACGGGAATCTTGCCGTTTGTTGAAAAAGCTTTTGAAGTGCTGACCGATATCAGTTTGTTAGAGCTTGGCGATGCGGCCCATCCATTGTTGCAAGAATTGGTACGAAGAGCCCCTGGTACTTATAATCACTCCATTACCGTGGCTTCGATTGCCGAGGCTGCTGCGGAATCAATTGGTGCCAACGGATTGTTGGTTCGCGTTGGTGCCTATTTTCACGATATCGGTAAGATGATGAAGCCAGAGTATTTTGCTGAAAATCAACAGAAAGAAACCGGCGGTAATCGCCACGATGGGCTACTGCCTGCCATGAGCACTTTAGTGATCATTGCCCATGTCAAAGACGGCGCTGACTTGGCGCGTCAAAATCGATTGCCGCAAGCAATGATCGATTTTATTGAACAACATCACGGCACGACCTTAGTCGAGTATTTTTACCAAGAAGCGAACCGCTTAGTGGAAGAAAACCCTGACGAAGAGGCGGTCGACGAGAGCAACTATCGTTATCCTGGCCCTAAGCCGAAATCGAAAGAAGCAGGCGTGCTGATGATTTCAGATGTGGTCGAAAGTGCTTGCCGGACCTTAGTGGAACCGACACCAGCGCGAATCGAAAGTATTGTGGAAGAATTGACCATGAAGCGGTTACTTGATGGTCAGTTTGACAAATCGGGGCTCACATTATCAGAACTGCGGACCATTCAAGACAGCGTTATTAAAAGCCTCACTGCGGTTTACCATGGACGAGTTAAATATCCGAATCAACAAACGGCCTAGTTTCCTCTAATTATCAAAAAAATGGACCACCAGTACCAGATAGAAATCACGACTCAGCAATCCGCGGTGAAGGTTCCCTTTGCCAAAATGAAAGAGTTTGTGGCTGAAGTTCTGAAGCAAGAGGGCGTCACGCAGGCTGAGATCGACATTGTGGTGGTCGATAACCAAGAGATACACCGAGTCAATCAGCAGTTCTTGCAGCACGACTACCCTACGGATGTGGTCACGTTCCCTTTGTCTGACGATCAGAATCCCTTAGAGGGCGAGATCGTGCTAAGTGCCGAATATGCTCAAGGCGAAGCCGAGAAATACGACTGGCCAGTTGAAAGCGAGATGTTGCTGTACGCAGTACACGGAGCTTTGCATTTGGTAGGCTACGACGATCAAGACCCTGAATCAAAAACGGTGATGCGAAAGATGGAGCAGAAATATCTGCGCCATTTTGGGATGGAGCCTCCTTACGCTGCTGGCGAGATTGAGGATTCCTTTATTGCACCGAACTCTGAATCAGGAGAAAGCACATCGTGACCCCGATGATTCTGGTTTGGTTTTCGCTTGTTGGGTTTGCCTTTATGGTGTTCTCTGCTATTGCCGTGCGAATTTTACAAGATACCAAGTGGCATGATCTTGAGGAGTATTGTGAAAAGCGAAATCAAATTCAACGATTTCGCAACATTCACGAAAACCACGAAGAGGCCGCGCTGGCTTCCGAATGTTTGCAGGTGCTGGGGACCGCGGTCTTTCTGATTGCTGCCCAATTCTGGTTATTTAAATCAAAATTTAGTATCGACTTGTCAACTTCTGATTTCATTACCGACGCCTTGGTGGTGACTTCGATTTTGTTGGTGTTTACCGTTTGGTTGCCTTGGGCAGTGGCCGAGTATTTTGCTCCAGCGTTTATTTACTACACGTGGAGTTTTTGGCTCGCAACCAGTAAATTGCTGCTCCCATTGGCTTGGGGATCAAGCTTGTTTGAATCGATGGTGCGTCGTCTCGCAGGGATTGAAAGAGAGGCTATCAACGAAGAGGAAGAATTCGAAGACGAAGTCCGCGCGATTGTTACCGAAGGTCTGCGTGAAGGACTGTTAGAAGAAGATGCCCGTGAGATGATTGAAGGCATCATGGAACTGGACGATTCTGATGCAGCAGATATCATGACGCCGCGGTCTCAAATTAGTGCCGTGAAATATGATGCGCCTTGGGATAAAATAATCACGACGATCTCCAAGACAGGCCGCACGCGAATTCCCATTTATCGTAACAGCTTGGATGAAATCGTGGGCATTGCTTATGTCAAAGATCTACTGCCAGAATTGCAGAAATTAGAGCCAGAGCGTAAAAGTTTAGAGCAACTGGCCCGCAAGGCTTCCCAAGTTCCGACAACGATGCCGGTGGATGAACTACTGAAGCATTTTCTCAAAGACCGAACCCACATGGCCTTGGTTGTTGATGAATACCACGCAGTAGCCGGCTTAGTGACGATTGAAGATGTGCTGGAAGAAATTGTAGGCGAAATTGTCGACGAACACGACATCGACGAAGAAGCCGAGATCATCCAAATCAGCGATACGGTGGCCGAAGTCTCAGGCAGGGCCCATATCGATGACATCAACGACGTGTTGGGGTTCGAACTGCCAGAAAATGAACAGTACGACACCGTGGCAGGCATGGTAATTGCCACTTTGCAAAAAATTCCCAAGCAAGGTGACCACCTGCGGATAGGTGAGGTTGAAGTCGAAATCTTGCAGGCAGATCGGCGGCGGATTCAAAAATTGCGTCTGACTTCCGCAGAGCAACTGCATCCTCGATCTAGCTAATCATTTTCGGTACAATGCCGACTGTCTCTGTTTGTCCGCTTTCCTCCATTGCATGCACTGCTGGCACTCTTTATGTCTAGCGAGAAAACCTCTGCTATCATCATCAAAACGGTCGATTTCAGCGAAAGTAGTTGTATCACGACTTTATTTACGCGAGATTTCGGCAAAATCTCTGCCATTGCCAAGGGCTGCAAGCGGCCTAAGTCGGCTTTTGAGTCTGCTATTGACCTGCTGGCGGTCTGTCGCATAGTGTTCCTGCACAAAACGTCAGATTCCCTTGATATTTTAACCGAAGCCAAATTGGTGCGGAAGTTTCGTGCAAGCGAAAAAAGCCTGTTGCACTTGTATGCAGGTTATTATGTTGGGGAGTTACTGAACGAATTTACGGAAACCGCCGATAAACATTTGCATTTATACGATCTGGCAGAATTGGTTCTCAACGAACTGAATGATGGCGGAGACGTACAAAGACTAGTGTTACGGTTCGAGTTGATGCTGTTGCGGTTGATAGGGCACTTGCCTGAACTGGCGCAATGCGTTGAAACGGGGCGCCCAATTCCTGAAACAGGAAAAGTTTCGTTCGGACTTTTGGCCGGAGGTGTGCTTTCAACCAAAGCACGATCTGGACACAAACATGTGGTGCAAATCCAAGTGGAAACACTTCGGCTGTATCAAGCTTTTGCCGATCCTGGGGACAAGTGGCGAGACTATGAAATTCCCAGAAAAGTAATCGGCGAGAGTCGTGCAATTTTAAATCGTTACATAACACATTTGCTGGGTCACCCATTGAAGATGCACAAGCATCTAGGAGCACTCAGCAGTTAATGGGCAAGGATGTCCGAAGCATGTTGCAAAACAGATATTTACTTTCAGCGGTTCCCGTTCTAGCAGCACTGGTTATTAGCAGTGGTTGCTCTACGTTTGGGCGACCTTCGGCGCTATCTTCTGCGCCAGAACAACCGCCAGTAGGTGGTTCAGTGATTCGCCAAGTTTCATTTGAAGAGTCGGAAGCGGCATCGGCAGAAATTGACCCGGTTGATTTAGAACCGAAACCGTGGTGGGATCGGTTTACATTCAGCAGCATGAATGATTCAATACGAGAGACAACTGGCCAAGTGAAGCAAAACCCTGCCAAGGCAAAAAAACTGTTTGCCGAAGCGGAAGTCTTGTATGAACGTGGTTTAGAAGAAACGGGCAGTAGTAAAGATGCAACCCTGAAATCTGCCGCTTATCGATTTAAACGCGCAGCAACTTACCATGAAGAGTCAAACTTGCAAGAAAATGCACTGATGTATGCAGGCGATTGCTTTTACTTTTTAGATGATTATCCGGCTGCGATGAATTACTATGATCAACTGATCTCGAAGTACCCTAACACACGCCATTTAGATACGATTGGTTATCGCCGATTTAAGTTAGGCCAGTATTGGTTGACCAAGTATCAAGAGAACCCTAGTTGGTCGATGACGCCCAACTTTACCGACGATCAGTATCCACTGTTTGATCGCTACGGACACGCCATTAAACAGTTTGATCTAATTCGATTAGATGACCCTACCGGTAAACTGGCTGACGATGCCACCTTGGCCGCAGCCACCGCACATTTCAAAGAAGGCCGTTACCAAGAAGCGGATCGGTTTTATGAAGATTTACGAGATAACTTCCCTACCAGTGAACACCAGTTTACCGCACACTTTTTAGGGCTTTACTGTAAACTGCGAATCTATCAAGGGCCTGGATACGATGGCGGACCGCTGGAAGAAGCCGAGAAGCTTGGCAAGCGAATTGAACGTCAGTTTCCTGATCAAGCCCGTGAAAACCGGGAAGTGCTCGATAAAGCGAAGGCGGAAGTTCGTGCAGGTCAAGCCAGTCGCCAATGGCACATGGCTTCGTTTTACGACAAACGGGCTGACTACGGTGGGGCAAAGTTATATTACAGCTTGATCGTTAAAGAGTATCCTGGTTCCAATATGTCAGAATTAGCAGCCCAGCGGCTGGCCGAGATTTCAGACCGCCCAAATAAGGCTCCCCAAAAAGCAAAATGGCTGGTCGATCTTATTTCGCCCATTGATGATGATATCCCAAAAATTAGTCAGCAAATTGATCGAGGAGGCCAGGCACAATTACGATGATTCGATCTGGTTCACTTTGTGTAATGCTTGCCTTAAGTGCTTCCCTGACACTGGGCTGTGCTCGCTATCATATCGGCAGCCGAACTTTGTATCGGCCTGATGTGCAGACCGTGCATGTACCGATCTTTGAGTCGGCCAGTTACCGGCGCGGCCTGGGCGAACGCATTACCGAAGCAGTGATTAAAGAGATTGAATCGAACACACCGTATAAAGTGGTCTCTGCCGAAATGGCCGATAGTGTTCTCAAAGGAAGGCTCACGAATGATCGCAAATTAACGCGAGCGGTGAATAGCTACGATGAACCACGGATTCTTGATGCCGAACTGAATATCCAATACACCTGGACTGATCGTCGTGGCGAACTACTCCGCCAGCCTGCCTATCTCGATATTTCGCCACAACTATTAGGTGCAACCGAATTAAGCACGGGCACTTTTTTCCCAGAAGTGGGCCAGTCGATCACCACCGCCCAAGAAGAAGCCATCCGCAAATTCGCCGCGCAAGTTGTGTTGAAGATGCAGACGCCTTGGTAGTGGATGGCTTTCGCTAATTTTCATTGGCACAAGCTGTCTGGGATGGGGTATAATTGGATTCTGGTAATCGCCCTCAGTCATAGTGGAGAACCCCCGTATGTCTATCTCAATAAATTTTGACGACGAACAGTCGGCCCGACTGGAAGACCGCGCCAAAGAACTTGGGGTCGACCCACGTGAATTGGCCAAGGCAGCAGTCAACGACTTGCTCTCGCAACCAGACGACCAATTTGATCAAGCTGCTACTTTGGTTCTGAAGAAGAATCAGGAACTCTATCGGCGGCTTAGTTAATGCTGTATCTCATTTTCATAAAGAGCAACTTCTATTAATTGTTGCTCAGGGTTAATGTGGATGATCTTCACTTGAATATTGTCATCAATGGCAAAGCTTCTTTGCTCTTTCAATACTCATTTCGGCTCATTTTTTTTCCTATGATTGGTTCAATAATTCCTTGTATAAATTCCACACAATCCATTGCATGTTCCTCAAAATGAATGTGAATGGATCTCGCACATATTATAGCAACTGCTGGCGTTTGCATTGATTCACAACTAATGTTCAAGATTTTCCCAGGTCCAATAGCATCTTTCTTTCGGTCAATATCAGTGAGGATAAAATCTTTATGTTTCATGGATTTACCTTGTTTTTCAAGTTCATCGAGCGTCCGTATTTTATTTTTCTTTTCATATTCAAAAGCATCCTCGGCAACAATCTCAACTCTCCCAGGTAGGTGCTTACAAAGAGCAGCAAGTACTTGATTGATATCAGTTGGTGGAGTTTTTGAATCGTAGATAGATGATAACGTCAGCATTGCAGTTCTCCAATTGATTGAAAATCACAAACTTAAAATCTAAAACTGTTTCCGAATATCCCATGCATCCTCTAGGATCCGGTAATACAATGCTTCCTGCTCATTTGAAAATGATGCGTATTGTGTAATGGAAGCAGAGCCCTTCATCCTATTGAGAGCTTTAATTATCTCGTTTTCATTTCCACTTCGTAGATTTGAAATCAAAGACGCAATAAAATCAGCAGTTTCTGTTTTGCCAATTGATCTGAGTGACCGTTCCAGGTCAACCAAGTTGTTCAGTAGGTTTTGCATGTGGAATATTACCAAATGAGCAAGTCTGTTCGAACGATCACGGATTCTTGTCAATCTTGCTCAGAGTGCTCGAAAAGAAGACTTCTTTTAAATACCGATATCCTATCCTCTATATAGACAGAGCATAATTCACTTTTGGGATTAACAATCAAAAAACCTGCATCACTGAGGTAGATAAAGTCTGACCAATATTTTAAAAAGATATTCCATGAAACAGAGTCTGCTGCATCTCTACCCGGAAATAAAATAATCTGATCCTGATCTTGATAGGATAAGTAATGACAAAGAAACTCCCTCGTCTTTTCTTCCTCGATAACATTATCCCAGCCAGCTGGATAGCGTTCAATAGTATCCTCAAAATTCCAAATATTTATGTCCATCCTCATAAATTGAGGAATGTTATTTTGGATGTATTTATCCCAAAGGTCTCTGCTTTCTGTAACAGTATGGGTGATTACAAATGAAGACAATTTCCGATCTTCATGGATGATATCTTTAATTCTCCAGTCATCATTGCTTTGATTATTGGTCATTGTTTTAACATTTTTATTGTGCAAGATGAAATTAAGATAAGACGAACTGATCTAAGGAGTTCTCATCATACATTAATACGGCACTAGAACAAATGTATTTCTTGGAGTTGTTCCTGCCAAGAGCATTTTACATTTCCCTGTGCTTTTCATCACCTAACGACACTCCTCCCCATTCTTGATAAACTAACGGTCATGAATGACCAATCTTCTGATCAGCTATTATCGTCTCGTTATCCATCACGTTCGTTGCATTGGCAATTGCGTACACAGCGTCTTGAGTTTCATCGCACGCCAGCGTTAATGGCGATTGTGAATGTGACGCCGGATAGTTTTTCGGATGGCGGGAACTTCCTTGAGCCCTCCCAGGCAGTCGATCATGCGCTGCAGTTGGTAGAGCAGGGTGCCGCTATTTTGGATATTGGGGGTGAGAGTACTCGGCCCTATTCGGAACCTGTCACCGAAGCCGAAGAGTTGCGGCGTGTGATTCCGGTGATCGAACAACTGGCCCAACAGACCCGTGTACCGATTTCGATTGATACTTCTAAAGCCAAAGTGGCTGCCGAGGCAATCGCCGCTGGTGCCGAGATAATCAATGACGTGACAGGGCTAGAAGCCGATGACTACATGATGCAGGTTGCTGCCGAAACGAAAGCTGGTATTTGTGCCATGCACATGCAAGGCAATCCACAGACGATGCAGGATAACCCTGCGTATCAAAATGTGGTGCAAGATATCTATGGGTACTTGGAAGCCCGATTGAAGGCTTTACTGGCTGCGGAATTGACCGCGAGCGTATTTGTTTAGACCCCGGCATCGGCTTCGGGAAAACACATCAACATAACTTAGATCTATTGGCCGCTTGTGATCGATATCATGATTTGGGCTGCCCGATCTTAGTGGGCCATTCTCGCAAAGGGTTCATCGCAAAACTGCTGGGCGATAAAGAAAAAGATCGCACTGCGGGAAGCGTAGGCGTGACTTTGAATCTCGCCAGACAAGGGATGCAAATCATCCGCGTTCACGATGTATTGGCCAATTTCGAAGCGTTGCAACTGTTTGTCGCAACAGGCGGAGTCGATGGGGCTGCCGACAAGATTGAATAAGAGAGAATAAGGACACTTCTCGCTGAACTCCACCGAAGAGTCCTTACTACGGATGCTGAACCCTATAGATACGGTGTCACCTTGTTATTCTGTTTCGAGCCGGTCATTGATTATTGTGCGTCATAAATAATTCTCAAGCAAACGAAAAAAAATCACGCAAAGTCGCAAAGGCGCCAAGAAAGTTTGAAGCAAAATCTCTTCGCGACTTCGAGGCTTCGCGCGAGTATATTTTTTTGACAAGATAAACATGATCAACAAGATGAAGTCTGAATCCCAGCTCTCTGTGCCTCTGTGTTAAAAGCTTCTTTTTTTTCTTCCTTTGCGCCTTTGCGACTTGGCGTGAGACATCTTTTGAAGGAAGCTCGATCCGGGGTTTGATGACGACATTATGGTCGGGTAGAAGGATGAACGCGGTGGAGTTCACCGAGAAGTCTCATAATAAGGCTCTAATTGCTCCCAAGTCCACGGTGCTTTACACTGGGCTCCACCTCTCGAAGTAACGCTTGATCTCTAGATAAGGCCCTATTCATGGATGCTGCCAGTTTGTTCGATAATTTACGCGATGTCGCTTCGCAGTTTAGTAGCCAGCGGAATGAGCGGCAGAAGCGGACCCATTTAGACAGAGCCGATTTTGATCAATTGCATCAGGCCGGTTACACCCAAGTCGCGTTGCCAGTTGCACAAGGCGGCTTGTGGGAGAGCGGGCCAGCTTCAACCCGTTTAATTTGTGATGCGTTGCGCATACTGGCCACTGGCGATTCATCCGTGGCATTGGTCAGTGCTATGCACCCTTCGGTGTTGTCGTATTGGTTGACCGCAGTGGAAGATGCGAAGACCTACGAACATTGGGATTCGCAATGTGCGTGGATCACCGAGTCGGTCAAAGCGGGCAAGTGGTGGGGCACGATTACTTCTGAACCACGATCTGGCGGCGATGTGAACAAGACCCGGACCGTGGCAACACCGGCTGAAGGAACACTAAATTACCTGCTGACCGGAGATAAACATTTCGGCAGCGGCTCAGGGGCAATGGATTACATGGTGACCACTGCCAAAGTGCCTGGCGAAGAGGCACCAGACTGGTTTGTGGTAGAAACACGAGACCGCGACTGGGACGGAACGTCAGGCATCACACTCACCGGAGAGTGGGATGGGCACGGGATGATCGCCACACAGAGCCATGCTTTTCATTTTGAAAACTTGCCGGCCACACGCATCGCCTGGACCAATAATCTGGCGGAAGTCTCACGCAAGGCAGGCCCGTTGATCGGCTGTTGGTTTACCAGTGTAATCGTGGGGATCGTCGATATTGCCATGCAAACGGCAAAAGAAAAACTGGCCGGTAAACCACTAGGGGCTTATGAACAAACCGAATGGCTCCACGCAGCCAAAGAGCATTGGTTGATCAATCAAGCCTTGGAAGGAATGCTGCGAGCAGTCGAAACGCAAGCCGATCCACGCATTGATGTGCTTACTGGCAAAACGGCCATTGCCGAACTTTCGGAGTCGATTTTACTTCGGCTCTGCAAAATCATCGGCGGCGGCACATTTAGTCGACACTCGCCGTTTGGTTTTTGGTTTGAAGATGTCCGATCCCTGGGCTTCTTGCGCCCACCATGGAACTTGGCTTACGCTGGGTTGGCCGATGCTTACAAGATTGAGTAGAACTCTTTTCGTGGCATAGCCGACAAGCGAATTCGAGGCAAAGTAAGGACGAGCTATTGCACAATGTTACGAAGAGTGACTTGGCGACTCGTTCTCTGGTTCGTTATCTTTTGGTTTGCTCTGCTGCTGCGTGCTCCCGGTATCTGCATGGCGGAGTATGGAAGAGCCTGTGCCGGTCCGGCGTAGTTCTTGATAGTAATCGATCAATTGTTGCAGTTCTTCCACTGGCTCAGAAGTGGCAATGTAGATACTGCGTAAGTTGGCCAGCGGAGAATTATTTTCTGTGCAATAGAGCATCACACCCCGCCGGTGGGTTTTGTAATGATCGATCTCTCGCCAAGCGAGACGATTGTTGCCTAAGATTGATTTACTGGAAATGCCCCGAGGCCCTAAAGTAAAAGAGATCGGAATCCACATTTTCCAACTGCAAACTAGTAAGGCGACAAAAGCCAAAAACGCAGACAAAGTGCTATCGGCCGTGACGCGAACTAATACCACAATCAAAGCAAAGAAGATCGCCGAAACCAAGGTGGCAATCCATTCGTCTCGCACTGGCCAATTCACCAATTGGATTTCAGGATGCCGACTTTTTGTATCGCGAAGAGTGGAACTCATAACATACTAGTCTAATACACAAATCGAAAAGAATAACTGGTTCTTAATAAAGATGCTCAAAAAGTGTTCGATAGTTTCGGCTAAATCTTGCCTGGAAACTCTATTTTGCTGCTTGTCCTACTAAATCGGCTGTTTTGTGTCCTCTTCATCAGTTTCAAGTTGAATTTGGTTGGGTGTCAAAATGGCCCCTACAAACATGAGCCCAGTGGCCCAAAACAGGATACTAGGAAAGATCGTGGCAGCAGCCAGTAGCATCAAAAAATGCTCTCGAAACAATATGGCCGTCGGCGGTTCCTCACTCTTGGGTACTTTTCTTAATACCGGGGCGTTCTCATCCTCTCGAATTTCAGTCACAGCTTGGCGGAATTCGTCCCAGTGAGCTTGTTCGTTGTGCTGACTATCGGTGTAGTAAGAATGAGCCCAAGTTCTGGTTTGAAACATCGACCCATAAATCACCAGCATCATAACAACATGCAGCACGCCCAATACTAGGTAACAGGTTTTCCAAGTTGACTGATTGTTTTTCACAAGTTTATTTCTTGTTCTAACGTAAGAACATTACGGTTTTTCAGGGCTTAATATATTTAAGCTGGCACCAATCATCGTTTTAAGCCCCGTTTTCAAGGTGGGCTCTATGTCAGGGTAGTAGAGCGATGAATGCAGCGAAGGCGGCTTCTGGCCTAGTTGCTCGTATCTTAGCAAGCGTTTCGCTTCGACTGAACCTAGGCGATACATCATAATCGGAACACCAGAGCGACCGTAGCGACTAAAATCTTCACCACCCATCGATGGCTCAGAGGCCACCGCGTTTTCTTTCCCGAGTAACTGCTCAAATACAGGCACAATTCTAGTCGAAAGTTCCTTATCATTAAACAGGCTGGGCGTTCCTTCTGAGATATCAATGATTGGCTCTTCGGCACCTGCACCCATGGCCACCGCTTTTGCTTTACGACTAATGGCTTCCAGCAAATGCTTTCGCACTTCTTCGGAATAACTTCGCACGGTTAACTGCAAGTGACAACTATTGCCAATGATATTGTGCTTGGTTCCTCCATGAATTGAACCCACTGTAATCACCGCGGGTTCAATCGGTTTGATTTCTCGACTGACAATCGTTTGCAGCGACATCACCAACTGTGCCGCTTGAATCACCGGGTCAATCGTGGTGTGTGGATACGCCCCATGGCCCCCTTTGCCTTGCAGCGTGATATCAACACTGTCAACATTGGCCATGGCATATCCGCTGCGATAACCAACGCGGCCGGTTGGCAGATAGGGGTCAACGTGCAAAGCAATCGCAAAGTCGGGCTTCGGAAATTTCTCGAACAAACCATCGGCAAGCATGGCCTTGGCACCAGCTCCTTTTTCTTCGGCTGGCTGGCCAATCAACATCACTGTGCCCTGCCATTGATCTTTGTGCGAAGCCAAGTATTGAGCCGTGCCGATCAAGTTGGTCATGTGTACATCGTGTCCACAGGCGTGCATCACGCCAGATTTTGACCCACTCTCAGCGGTCACCGTTTCTTTGGAAGCAAAAACTAACCCAGTTTCTTCAGTCACCGGTAGGGCGTCTAAGTCGGTCCGAAGCATCAAAGTTGGGCCAGTTCCATTTTTTATCAAAGCGACCACTCCATGGCCCCCGATGTTTTGCTGGACTTCAGCACCGGTTGCTTTAAGATGGGTCGCTAGTCGATTGGCCGTTTGCTCTTCCTCAAACGACACCTCTGGGTGGGCATGGAAATCTCGGTAGATAGTGATCAGGTCGTCCAATGACGCATTAATCCACTCGTCTGGGGAGTCTGCTCTGGAGTTTGAGAGCGTGAACGAAAAACCTGCGAGTAACAGATAAAAAGTTGCTGATGGAATGGCCCGTTTAGAAAACATTTGCGGTTTACCTCAATCAAAGAGAATTACCCATGATTTTTGAAAAAGCACTTGCATTAATTATAGCAAATTGTGTAGGATTACATTCGTTAATTCTGTTGTTCTAATTTCATACGGAGCGAGTCTTCACCTCATCCCAAAGACTCGCTCTAATTTTTTGCGCTGACAGCATTATTCCCAGCAACACTATGAGTTCAGGCAACACTCATTTTACTCTAGCGCATTATTGATTTCTGAACAGCCTGAAAACTCTCTTATATTGACGACACCTCTTTAATCAATGGGCCACTGATCATCTCGGATCAGGCGAATTAAATCGGCAACAAATTTTCGTGAAGCTCTGGCACGATGACTTAACGCGGACTTTACCGTGATACCCATTTCCCCAAATGTTCGATGGTACTCGGGGATTTCAAATAGTGGATCATAGCCAAAGCCTCCCGTGCCACGCGGTTGTTCTAAGATCACGCCATTACAACGGTCTTCGCTATCTGCCAGTACTTGGCCAGCCGGATCGGACAACGTCATGTGGCAAACATAATGGGCCGTTCTTTTTTGATGCGGAACTCCGCTCAGTTTTTCTAACAGGAACGCATTATTTGACTCGTCAGTCGCTTCCTCGCCAGAGAACCGGGCCGAGTAGATACCAGGGGCTCCTTGAAGTGCATCGACCGCTAAGCCGCTGTCTTCACCGATGACCCATTGTTTGAGATGAACGGCTTGCTGGGTTGCTTTCAACGTGGCATTCGCTGCAAAACTATCGCCATCTTCCACCACCTCAATTGCATCAGGAAAATCGTCTAACGTAAGCAATTGAATTCCAACAGGAATCAAAAGCCGCTGCATCTCCAATCGCTTTTTTTGATTGTGTGTACCAAGTACGACTGTTCGTTGTTGCATGGCGGGGGAATTCCTAGTGAGATCATTTCGGGGAAATCAAAAATCCTTTGAACTAAGTTTATCGTCCCCAAATAATTTTCACAGTGCCTGAAGAATGCCGAGTTCAAGAGTTCATTTGGTTTTCACGATGCTCGACTAATTGAACGTCATTGTCCTTGCACCAGTTAATGAAGTACCAGAAAGTCGGAGTAAATGTGTACTTCAGTGCATAGACCTTTTGTTCTTCCATGTCTTCCAAGGTGGCTGCGATTTGAAAATAATCCAAGACGAGCCCACCCAAGGCATTTTTATTGTACAAATACCTAACTTTCACTCGATATCTTTCAGGTTCTTTTTTTGTGCGTAGTAGAGCGTTATTAGGAGTTAACCGCCCTTCAAGATTCGCGTACCATTTCATCAACAAAGATCTGTTTTGCAAGCTTTGAAGAGTAGGGTAGATGAGGCATGCGATCAGAATTAGGATTCCTACCGTAGGATCGTAATATCGATAGACAAACGGCGCAGAGAACGAAAACACGATCAGGATTGGTAAGTAAAATCTATTGAATCGATGATACTGGGGGAAATCAGGCATTGCGCTCTCCTGCATTTTTGATTGGCACATCGGTCACTCCCTGGGCGAAGAAACATTCAGTTCATGATTGATTGTAACGGGACTAATGGCGATCTGCAAACATTAAAATAGAGGGGCATCAATTCGCGATGTTCGTTGAGCAGATAATATAGCAAGTTCAATTGCATCATGCCAAATAAAAGCACTACAAGGATTTCTAACGATGGTGAAAATCAGACCGGAATTACTAGGGTTAAGAGCCGATCCTACTCATCATCGAGCATGCCTAGCTGCTTCATTTTACGATGTAAATTGGAGCGGTGCATGCCGATTTTTTCTGCCGCTTGGCTAATGTTGCCGCGAGAGACATCGAGATGCTTCTGGATGTATTCGCATTGAAAGTTGGCGGTGGCGTCTGGAAGCGGTTGATTCATTGCTTGCCCTGCGGTCACCTCTTGTTGGCCAGCGTTGAACGAAAACATATCGGCTTCCACCAAATCGCCATCGACGAGAAAAGCAATTCGTTCCATCGTGTTACGCAATTCTCGCACGTTGCCTGGCCAGCGATGTTCAAACATTTTCAGTTTGGCTTGTTTAGTGAACACAGGCATTTTTCGGTGTGCCTTCGCTGCAAAATCGGTTAAAAAATGTTCGGCCAGCATCAGGATATCGTCCCCACGCTCTCGCAAGGCAGGCAACTCAATGGCGACCACGTTCAGACGAAAAAACAGATCTTCGCGGAATGTTTTCTCACGAACCATTGCTCCCAAATCTTGATTGGTGGCCGCAATGACCCGGACATCGGTAAAGATTTCTTCTGTGCCTCCAACGCGTGTGATGATTTTATCTTCGAGCACTCGTAGCAGTTTGGCTTGGCCGGCTAAACTCATATCGCCGATTTCGTCTAAGAACAACGTGCCTTGATGGGCCAGCTCAAACTTACCGGCACGTGCTTCATGGGCATCGGTGAACGCCCCTTTTTCATGTCCAAACAATTCGCTCTCTAACAAGGTATCGGCCAAGGCGGCGCAGTTGACTGCGATTAGTGGTTGATTTCTGCGGTCACTGCGATAGTGAATCATCCGACTCACGACCTCTTTACCGGTTCCGTTTTCACCCAACACCATGACCGGAAGATTGGTGGCTGCAACCTTTTCGATCTTCGCTTGCATCTCTTGAATGGCAGAACAATTGCCGATCATTTTGATTTCCGCTGCGGCAGCATCGGCCAAACGATCTCGGTTGGCAATCAACTGTTGAATCTCTTGCGTATTCTCAAGTGCGGTGGCCGCATGAACGGCCAACTCAGTGAGGCCGGTTTCATCGGCTGCGGTAAAGTTGCCTTGCAGTTTATTGATCAGTTCAAACGCACCAAAGATTTTGCCTCGTTTGCCCAGTAGCGGAACACATAACAGATTGCGAGTATGAAATTCTAACTGCTGATCAACCGCGCGATCAATTTCTTTTTGTTCTAATTCGTCAGTCCGGCGAGGTTCGCCTGTTTGTACGACTTGGCCCACCACGCCGCGATCATCAGGGATTCGCAGTTCACCATTCTCTACGCCGAGTGCTGGCCGGCCGACTAACAGTTTGTTAGGGCGGTCCCATAAAAAAATACTGGCTCGCTCGGATGCAAAAAGTTCGGTCGCCGCATTGGCCATATCGTTCAACAGCGAAAGCATGTCTTGAGATTTTTGCCAGCCTTCGATGATTGCTAACAGTTGTTCCAGGCGATTTGAGCGAGCCGCCACTTTGGCCCGATTTGTCAGGAACTGTAGACTGTACGCCAACAACTTTGCAATGAATTGATAACGCGCGGCGGCCTTTTCACTCTGATCGGTAATTCCATACGCGGCAAAAACCATCGGGCGGTTGGCGTGGATTCCCAAAGAGACCACAACACCTGATTCAATGAAAACGGCCGTTTGGCGTTCGAGTGCGGAAGTCAGCAGTTCAGCATCGACTTCGAGCCCTGCCCCTTGTTGGCAGGCATGCTGCCAGAGGCCCAAGTTATTTTGCTGATAAACGGTCGCTTCGAGTGCCGAAAGTTCCGCAATCACCGTGGGAAGTCCGGCATCTAAGAAAGCCGCTGCGGACTCGTTTTGCTGGGCAAGCATCAACAATCGTGCATGCCAAGGTTCCAAGAAATGGGTAATTTCTTCGCTAGCAGCCCAGTAGGCGAAATCATTATCAGCGTTTGAATTCATTAAAACCTGCAAGTTCTTGGATCGTAATAAGGCCCAAACAAACTGTTTTCTACTTGTTTCGTCCTATTATCGTCCATTGGCCCGTCTTTTTGGAAGTTCGCCCAGAGGTTATCCTAATAGGGTTCAACTGTGTGACAACTAGGCAAGGCCGATGGGGCTTTGAACTATTCATTTAACTATACAAATTAATATCAAGAGGAAATGACAACATGGGGTTGTTTGACGGCAAAAAAGGTTTGATCGTAGGCGTTGCTAATGATCGTAGCATCGCTTGGGCCATTGCACAAAAAATTATGGCCGAAGGAGGCGAATGTGGTTTCACCCATCTTCCTGATCGGGCCGATGACGAACGACAACGAAATCGACGTCGCGTTGAGAAACTGACCGAAAAATACGAAGCGGCCAAATTCCTGGTTCCACTGGATGTTAGTAACGACGAGCAAATTGCCGAAGTGATGAACACCGCCAAAGAAACTTTTGGTGAAATTGACTTTCTATTACACTCGGTCGCTTTTGCAGATCGCAATGATCTAAACAACCCAACGGTTGAAACTAGCCGGGCTGGATTCAAAATGGCGATGGAAATCAGTGCTTATAGCCTGATCGCCGTGTCCAACGCGGCCCGACCGATCTTGAGTAACAATAGCTCGATCTGTGCGATGACTTACTTCGGCGGAGAAAAAACCGTACCTGGTTACAATGTCATGGGCGTCTGCAAAGCCGCACTCGATAGCATCGTTAAGTACCTAGCATTCGATCTAGGCCCTGATGGGGTTCGTGTGAATGCAGTGAGTGCTGGACCGGTGAAAACTTTGGCGGGTGTTGCCGCTGGGGTTGGCCCCATGCTTCAGCTTTATGGCGAAATGGCCCCGCTGGGTCGGAACATCACTCACGAAGAAGTGGGTAACTCCGGCGCCTATCTACTGTCCGATATGTCAAACGGCATAACGGGTGAAATTCTCCATGTCGATGGTGGTTACAACGCCATGGGCAGCCCTGGCCGCTTGCTAGACTCTTATCGAGAGTTGGCAGAAGGCAAAAAATAAGTTGTTCTTCTGATAATTGAATTCAAAAAA
>NVWB01000131.1 GCA_002733575.1 Blastopirellula sp. | reverse complement strand
ACTGGCATCTTGCCAGTGGCACGCGTTTGTTAAAGAAAATCCTTCTTTCTTTGTGCCTTCGAGCCTAAGTGGTTATATCCTTTGCACTTCAAGTCGGCTGGCGAGCAGCCAACCTGCAAGATTATTGGCTCTGAACGAGGCAAATGGAAACCTCTCTGGCCTCTAATCTACCAGCTTGATCAACTGAAGGACTGAATGGCCTTCCTTGGAAGTAAGATCAAGCTTGCCATTAGTCTCTTCATCCACAATCGTGATTTCGAATGTTGCAATCTTTGACCACTGGAGCATCGTCTCATCTTTGCTTTTGAATTCACTCCGGTCGATCACCACTTCCTGCGGTTTGTCGCCCTGTATGCGTTTAGTATAGGAAAAATCTCCGAGATTATCTTTTCTACTCAGGAATTTGCTTCCCGCATTCAAACGCAATACCAGTCGTTTTCCTTGTGGATTGATCGTCAGTGAAAGCTTCTTGTTGTTAGAGCGATCTAGATCAGGGCTTTGAAACTTATAGGTTTTGATGCTTCGCTGATCTCTCGTGGACCAGTCCTGAATGCCATTTTTAAAGTCTTCAAAAACAACACGAGTTTTTGCTATCTTTGTCAACGATTCCAGATTGATAGAATTTGGCACAATCGACTGCTCTATGGAATTCAATGCAAACGTCGAGGTTTCGCCGCGCTCAAGCGGCTGTTTCTGTTCCATCTTATAACGACAAAGTGCGAACACGTAGAACGGCAGATCTTCATAGACAGGCAAATCGACCGACCAAGATTGTCCCGACCGTTTCGCATCCGCCCTGTTCCAGAAACGGGTTCTTGCATTGGGGTCGTAGCTGAAATAAATCTCGGTATTCACCAATCTTTTCTGATCAATCGGAGTGACCGTAAATGTTGCCTTGTCGTCGTTCTCAGTCAATGTCGAAGGTGGCGTGGCTGGGATGTTCTGATCAATTCCCTTCAGGTACTGGTTGAACCAATGATTCAAGAGCACCCACTGTTCTGGCCCTGGACCATGGTTTTGATGCATGTTGGTGCTGACCCGCCAATCCTGATGTTTCAACAGTGCCATCGATTGATAGATCCGATCAAAAGCCGAATGAAAATCATTCGAGGAGCTGATGAAAAGTACGGGGCATTTCACCAGTGGCCAATATCCGCTGGCGTCGATGGTTGTCTTATAGAGTTCCAAATCCTGGAAATGCGGTCGGATGCTGCTCCCTTCGATACCGGGGAAATCTATGTATTTGAAACCGGAGCCGCCGACAAAGGGAACGACCGCTTTAAGTCGCGTATCGATTGCTGTCATCGCCGTGATCATGCCTCCCATCGAGAAGCCTGAGAAACCAATTCGATCAGGGTCAACTTCCGGTTGCTGCTCAAGGAAGGTAATGGCTCGCCTGGCCGCAACGGTCAGTAGGAACCAATTGGCATTGCGTGGGCTTGGAACCGGGTCTATCGAGTACTGATCTGGCTGTAAATTCCGTTTCCAGCCTTGCCTCAATGCTTTGGAGTAAAATCGTGGGCCTTGAGTCGGATCGACTTTTCCCCAGTCTGTGTTCACATCGATCCCATCCTCCATGGGCCTGCCGAGCCAGTTGATATCGATGGTTGCAAATCCCTGCTTCGCAAAATAGATTCCGCGACCTTTTTCGGCTCGCTGTCCGCCGCCATGGCTCCAGACAAACGCCGCATTTCTTTTACCATTCTCAGGGAAGCAGTAGTAAGCAGCGATGTGTGCATCGTCCCCTTTGAACGTACCAACCTTGAAGGTCACATACCTTGTGACAACTCCATCCGCTTTCCACTCTTTGACTACCTGAACATCCAAAGACTCTTTTCGAGCGTCATAGTCCTTCCAAAGATCAGTCACCGTTTGCGGAACTTCACCTGCCTTATACGGCGTGAATGTCTCCGCAGCCTGGGCCGTGGATATCAGCATGCCAAGGACGATCCAGAGAAATGTCACGCAGTTTGATAGTACATGATGTCGCATGGTCATAAATAGGTTTCTCGCTGTAGTGTCTCGTGATGCAGTATCGGGTGCTAATTTAATTTAGAGTGTATCAAATTCAATGACTAACGTATCGACTGGTGCGTCTTGCATTTTTTTATAGTATACTTCCAGCAAGAGCATTAACTTGACAAAAAAATATGATTCCCAAAATCAGTCGATCAGATCACATACCGTTATCCTGTGACGATCTGGCGTTTGGCTAACAAAATAGGATTCAAGACGCCATGACAAAAACATTACGGATCGCTACCTTTCTCACCTTTCTTCTGCTGGTGTGCCCTGTTGAGGCGAAACAGCCTAAGCCGAATATTATTCTCTTAATGGGAGATGATCATGGTTGGGAGGAGACGGGGTACAATGGTCACCCTTATGTTCAAACTCCTTTCTTGGATGAGATGGCTTCCGCCGGATTGCGGCTCGATAATTTTTATGCACAGCCTACCTGTTCTCCCACACGTGGCAGTGTCTTGACGGGGCGGCATCCTAATCGTTATGGAATCTTTCGCCCTGGTTTTTCGATTCGACCGCAGGAGATCACCGTTGCCCATCTACTTAGCAAAGCTGGATATGCCACCGCTCATTTTGGAAAATGGCATGTAGGGCCAGTCAAGAAATCTTCGCCGACCAACCCTGGTGCAATGGGTTTTGATGAATGGCTTTCACACGATAACTTCTTTGAGATGGACCCGACCCTTTCACGCAATGGTGGGCCGCCCCAGAAATTCTACGGAGAGAGTTCCGAAATAATCATTGATGAAGCGATTAACTATATCGAAAAGAAGAAGCAAAACAATGAAACTTTCTTTACGGTCATCTGGTTTGGTTCTCCTCACGAACCTTATAGCGGAATGAAAACCGATTTGGCCCTTTATCAAGATTTGCCGAAGAAGTATGCCAAGGTGAATGTGAGTTTGACTTCCAATGAAACGGGCACAAGAGTCAAACGGCCGCTGCGTGATGTTTTGATTGAACGCTATGCCGAGATCACAGCCATGGACCGATCAATTGGCAAGCTGCGAAACTCTCTCAAAACACTTGGGCTGAAAGAAAATACGTTGCTCTGGTACTGCGGAGACAATGGCATTCCCCCAAGCGGTTTGAGAGAATCTCGATTTCGAGGACTCAAAGGCAAGGTCTATGAGAATGGCATCCGGGTTCCTGGGGTGATTGAGTGGCCTGCTGGAATACCGACCCCGCGTATCTCTTCGGTGAGTTCGGTCACCTGCGACATGCTGCCGACGCTGTGCGCTTTGGCGGGAATTGAAGTCCCTGATGTGCCATTGGATGGAATTGATTTAGGGCCGCTACTGCAAGGTAAAATGAAGCAACGACCTGTGCCCCTTGAATTCTGGAATTTTCCCGTGGAAGGAAATCGAGAATCGAAGAAGCCTTATATTGCCGCAGAGCTTCAGAAAGGGACCACTCCTTTGGTCAAAAAAAGTGGCAGTATCTTTACACGCAATTTCATCAACTTCCATCACCCGGAAATCACAGAAAACAACTATCGAGGATCGCGGGCTATCGTGTCGGGTGACTATAAGTTGGTCATCGATGGAGATAAGGGGACCGGGGTCGAGCTCTTTGATCTGAAGCAAGATCCAGCGGAAAGCAACAACTTGGCAGAGACGCACCCTGATGTCGTTCGCCAGTTGTCAAAGCAATTACGTGATTGGCAGGCATCGGTTCTCAATAGCCTGATGGAGCGAGATTACACACCACCAACACCCACTCCCTCGCGGTAGCCTGGAGTAAACGAGGGCTCATTAGCAGCGAGGTCGCCACAGCGGTAAACCTGTCTGATGAACGCTTGGTTCTCTGGCCCCGATTCCTGATAATGAAATCCACAACTTTAAAACTGTTGAACGTCTGCACGGAAATTGCGACACTGAAAGGCAAGCGACGTTTTTACGGTTCTGAATTGAGAGCCGTGGGCATGCTTGTCGAGATGTCACAATCCTCGTGAGAGTCAATTATGTCATTCACTCTTCGCCCCACCCAATTTCGCATTCGGGTAATGCTGACTGCAACGTCTTCACACCATCAGCAGTGACTTTGGTGCTGGTCAAGTCAATATATTCCAGCTTGGTCAACACTTTGAGATACTTCAGCCCAGCGTCAGTTATATTGGTATTGGACATTTCAAGGTTCCACATTTTGTTCATGCCTTTGAGATGCACGAGCCCGGCGTCGGTGATCTCGGTGTCGTCGAGATAAAGCTCTTCCATTTTGGTCAATGCTTTGAGATGTGACAGCCCGGTATCGTTTATTGTGGTATTGGAGAGGTTCAGATATTCCAAGCTAGTTACATCTGCGAGATGCTCCAAACCGGCATTTGTGACCTTGGAATTTGTTAAATCCAACCCTTCCAAGTTTACCATATCTGCAAGGTATTCCAGCCCGGCGTCAGTGACCATGCTGTTGTCAAGAAACAACAACTTCAACTTCGCCAGCCCTTTTAGATGCACCAACCCGCTGCCGTCGATTGCTGTGTTAGAGAGGAATAGCTCATTCAAGCCGACCAAACTTGCGAGATGCTCCAATCCGGCGTCCGTAAGTTGGGTGTCGTTGAGGAATAGACGATTCAACTGCTTCTGATCCTTAAAATGGGCAAACCCCGTGCCGTTGACAGAGGTGTAAGAGAGGCGAAGCTCTTCCAAACGATTCAATACTTTGAGATGCACGAGCCCGGTGTCAGTGATTTGTGTGCCTTTGAGTAAGAGTGTCTTCAAGCTGGCCAGCTCTTTTAGTTGCACTAATCCTGCATCACTGATCTTCGTGTAAGATAGGTCCAATTCTTCTAATTGCGCCATGCCTTTGAGATGCACGAGCCCTGCGTCAGTGAGTTCGGTGTGGGAGAAGTCTACGGCGGAAACATGGCCATCGGTTCTTTCTATCTTCCCCTCCAATTCCTCGATTGCGGCAATGTCCTCCTTCTCCACCTGCTCTGGCACGACCTTTTCTGGTTGTTCAGGCAGTACGGTTTCCGTCACCAAGTTTGGAGGGTTGTCGTCTGCCGGTACAAGTGGCTTTGACTCATCATTCTGTTCAGACGGATCAGAGTTCCCTGCCTGCTCGCCCGGCGTGTTCTCTACAGGATCGTTCTCTACAGGATCATGCGACTCGGTGTCCGAGCCGCAGCCCGCAAAGGCGAAAAACAACACAATTAAGAAAAAATGTCGGGCGTTCATGGAGTAGCTCCTTTTGATTGGGAGTATTTGTTTGTGGCCGCTCTGCTCGAATTCGTGATTAAGAATCGCCCCACATCCTAAATCCCAATATGCCAAAAAGCAATCCCCATAATCGACTTTTCAGCAATAATGCGACCCGCTACGCCTGCCGACTTTCATTATTCCAAGTCCGTCCCTTGCCCACCGCTTGCGTGATTACCTCGCCCTACGGGACGAGCGGAAAAAGCGGGGCAATTTTCCTGCGTCCGGTACTCTCTTATAGAAAACAACTTTCATTAATAGGGAATAATGGAATGGAGTCTCACCACACGATGCTAGGGAATTGGCAGACGGAAAGTTGGAATGATTTAAGAATTCCGTCAAAACTGATCCGCAACATATTGGATCTCGAATGAATTATTTCGCTTCTAGAATTGACGCAGCGATGTCTGCCAAAGACAATAGAGCATCAGAATAGATTTCAGCAACCTGATTGATCAAAGGGATTTCTTTATGAGACAATGCTTGGGCAACACGAGAGCAACCCAGAAAATTAGACTTCCCCTTCTCATTGTACTTGCGTTTATTGCACAAATTATCTCTCTGCAAGTGGCAAGTGCCCAGTCGAATAAACAGCCTAATATCATTTTCATTCTTGCCGACGATCTGGGTTGGGCCGATGTGGGTTGTTATGGGAATACGTTCAACGAAACCCCGCATATTGATCAACTGGCCAAGCGAGGAATTCGCTTCACGCAAGCGTATGCCTCGGCACCCGTTTGTTCTCCCTATCGGGCCAGTTTGATGACAGGGCAGTACACCGCCCGGCATGGTGTGCTTGATTATATGCGGCCTGCTAGTTCAAACCCACTCACCACGAGTCACCTGACTTTGCCTGAGATGTTACAGCAGCAAGGATACACCACGGGCATTATCGGCAAGTGGCATTTGACCGGCCATAAGTTTCATGGAGCCGAAAGAGAAATCAATGCGGTAGAACATGGATTCGACGAAGAGATCGCGGCTACCGTCAAAGGCGTAGGCAACGGGGCCAACTTTTGGCCGTATGTTTTCAGAGATCAACCGATCTCTTGGATTGACCTGCCCAAGCATCGTTTGGGGGAAGACGAGTATCTAGTCGACCGCATGAATTTAGAGGCCGTTGATTTTATTGAACGACATCAAGATAAACCCTTCTTTTTGTATCTAAGTCACTTCGCTGTTCATACGATTTTAAATGGACGCCCTGATATCGTTCAAAAATATATCGATAAACATACCCCTGGTGATAGTACCAGAAACAAATGTTATTTATGCAAAGACCAAGGTCTTGATGGAGACCCACACCATCACTGGGCAGGTGATCACAATCCTCACTTGGCCGCGATGTTGCACAGTATTGATACTGGTGTTGGCATGATTGTCGATAAGTTGGAGGAACTCAATTTATCGGAGAATACAATCATCGTCTTTAGTAGTGATAACGGAGGTGAATCGAATGTCACCAGTAATGCACCTTTACGCGGCGGGAAAAGTGAACTTTATGAAGGGGGAATTCGAGTTCCATTAATTGTCTCGATGCCCAACTCGGAACACACCAATGTTGTATGCACACAGCCCACGATGAATGTTGATTTCTACCCCACCTTTTTAGAAATCGCGGATATTAAGCAAGACGAAAAGCAACAGCTCGACGGTAAAAGTATTGTTTCGCTACTGAACAATCCAGGGAATGAATTGTCACCTCGAAACATGTTCTGGCATTATCCCTTAGAGAAGCCGCACTTCTTGGGTGGTCTCTCAAGCGGAGCAATTCGCAGCGGTGACATGAAACTTATTGAATTCTTTGATACGGGAGACGTTGAGCTTTATGATTTAAAACATGATATTGGTGAGGAAAATAACCTTGCCCTACAGGCTCCGCAGCAAGCTCTAGCATTGAAACAGGTGTTACATGCTTGGCAGCAGGAGATGGGTATACATCGAAAACTTGATCCTTGGATGTGCCAACCAGTGCGGGTTTGGTTTCAAGATTCCTTTAACGAAAATCAAGCCAGTGATCTTTGGTTTTTTCAAAAAGAATGGACCGTCCAAGATGGGGCATTACTGCGGAACGATGTTCCCGGTGAGAATAAACGAATCTTCATCAAGAAACCAACTTATTCGGACACACTTATTAGTGTTGATTTTAAATTGCAGGGCACCGAAGAACTACGGATCATGACCGGTTCGCATGGCAAGTACAACGCGGTAATTACCATTCAGCCAGATCGATTTCGTGTGAATACAGCCAGCGATAAAAATCAACACTATTATCCAACCATCCACGGTGAATGCCCGTTCGCCTTCAAACAAGATCATTGGTATACGATGCAGGTTGAGATATTGGGCGATCAAATTGTCGCCCGAATCGATGACACACATTTTGTGATTGGCAAACATCCCATATTAGATCAAGAGAGAACCTACTTCGCATTTCAAGTTCAAGGTCCATCGGCTTCGTTTGATAACATCTTGATTCAAGATGTTGACAAACAACCACGTTCTGACTGGAAATATCGACGTCAGGAACTTGAACAAAAACAAGCAAATCGTCCTTGGCTGCCACGTATTAATGTGGAAGAGCAAAGAGACTTACAAACGATTCTGCGAGATCGACTTTATCGAGAAGATGCCCAATATCGAGAACTCGTTCATCAAATTGATCAATGCAAAAAAGAAGAACACGATCGATACCCGGATGTATTCCGCTCTGTGAAAGAGCATCATACAGAGATGCAAGAACAGCGAAAGCTACTTCTTCTAAATGACGAGACATTCAAACAGTTAAACGACAGTATCAATAAATCACGTCGCGCAGAAACTACCTTGCTTCATGGACTCAATCCTGAATTAGAAGAAATTGCCCCGCATCTATATAAATTCGCACTCGAAAAATCGAGGCAGCAACATCTCATTAACCCTCTATTTATGGCCGCATTGAATAAAACGAAAACACTAGAAGATTCGATGTTAAAGCAGTACCCTCATCTTTTTATTACGAACGAAGAAATACAAGACAAAAGCCGGGTCGCACGATCCAAACGCAACAGTGACCCAGAATTCAAGGCGTTATTAAAAAAGACCTCGGTTGCAGTCCGTGCTGAACGCGAATATCTTTATACGATAGAGCCAAGGTTAAAAGAGCTTGAAGAACTGATTCAGCAGCAAAAAAAGAAAGCCGCGTCCAAGTTGACGCGCATGACCGCGCTCCAATCCTCATCCTCCAATTTCCAGAGCACCTTGTCGCGCGTGATTCCAGCAGCGTGAATCAAGAAATCTATGCCACCACTTTCGTCGGCCACCGATTGCACGAGCGCGTCGACTTGCTTCCGATCGGTCACATCGCACGCCACGCAACCATTGGTTTCCGTGAGGTCCACACCCACGACTTTTGCGCCCGCATCGGAGAGCACCGAGGCAATCGCCTTGCCAATGCCGCCGGCAGCACCCGTGACGATAGCCACCGCACCATCAAGACCGAGGGCCTGCACTACGCGTTGCTCCAGTTGGGCTTGCGCTTCTCGAGGAAGGCTGCAATGCCCTCATTGGCGTCCTTGGTGACCATTAAGGTTTCCAGATACGACTTCTCCAGTTCGGTGATGTCCTCGTCGAAGCGTCGGTTGAAATTGTGGCGCGCAGCTCGAGTCGCGATGCGTAATGTCGATGCGGATCGAGGCAGAAGGTGCTCTCGAACCCAACCCAAAGCCGCAGCTTCGGGGTCATCGGACAACTCGTCGACCAACCGCATTGCAAAGGCCTCCTCTGCCTTGACCGTGCGA
>NVWB01000130.1 GCA_002733575.1 Blastopirellula sp. | reverse complement strand
TTGGGTTCCATGGAAAATGCCTGAAATGTCGAGGCCGTCGATCACGCGATCATCAGGCACTTTTGCTCCCGTGAGTTTCGCAATTGTCGGAAGCAGATCGATGTTTGCTGAAACAAGATCAGAGGTTTGCCCTGCCGGAACTCTTCCTGGTGCTCGGATGATGAATGGGACGCGAAGGCCGCCCTCGTATGTGCTGGTTTTTGCACTGCGAAGAGGCTCGCAGTGACCTGCATGATCTCCTTCTCGCCACCAAGGTCCATTATCGCTCATGAAAAGAACATAGGTTTTTTCATCGAGCCCTGATTCTTTAATGTATGTTAGGATACGTCCGACGTTGTGATCAATTTCTTCGATGACATCACCATAGAATCCACCCTCGGATCTTCCGTTAAAGTCTTTCGATACCGCTAACTTTGTGTGTGGCATGACGTGAGCAAGATAGAGGAAAAAGGGCTGGTTCTTTTTCTGCGCGATAAACTCGATTGCCTTGTCAGTATAAAGAGTAGTTAAAGTTGATCTTACGGGCTCCTTGACAGCAACTTTCGCTCCTTCTCGGATGGGTCCATCGCCACTAGTCTGTGTCCAGAACGAATAATCAAAACCTTGATTACTAGGATGTAGGTCAATCGTGAATGTAGCTCTGCGTCCTGCCAGGTCCCACTTTCCGATCATTGCGGTTTGATACCCAAGTGGTTTAAGGATTTCAGGGATCGTGATTTCATTCAGCGAAAGAGCTGGGTGAGGAATTCTTCCGTTATCGTTCCCATTCCTTTCGGTTCTCATTGGATAACAACCAGTCATCAGAGAAGTACGAGAAGGACCGCAAACGGTTTGGGCATAGAAACTGGTGAGCGTTATCCCTTCCTTTGCCATCTGGTCAATATTCGGTGTTTTGATATCGGGCGAACCAAAGCACCCAAGATCAGCGTAACCTTGATCGTCTGTGAAGATGATAATGAAATTGGGTTGATCAATGGCAGTTACGCAGTCGACTAACCCGAATATAATCAAGACAGACAATAAAACGGAACGATTTTTGAAAAGATAATTCATAATGTGTATTCGGTAATGAGTAGCGAGTGTAACTAATTCTTTAAAGGGTTAGGCTAAAAAACATCAAGATTAAAAGGCTGCCTTAATTGCCAATAAGCTAACTCCGAGGAGGCGTTTTGCAATAACATCGAGTTCTTCTTCCGAACCCTGAATATGAAACGTCCGCTGAACGTGTTGGATCGTCTCACCGGGTTTTAAGGCCGCAGCAGGGGAAGAAGTTTCCAATTCATAAAAAGGCCCTAGAGGTGGAGTTCCTGGTTCGGGTGAACCATCATTGTAGGAATTGATGACATCTCCGGCATACGGTTTCTCTTGCATTTCCCACATTGAATTGACAAATCCGTTTGGTGCATCCTGTACGTTATTAGTAACGATGTTAAGCACTTGGCCGTTTGCATCGTAGCTGCCGGCAATTCCTTTGGAACGCTTTGGAGTGATTCCTATCTTCCCGCGACGAGTACCATCTCCACGGAAGAACAATCTTTGTTTTTCGACCTTTAGGTACTCTGGCGGAACTTTACCAAAGTAGGTGTCGTTCACTTTTGGACCTAGTTTTTTCTCTTCACCTTCTTTAAAAGGAATGACAACGGTTGTTCTGGGCGAGGGGTTGTACATGCCGAGTAGCCAGATTGAAAGCAAACCAGTCTCCGGCTTCCATGCTTTGGGTCCAATGTTGGTAATCTGATTGTCAGTTTCATAACCCACCATGCGCAGTCCCTCACTGAGCTCAACGCCCAATAGTTTGGCAGCTTTCTGTTTGCCGAGCAACTGTACCGTGCGTTCAATGCCAACCTTGAATTTCGTTCCGCTGAAATTTACAAGTTCTGCCTTGTGTGTGAACTTTGCGGATGTTTTGGTTTGTTCAACTAGTTCGAAAGGTTCAGTGTCGATGGCAGGAGGAGTTGCCCAATCAGAGAACTCAAATTTCGATCCAGGCTTGAAAAACAAGGCGTACTGACCCCCTTCTGGTCCGAGCCAAAAACGTTCCTCGCCTCCAAAGATATAGATATGCTCTTCGAGCTTTCCCTTCTTCTCCTCTTCCGAAAGAAATCCTTTTTCAATGACCGGGCGGTTGATCCACCCAAAACTTGGGCCAGTCTTTCGGTTGAAGGTACTGGTCATCACACGGCCCTGGTAAGCGGGAGCCAACGCGATTGCTGCGTCACCATCCTGCAATAGAACAATGTCCGTATGTTCTTTCATAAAAGCCACATCGTCAGCAAATTTCTCGTCTGCCCAGGCCCATCCTGATAACAAACACATGGTTCCTCCAACGATTGTTAATCTAATTACTGATTGAATCTTGTTCATGTTACTTTTCCTCCGTAGCATCAAATCGATGAATGAATGGTAGATTTCCAGTTTTTTTCTCTTTTGACCTGCCTATCTCGACACCCCACTTAGGAAGCTTTCCTTTGCCACTTTGGGTAAATGCTTCTGGACGGTAAACGCCACCAGCCCACGGACCATTTGTTACATTATGAGTTTTGGAAAAATGAATTCCGTCTTCCGAATAAAGTATTGAGTTTATGATCTCTTTTGGCCCGGTATTGCCGATCATCGCGGCTACGCCCTTGCCCTGGGGCCAGACCAACACTTCGTGATTACCAGGAATCACCGGGTTGGTGTTCTGCTTTACATAGGGGCCCTGCGGATGCTCTGCGATTGCTAACCCCATTTGAGTTTGTCCAGGGCTTTTGCCTAGTTGGCGCCCTTTGTAATAGAACCAGTACCTTCCTTCACGGGTAATCAGGCAGGCATCGTCAACGAGATGACTGTCGAAATCATCGCGGTTGTCACTATTCTTTAAAGCTGGATTTGTGGCAAGACGCTCCCAGGGGCCATCAGGGGAATCCGATACAGCGATCCCAATTTTCGAATCCGGATTGAAACCCTTACCGAACTTTTTTGAGGTACCAGTATAGAACAACCAAAAGCGTCCCTCGGCAACAAGTATATTAGGTGTAAACACGCTGCCTCCTTCCCAACTGCCCGGTTTGCCTTTGGCGAGTGCCATGCCTTTTTCCGTCCACTTGCGACCATCGGTTGAAGTCGCATACCAGACGGTCGCGTCATATCCCGGAGAGATCTTCCCCTTCGAATACCAGACGTAATATAGGTCGTCAATCTTGATAATGTCGCTCGGATCTCGACGCATTACGCCCGGTTCCGCGCCAATGCCTTCAACTGCGGAATGCGTGACCGCAACAGCCCCAGTGGCAGGTTCATTGGCGTGGGCAGCAACCGCCATAAGAACTGTTGCTGCGGATAAAAATAATATCTTCATGGTTTTCTTTGGTTGGTAAAAAGTTCGAAAGAAGTATCTGGTATTAACGTCGCGTTGGAGTTGAGCCAGATTACCTTTCCTGTGGGTCAACGAGGTTGATTGTTCGCTGATCGGTTCCGGTTGTGCGCACGTCGCCAAGTTCCGCTCGGATTGTTTCGGCCTGCTTTTGCAGGCGGGCTACGACCTCTGGATAACGATCCGCAACGTTCTGTTTTTCGCCTACATCGCTTTTGAGGTCGAATAATTGCTGTTTGTTGAGAGTTATGAAGCCTTTTGTCTTGTCTGGCTTCTTTGACCAGAAAGGCTGGTCTTTTGCAGTCCGAGGCAAATGTAGTTTCCAGTCGCCCTCACGCACTGCCTGTAAATTTGTACCGTTGTAGTAATACAGAAACTTGTGGGGCGTTGCGGTCTCTTTGCCTTGTAGTATTGGAAGAATATTTTTTCCGTCGATCGTTCGATCACTAGGTTGCTTTACACCTGCAAGTTCGCAGAACAGCGGCAATAAATCCATGCTGGTCAGCGTTGAGTTGGAAACCTGCCCAGAAGGAATCTTGCCCGGCCAACGGAAGATTCCGGGGACACGATGTCCGCCTTCCATTGTACAGTACTTGCCGCCATTCAAGCCCCCAGTTGATCCTATTCTGGTTGGACCATTGTCAGAAGTGAAGACAACGAGGGTGTTGTCATCAAGACCAGCATCTTGGAGTGCTTTCATGATACGTCCGGTACTATGATCCAGTTCTTTGATGAAATCACCGTACTTGCCCTTTTCTGATATGCCGACGAAGTCTTTACTAGGTAACAGTGGGGAATGCACAATATGATGAGAGACGTAGATGAAGAATGGCTCGTCCTTTTGTCGCTCGATAAAATTGACGACTTCATCGGTGTAACGATTTGTCAACTCTTCGCACGGAACATTTTTCTGTTCAACCTGTTTGCCACGGTATAGCGTGTTGTAGTTTGCCCCACGAGATTTTCCGTAGTTGCTTGGAATGCCAAGATGTTCGTCAAAGCCAGCATCAATTGGATGTGAGCCTTTAACTTCCATGCCCATGTGCCACTTACCGACCATCAGTGACCGATAGCCGGCAGGTTTCAGCAGTTCTGGAATCGTAATTTCATCAGAAGCGAATCCGTAGTTTTTATATTTTGACCCTGGTGCCTCTGTACGAGCGACAGGCATTCCGCATCGCATCGGGTATCGTCCCGTCAACAACGCTGCACGCGAGGGACTGCACACATTGGCAGGAACGAAGAAATCTGTGCTGCGAAATCCTTCTGTAGCCAGGGCATCAAGATTTGGAGTTTTGACACCTGTCGGACCGTAACAACTGATGTCACCGTATCCTAGATCGTCGGCAAAGATGACGACGAAGTTTGGAGAGCGTGTTAGTTTGCCAGTGCTAGGCAGGCTGCTTGTTTCACTAGGCTTAGTTTCAACACGCGGCTTTAATTCAGGAGATTCGTCCAGAACTTCTGCATCAAACTGAAAATTATCGGCTGTGATATGGCCCCAGCCGAGTGTTGATTGATCGACAACTTTGAGAAACAGCTTCTTGCCAGCATAAGGCGTGAGATCCCAATTGATCACCTGCATCGTCTGAGAATTGATCCCGCGTGCCTTTTGCAACTCTTTTCCGTCCGCTTGGCACAAGGCGACATAAGTATCCAGACCGCGTCCCCCACCAACACGAAAGATCATCTTGCCTGCTTTGGGAATAAACAGTGGCGAGACAATCACACCGGTCTGGCCGTCCATGCCTTTCTCAGCATCGGCCGAGGGTTCGAGCGTGGTCAGGTAGTACTTGCCCTGCTTGTTGTAATCTCCTAAATCTCGGAAGAAGCGTTCTTTGCTTCCAATGACATGACCGAACTTGCCTTCAATCACTTTCCATGGATTCAACTTGCCTGACTCAAAATCAAAGGACGCATCTTGATTACTCAGACCTGCTGGAATCTTTGTTGCAGGTTTGCCAGAGTTTGGCTTTTTATTCTTTGGCCCAGTGCTAGGTTTCTGTATCTTTCCCGAGTATCCTGCAAGTAGCGTGCTCAATTCTTTGACCACATCTGGGTGTTCGTTGTACAGGTTACGAGTTTGATTTACGTCAGCTTCAAGATCGTAAAGCTGTGCGGGCGGAGCATCCGTCTTAATTTTTCCGTTTTCAATATCGCTGTTTACCGAACCGACGAAGCTCGCGGCTGGCGGTCCAGCGAAGGTATGGCTACCCGGACTCCTGCCGGTAAATCCGCCGCTGGCTTGCCGTGGTATATACATCCACTTTCCTTTGCGTACGGAGAGGTGCGTACCTTTGTGAGGGGCGAGAATCAGATGGTCGCGTATTGGTTTCTCCGGTTCTCCAACAATGGCGTTCAGCATGTTGACGCTGTCAGCCTGCTGAACCTTGTCCAATTTCTGTTTTGTCAGTGCCGCAAATGTTGCTAGCATATCGACATTTCCGATCAACTGATTCGAGGTCGTCCCGGCCTTCACTTTGCCGGGCCAACGAACGATCAGCGGTACGCGATGACCGCCTTCCCAGACTCCGAACTTGAACCCAAGTAGGTCACCATTTTGTCGATGCCCGTCTTTAAATGCGGCCTGTCCGCCATGGTTGAACATGCCTCCGTTGTCACTGTTAAAGATCACCATCGTGTTGTCGCTCAATCCGTTCTCTTCGAGGCATGTGAGAATTTCACCGACAATCCAGTCGAGTTCATGGATATAGTCACCATAAAGTCCACACTGGCTGGTACCTTGAAAACGCTTGGCTGGTGTAAAGGGGTGATGGATATTGGTAGTTGCAAAATACAAAAAGAATGGTTTGTCCTTGTGTTGCTCGATCCACTCGACGGATTTCTTCGCGAATGTGGTGCCGACCTGATAATCGTTGAACAGCTTGTGAGCTTCCTTTGCTCCTTTGAATTGATTGGCACTGCGTTGAGCGGCCTCTGGAGGAATCTTCGTAATCGGAGTGGCTACACCTTTGGAATTTCTACCCAGATAAACCAACGGATCAGCGGGATCGCCGCCTACGATGTGATCATTTTCTACATAGACATAAGGAGGAGCGCTGTTAACAACAGGCATTCCATAGTAGTAATCAAATCCAAGAGCTTGCGGACCAGGGCTCAACGGTTCCTGCCAGTCATTGATACCTGTTTTAAAACCTAGATGCCACTTACCAAAAGCCGCTGTGTCATAGCCGTTGTTTTTGAAGACATCCGCAATGGTAACTTTCTCGGTATCGACAAGAAGCGGAGAGGTAATAGGAGCAGGTCCCCAGATGCCTTTGCCTCCGTTGGCACGCAGAGGGTATTCACCAGTGAGTAACGCATAACGTGATGGCGTGCAGACCGCAGATGCCGAATGGGCATCAGTAAACCGCTTCCCTTCAGCAGCAAGTCGGTCGATATTGGGCGTTTGCACTTTGGTTGCACCATAGCAACCAAGATCGCCATAGCCGAGATCATCAGCAAAGATCAAAATGACATTTGGTGGAGTTTCAGCTGAATTACTGAGTGAAACTATCGCCAGTAGTAGAAAAAGGCTAATTGGGAAAGCGTTCATTATTTTTTGTAATTTCATTATTGGTAAAATTCCATAGTGAGAGCTACACGCTATTTTAGTAGTGATACTTTCAGGTAATAACATCCCAGTTCGTGTCCTGTTTCTGCGTTGTTAACTGGTTGGAGCGAAAAATATGGCGATAACTTGTGGTCACCTTCGGTTAATCGATGGGTGAACCGAACGGATGCGTCGCCTTCATTAACAGGCTTTGTTTCAAGGTCTTCTCCATCAATCCGAAGAATTGCCGAAACCACCGGTAGTGCCGTTCCACGAACTGCCGAGTAACTCGGCAAGCATCCGGGAGTAATCGAAAGGGCGTCTACCCCTTCGCGAATCTTTAATCCGGATTCTTTGGGCCAACGTCGTACTTCAAAAAAATAGTTACCGGTTTGTTCCACACGAACCGCCCAGTGTCCGTTGAATTTGGCGGGCTTTGTCGGTTTTTTACTGCGGCCGCTTGCCAGACTTGCTCGCCGGATTAAGCCCTGATTCCACGGCGGAGCCTGATCGATCCACTGAAGCGCTGTGATTTGCAATTCAGGAGTCTCCGGTGATCCGACGAAAACCTGCGATGTCCGGGAGAATGTCGGCTCAAGTTCCGCCCACCAGTTCTCATACCAGGCTCTCAGTTTTGCGACCTGCTGAGGATGCTCGTCTGCGATGTCATTTTGCTGTCCCGGGTCACGCCGGATATCGTAAAGTTCCATCCCCCTGATCAGCCGCCACTTGCCGGACATCACGGATGAGTCTTTCCACTTTACAGGATGTTGGACGCGTTGTGAGTCAGAGATGACAACTCGACTTTCCCAGTCAAACGAATTATCTCCTTCACTGGAAAGTAGTTTGAGAATTGATCGACCATCGAGGTTAACCTCTCTGATCGGTTTGACACCACAAAGGTCCAGCAATGTCGGCAGAACATCGACCATGTGAGTTAGTTCCGTCACGCGAACATGCTTCGAGTAACCTCCGTCTGGCCAGTGGAGTGCGAATGGAACCCGATGTCCGCCTTCGTACGGGCTGATCTTTCCGCCCCGCATACCGGCGTTGAATTTCCTGGGTCCGATGGATCCGTTATCGGTGGTGAAGATAAAGAGGGTATTGTCGGCAACGCCCAACTCTTGCAGGAAAGCTCGCAGACGACCGATGTTCTCGTCGATGTTGGTTAACATCCCGTAGAAAGCCGCTGCTTTTTTGCTTTCTTTCGGATAGAGTCCCGAATACTCAGGCGGACAGACCCAGGGTTTATGCGGTGCGGTCGTCGCGATCCAGGCAAAGAAAGGCTTATTTCGAGCGACCTGCTCTTTGATGAATCGTTGGCTTTCGGCGAAAAACACATCGGTACTGTAGCCGGTAGATGGTGTTGCCTTTCCATTGCGGAAATGATGATCATCAAAATAATCGTTATCCCAATAGTCTGCAGTTACTCCGGTTGCACCACCACGAATGCAGTAAGCCACATCAAAGCCACGGTCATGTGGTCGATAAGGATAGTGATCTCCCAGATGCCACTTGCCAAACATTCCGGTTGCATAACCTGCAGCCTGGAAATGCTCTGCGATTGTTACCTCATCTTCATACATCATCGCGCGGGCAAAAAAGGTGTGCCAGACGCCTGTTCGATTCGTCCATCGCCCTGTCAATAATGAAGATCTGGTCGGCGAACAGGAAGGGGCCACGTGAAAATCCTCAAGCCAGACCGACTCTCCAGCCAGTTTATCTATATGAGGCGTCTTAATCACTGGATTGCCAGTAAATCCCAAGTCGCCATAACCTTGGTCATCTGTAATCACAAAGACAACGTTTGGGGGCTTCTCCGCTGCGAAGGTGGTATAAGTCGTTAGCAGAAAGAAGCTAAGAACTTGAGCGAGTGAGGTTAGTTTCATAATACTACTTTGAAAGAGGTTTCGGGTTCTTGACGAAAGCGGCCGGTCTGCTGTTCTCTGCGATGTCTTTTGCGAACGCCTTCAAGTACCGCTCGAGTCTCTGCACGACTTCCGGATTCGACTGAATGACATTCTTCTTCTCACCGATGTCATTCTCCAGGTCGTAAAGTTGTGTGGGTTTTCCTTTGTTCGTGTGGAGTTTCCACTTACCAGACCTCACCGCCTGCAACTGGTTTCCGCGATGGTAAAAGAACGCTTCGTGCGGTGTTTGCGCTTTGCCGATGAGAGTTGCCCAGATGTCCTTGCCATCAATGACCCGATCTGCTGGGAGCTTAGCACCGGCCAATTTCGCGAATGTGGGAAGCAAATCCATGGTGGTCATGAGTTCGTCGTTGGTTTTGCCCGTTGGAATCTTTCCCGGCCAGCGGATCACGGTGGGTTCGCGCATGCCGCCCTCAAAGGTCGTCCCCTTGTTGCCTCGTAACGGGCCGGGACTGGCGAAGATGGTGTTCTTTGGGGGGCCGTTGTCTGAAGTAAAGATGACGAGTGTGTTTTCGTCGAGACCGTTAGCCTTGAGG
>NVWB01000129.1 GCA_002733575.1 Blastopirellula sp. | reverse complement strand
GTTGGCACAATCAACAACCTGATGAACAAACTAGTGCGGGCTAAGAAGATTGCCCACAACCCGGTTGCTGGCTTAAAGGAATTAGAACACATTCCTGAGAAGGAACGACGTGCTTTGACGATAGCGGAAGCCGAGGAGCTAATGAAACAGTCCCCCAAGCATTGGCGCGATATCTGGCGGTTCTTTATGGTCAGTGGCATGCGTCACGATGAATTGGTCGAATTTCAATTTAGCGATATCGATTATGATCGAAAAATAGCAACCGTTCAGAAAAAGAATGCCAAGAGTAAAAAGGCGAGAGAGATCCCGCTTGAAGATTTCGTTTTAGCCGATCTACGAGAACGTGAAAAGCTGGCCAAGCATCGCAAGCCAGCTCGAGGTGTGCGTGGAGGGGAAAACTTCTCACAAGACCATGTCTTTGTGACCCGGCAAAACACCCCGAGAAAAAACAACGTGCTTCGCCAATTCTACGCATTTGCTAAAAAAGCAGGTATCAAAGATGCACACCCCAATGGATCTGTTGATATCCAGGCTCTGCGCGTCACTTTCACAACCTGGATGATTAATGGCAATGCGTCCCCCAAGGCAGTGCAAAAGATATTGGGGCATTCAACGCTAGAACTAACCATGGGTATCTACACCAAGGCCAACGATGCCTCCAAACACGAAGCTCTCCTGCAGCACCCACTTTCAAGAGTTGTGGTCCGAGAAGGCATTCACCCTGAGCAGATGACGATTGATCTATTCCAAGAGTTGTTCGATGGACTGATCAAAACCAATCTATCCCAAGAAGAGTCGCTGGACATACTTTCTAAAGCTGGTTTTGCATTTGCGTTCATGAACGCAAACTTACCCAAAGTGAACGCAACTAAACGCAACTAAACGCAACTAAACGCAAAGTCCCCCAGTGTGAACGCAAGGACGCAAACAAGAATAAACCGGTACAAAGGTTCCCACCCTGATCCCAAGTAGTTTTTACTGATCGTAAGTTGTTGCCACATAAAGAGTTTAAGAAGACGAGTGGAAAACTTCTAATCCGTAGGTCGGAGGTTCGAATCCTCCTGGGCGTATTGAACTAAGCCGTGACTATAAAAAGAGTTACGGCTTATTCTACTTCTTGAGAAAACGACTGTTTTGGGCTAGTGTCCAGAGAAGTGTCCACAAATTTATGCTTCCAGATGACATCTGCCATCGTTTCAGCATCATTTCCGACATAGTATTTGAGCGTAGTTGTGATGCTGGCATGTCGCATCATCGTCATAAGCACCGGGGCTTCAACTAACTTGGCCCACCGCAGTCCATAGGACCGTCGAAAGTCATGGGCACTGGCAAACTTCACCTTGCCGTTTTTGTCCGAGACTTTGACGCCAGCCAATCTACCACATGCACAAATGATCTTATTGATTCGATCTGTGCATTTGATCGGTCGCATCAGCTTATTGAAAGTCTTGAAGACTTTACCCGTTCGCTCTTCGACCGGCACACTTTGAAGCAACTCGGCAAAATCTGGCGTAATCACCAAAAGTTCGTCTTTATGCGACTTCTGCGAATCGGCTGGAATCACCATCATGGGATACTTGCCGCTGAAATCGACGATAATCCCCTGATTGCCATCCCAATTGAGATTGAGCGATTCAGTGAATCGAAGACCTGAGTACCATAGGCCCCACAAGTAGAACTCCCAACTAGGTGCAGCTTCCAAGCCAACCTCACTTGGTATCTTGGCGATGATGCGTTCAAATTCCTCCAAGAAGATCGGCCTGCCCTTCATGGACTTAGCACCTTTCACTCGCTTCGGCATCTTGATTTTCGGAGCTTCGTTCATAATCTGCATGTCGACGGCCCAATTCAACGCCGCTTTCAAGTGTCGCGAATAATTGGCAATCGTATCTTCTGCCAGCTTGTTAGCACGCATCTTGGATTGCATCGCACTGACGCGGGCAGTCGTGATATCAGAAAGCCTTTTGGGAGATAGATACTTATCGACGGTTGAAAATGCCAACTGATAAGACGTTTGAGTCCTTTCAGCTAATCCTGATAAATGCTCATCGGTAAATCGTTCTTGAAATTCTGCCCAAAGAATCTTTGACGCTGGCTTATACCTTCCTTCTTGAAGTTCCGATTCCCATTTAGCCGCCCATCTCTCAGCATCCCGTCTCTTCTCCTCTCTGGTCGACTTGGCAACCTGCTTGCCATTCAATGGATCGACATAATAGGCAACCCAATACTTACGATCAGCCTTCCTGGTGATCTTTACCTTTACTTCCTCTAACATAGTCTTCTCCTAAGTGGTCTTGAAACTAATTCTGGCATTTAAACAAATGCCTAACGCATCGATAGAGCCTTGAAGCAATCCGGCTTTCCCTTTCAGAAAACGCGAAATGCTCGATTCTGGAATACCGGATAGCCGGCTAAGTTCCGCTGACGATAAATCGCTTTCCGCAATCGCCGAACGTAGTTGATCTGATATAGTTTTTGTTTTGCTCATAGTTCAATCTTATTCTTGTCTTGCTAGGCTAGCAAGCCCTATTTGATGTTTTTTCGGTTTCTATTGATTTGAATTTATTAATCGAATCCAAGCTCGTTGAATTCGTCGAACTGCTCGAATCTTTCAGAATCTTCTACTTCCCTTTTCATCTGTGGACTTTCAATCCTGAATAATCCCATGTGATGATCCACTTCGATCTTGCCTCGTTGCCCTTCTCTGGCCTTGGCTACTGTCAGAACAAGCTTTTCGATTACTTGATGGAACACAACGCCACCCGTGTCACGACTTCCAACATCTTCTAGCTTTTTAGACTTCGTTTTCTCATCTGCTTTTCGGTGAATCATAGTAACCGTGTCGCTATCCATGTTGATCTTGTCGGACTGGCTCATATCACGCATTGACGGGTTACCATCTTCACCTGACCGGTTGAGTTGACATAACGCGACCACAGGCAAGCTCAGGTCTTTTGATAACTGTTTTAGTTGGCCTGATATATTTCCCACCTCTTCATGCCGGCTACGGTAGTTGTTATCTGCTTTCAGCAATTGCAAGTAATCTACCACTACACCACCTAGTCCAGTCTTCGTATGTTGAGCTCGGCAAATTCCAATTAGGCTTTGCATGTCGAGACCTGCCTTGTCACATACTAGATATTTCCCCTCTGGCATCTGTTCTCGCACTCGATTGAATTCATCTTTTTCAGCAGCTGTTAAACCATCAGCTGCTTGAACTCGAATGTCAGTCTGCTTCCTGCCAGTGATTCTAGAGAATTCACGCCATGCGAGAGATTCGGCCATCATCTCAAGCGAGAAGATCAGCACAGGCAGACCGGTTTCGTTGACAAGGGACTCAGCGAAGATTGGCCCAAGTGTGGATTTGCCTTCACTTGGCCTCGCTGCGATTATGTTAAGACTTCCCGGCCTGAGCCCACCTGTAAGCTTATCCCATTCAGGGATACCTGATGAAAAGCCTGGCTTGGATTCGAGCTCGCCACTGATTGCCTTGTCAATCACGTGCTCAGTCATCACTTCCCGAAGATCATAGATTCTAGATTGTTCGGTTTGAGAACTCGCTGATTGAATATCTCCCACTAATAATCGAATCTGCTGGATTGTTGACTTTTGGTCCTGGCATTTAATAAGAATCCGTTCGGCCAGCAACTGGCAATTTCTCTTGAGTGCTGCTTCTTTGATACGAGTCGTGTAATACTTGATGTTAGAAACTTGCCCACCTTCCCCTGCAATCTTGCCGATGTATCCAACTCCACCTGCTTGATCAATTGGGGAACCTACGTCTAATAGCTTTCCTTTCTTTAGATAGGCAACAAGGTCTTTGAGGTTCAAGACCGGGTTGAAGTCGGAATAGTAGAAATCAACCATCGCTTGATAAAGGCTTGCATTTTCTTCTTGGTGGAACTCTGTTTGCTTCAGTTCCTTGACAACATCAGGGATTACCCTTGGATCATAAAAAAGCGTTGAGATTACGAGACGTTCGGCCTCGTGATCAAATACGAGTCGATCTGTTGCTCTCTGGCCTTGGTGCTGGATCATACCTTTCCCTTTCCATCTATGAGGCCTAGGGCCTCTTCTCGTGCGATGTTGTGACGTTGTTCGATAAGATTTGCCAAGACACCACGCAAGAACGCTGCTGGCCGTTCTGGAGACTTCTCATTTGTGGTTTCAACTGCTTCAACCACTAATTCGTTATCTAGCACATTGGATGCGTATCCTCTGGCAATTCGATCAATGATTTGATTTCGATTTATACCCAGCTTCTCAGAAAGTAGATCTGCTGCTTTAAGTGCATCACCTGTTAATGCGGGCTTAGCTCTTGAAGTCGCTAGGGCGGTATTGCGACTGTTGCTATTGAGCCAATTGTTTAGAAAACTGGCCATGCCTCGCGATGTTTTCCGCTTCGCCGGATTGTCGATCAACCATTGGCGAGATTTGAGCAACTCAGATTCAATATCGATCTTGGGATACGACTGCTGATATTGAGCCAGCTTCTCAACTGAAAGCTTCCACTCTTGGCCCTTGCCTTTGAGCGGAAAAGCAAGTTCCCTTAAACTCAAACCAACAACACTATTAGTTTGTTCTTTGGTTCTTGTTAAATGGTTCTTGTTAGGTGGCAACTGGTTGCATGGGTGGGTGGCAACGGGTTGCACCCCTGACTGGCAACTGGTTGCATGGGTGGCAACTGGTTTCTCCCCTTCTTGGGTTGCGTGTAAGACTTCATAAATCGATGATTCGTCAAACCGCCTTTCGATTCTGATTAGTCCATAGCCTTCTAATTCCTTAACCCCGTTGAAAACAGTTCTCTCACATTTGCCAATGTCGGTTGCTATCTTAGCTTTCGATGGCCAACACTTATTGGTCTGTTCATTCTGCCTACGACATAAGGCAACCATGACTCGAATTGAACAATCTCTTAGGACTGGCATTAGCTCGCAAAATCGATTTGGTACTCTAGCGAATCCTTCGCTGCTTAGCATCTCTGCACCTTGATTCCGTTCTATTGGTAATATCATCGTTTTCCTCTCTCTTTTTGATATTCAAGGCAAAGCTGTTCGATTCTTTTTCTGTCGAGTTCTCGCTGTCTCACTGTCTCCATCTCATCTGGCTTGAATGGCGTTCCATGTTGAGCTCGAATAAAAGACAACAATAGTTCATTTCCTATATCCCATGCTTCATCAAGTCGCTGTTGTTCATACGAGCTCAACCCTGGTATTTTGCTGTAGTTCCATACCATTGATGTAATGCCAGCCGTCCTATTAAACAGCTCCTGATTGAATTCCTGAAAGTGGATGGTATCATCACACATATGTATTACTTCCTTGTTTGTAGTGCATGTCTGAGGGCCGCTCGAACGGTCCTTTTTTTATGCGATAATTGGTTAGTTAGTTTCAGTTTCAGATTCACAGCGATTCGTGCCATGCTCTTGGACAAACAGAATCAAATCCTCTCCCGTGAGATATCCTCGACGACCGATGTACTTCACGCGGTACTTCAGCCCTAGACGCCTAGCAGTTAGCCAAGCTGGTTGAGAGGTCCATCCCATTAACGCCCTTGCTGTGTTCAGCGTATAAAGATGGGTGGGGACAATTGCAGATGTAGGTGCTTCACTCATGACTTGTTTACTCCGTTTGGTTAAGTAACGTTGAAGTAAACGCAATTAAAAGTGTTCTAAATTATTAGGTCAAACAGGCATAATTTAGAACATCGGTTTAGATCCCCAAATGCGTCTAGAGAGACTGAAATAGAAGGGGTAAACTTTTTTTTGATTTTTTTGTTATGCCCGAATTTTAACGTTGTTCTAAATTGTTCTAAATTAATTTAGAACACTTTTAGCCCTTATTCAGCTTTTTGTACTTAGCCCGGTTTTTGTAGAAAAGAGATCTTGCTGTTTTATTGTCAGCAACATCACTTCGTTTTTCAATATCTTTGATCGTCGGATTTTCCCCTGCCATGAAAGCGGCGAGTATCTCGGCATTTGCAGGGTGAGGAGGTCTACCTCTTAGTTCCTCTGATTCCTGCTTATTATCTACGCTATGCTGATCGTCCGATTTATCCGGTTCTAAATACTTTTCTAGATGAGGTGGACATTCCCTTGGTTCTTCCTCAAGTTCTTCTGTATGGAATAACCAAACCATTTCACCAAGTGATCCGATGACAAAAGGATCAGGAGGCCCCACAATGGGTTCGCCAGACTCAAAGTGATATTCTTCACTAATTTCATCAAGCAGAGTTTCGAGTTTTCGTTGATCAGCTGGGAAGACTGCTGCATCCAGATTTTTAATCGCATTAAGTTCAGCCTTGACGACTCGCCATCTGTCCTTGATTGAAATCCAAAAGAATCTTTCGCCATCCTCATGGAGAAGCACTGAGCTTAAACTCGATTTAAGATCGATAATTGCGTCTCGAATCCTAGACGTATCAACATTAGGGTGAGCCATCACTTGCCTTTCAAAAGGGCCAATTCATTTGGGCCGTGGTAAGCAAGTGGGAACCACTGCACCCAAATAAATTGTTCGCCAGTGATCAGCCGGCTACCCTAGATTTTTTAATAGTCGTAAGTTGGAATCACTCATTGCCAAGAAGCAAAGAGCACTAGATAAAACTCTCCGTGTTTCAGAAGAATGAACTTCTTCTTCTAGGTCGCCGACAACTGCCTGTTTGACATGTTGGGGAACTGGCCAGTCTTCTTTGATGGCTCGCCTTAGCATGACCAAATCTGAAAGCCTTGTCGGCAAACCTTCCCCCCAACCCCCACAGGACTTTTGAGAGTTTACGGTCGCCTCGGCATCAACTCTTCGCCGTTCTCGTTTCCGCTTTCGTCGACTTGTCATGCCAGCCATTTTACCACATGTGTGCTCAATAGTCGAACAGGCATGATCAGAAATGAGTGAATCAGAAATTTGTTTTCTGAAGGGCCAATCAATGAACGAGTACAAGACGCCACCAATTTTTAGAAGTTCATAACAATGAACAAACTATGAAAGCATCTTGGAGTTTGATTGTGGTCATTAGTGCTTGATGGATATAGAGACCATCAGATTCAAACCATCAAGAAATAAAAACGGGCAGCAATTGCCACCCGTCTTTATCGTTTCGCCTGATGCCCTTTTAGGCTGCTGCTAGTTTTTCTTTACGTCTTTAACGTGCTGCACCTGCACCCATGCACAATGCACCGATTTGTCTCTAGAGTTTATTAGAGAGAGTAGATAGCCAAAAACCCTCCATGCTTTGTAAGAGCATGAAGGGTGGCTTTCGTTTTCAACTTACTCGGTATTGAAATCGCTAACCATGTCACGAAGATTCGTGGCTTGTGAGCCAAGTTCTTCACTGCTTGATGCCATTTCTTCCGAAGCGGCAGCCGATTGCTCAGTGATTTGTGATACCGATTGAATTGCATTGGCAACTTCATTGGCATTCTGAGCTTGTTCCATCGTTGCTGTTGCAATTTCAGAAATCTTGTTGGCAGTTGCTTCAACGCCTTGGATGATTTTATCCAGAGCAGCACCTGTTTGTTCACTGAGAGTCGCACCATCTTCAACGCGTTGGGTTGATTCTTTAATCAGTGACGAGATTTCTTTAGCCGCTTCGCTAGATCGTTCGGCCAGTTTGCGAACTTCATCAGCAACCACAGCGAACCCTAGTCCATGTTCACCAGCACGTGCTGCTTCGATGGCTGCGTTCAAGGCTAACAAGTTGGTTTGGCTGGCGATTTCAGAAATCACTTGAATGATCTCACTGATCTGCTCAGACGAGGTCTTAATCAAGTCCATCGCTTCGACCGATTTCTGAACTGCTTGACCACCTTCTTCAGCCATTTGGCTAGTTTCAGTTGCCACTTGATTGGCATCGCTGGCGTTGTCTTTGACTGATTCAATTGACTGGGTCAATTCTTCAATCGAAGCACTCATTTCTTCAACCGATGCACTTTGAGTTTGTGCACCTTGTGCCAGTTGTTGAGAGTTTTCTGCAATTACTTGAGAGCCTTCTGCAAATTGCCCTGAACTCTCGATAACATTTGCAATTAGATCAGATAAATCATTTCGCAGATTAACTTGTTTCGTCACATCGGTAGCATACTTAACAACTTTGAATGGTTTGCCATTTAAATCCAGAATTGGGTTATAAGAAGCTTGAATCCAGATTTCCTTACCACCTTTACCAACTCGTTTATATTCAGCCGCTTCGTAAATGCCGTTGTTTAACTTATCCCAGAAAGCTTTGTACTCACCACTCTGTGCAAAAGAACTTTCTACAAACATGCGGTGATGCTGACCTTGAATTTCATCTAAGGTATATCCAACGGCACCCAAGAAATTATCATTGGCAGTAATGATTGTTCCGTCCATGTTGAACTCAATGACTGCTTGGGCTTTTCCAATGGCTTCAATTTGACCATCAGAATCTGCATTCTTTAATTTCTGCTCCGTCACATCGGTAGCATACTTAACAACTTTGAATGGTTTACCATTCAGATCAAGGATTGGGTTATAAGAAGCTTGAATCCAGATTTCCTTACCTCCTTTTCCAATGCGTTTATATTCAGCCGCTTCGTATACACCTTTGTTTAACTTGTCCCAGAAAGCTCGATACTCACCACTCTGAGCAAAAGAGCTCTCTACGAACATACGGTGATGTTGACCTTGAATTTCATCTAAGGTATATCCAACGGCACCTAAGAAATTATCATTCGCAGTAATAATCGTTCCATCCATGTTGAACTCAATGACGGCTTGCGCTTTACCAATGGCTTCAATTTGACCATCGGAATCTGCATTCTTCAATTTCTGCTCCGTCACATCGGTAGCATACTTAACAACTTTGAATGGTTTACCATTTAAATCCAGAATTGGATTATAAGAAGCTTGAATCCAGATTTCTTTACCACCTTTACCAATTCTTTTATATTCGGCAGATTCGAAAATGCCATCGTTTAATTTGTCCCAGAAAGCTTTGTACTCACCACTCTGTGCAAAAGAACTTTCTACAAACATGCGGTGATGCTGACCTTGAATTTCATTTAAGGAATATCCAACTGCACCTAAAAAATTATCATTGGCGGTAATAATCGTTCCATCCATGTTGAACTCAATGACGGCTTGCGCTTTACTCAGGGCATCAAACACACCCTTATAAACGGTATTACTTTGTTCTAATGCCAGTTTCTCGGTAACAACTTCCCAAGTGACCATGGGACCGGTGTAATCGCCATCGGCATTGTAAGTTGCAGAGACCAATAGATCGAGAGACTCATCCGCAACTTTAATGATGGCCCTGTGTGGTAGATTGCGATCATTCTTGAGCAAGTTGCGTTGCATCTCAGGATTCGTATGGAAGATGTCGATATTGGTTCCAATCAGATTATCAACTTTGATTGGCAAATGTGC
>NVWB01000015.1 GCA_002733575.1 Blastopirellula sp. | reverse complement strand
TCCTTCACCCGATTTTCATAACGATTATCATCAATCGCACCCCGGTAACGAATCACGCCTGCGTCATCGACAAGAACCGTTTGCGGCGTCATTGTTCCGCCGAGTCGTTTTGCCAAGTAGCCATCAGTATCTTTCACTACCGGAAAGTCAAACGACATATCTTTGGCATGGGCGATCACCTCGTCACGATCATCTTCACTGTTCGAGAACACCCCAAGCACTGCCACCCCTTGTTCAGCATACTTTTTGTGCATGCGATTTAATCGCTGCGTATATCGTTTGGCCAAAGGACAACTGGTTGAGAGAAACACGAACGCGATTTTTTGATCTTCGCCAACATGATAATTCTGCTCATTCATATCATTGAATGAAAATGTGCTCAGCGTTGTCCCAACGGGTACTTGAGCATCTTCGCCGGAGTGCTCTAGTAAACGCTGATCAGCGTTAATCTCTAACTCTTCGCCCAAGCAGGTAGTTGAAATAAAACAAACGGCCATCAGGGCCATGATATATTTAAACAGCATTTGCCGATCCTCGATCAATAATGAAGTAATTCAATAGATTCTTTTGTACCTGTAACAGATACCTCGATCTAGGGCAAAAGGTTTCATTTCAGAGGAATCAACGGGGAAACTCCTGTTTCTCAGGCGTTTCTGGTAGTGTAGCAATGCGAATCAAGATGCACCAATTCCCATTCTCGTACACTCAATCGCCTGGCGACGCGATTATATCAAAAACTAAAACTCTCTAAGAGAGATACGCAATCGGACTGTAAATCCAGTTGAATTCTCATTCTAGACAACCATTCACGCTCTTTTGAAAGACCACAAAGGTGGATATCAGTCGGTCTGTTTTTGATTGTAAATCAGGTTTGTTTTTGGTAGAATATCTCATATCCTGCTAGATTTTTATCAAACATCTGTAGCCTAGAGAAAACTCTTATGGAAATCGAGATTTCAGCCGAACAACAGGCGATCATTAAAGGTTGGCTGGCGACCGGGCGTTTTTCTTCTGCCGAAGATGCTGTCTCCGAGTGCATCCAACAATTCAAGGCGCAAGATCAACTTCGCCAACAAGTACAAATCGGTATTGACCAAGCAGATCGTGGAGAAGTCATCGATCATGAAACGATGTTCTCTCGTCTAAATGCTCTGGCATCTCAAAATTAAGAACATCTTCACTTCTCTGACCTCAAGCGATACCAATAAAACATCCCCACCAACACCAGTCCAATGATTCCGCCGAACACAAATCCTTGCGAGAGCCCTAGCCCGATGCCGACTGCCATGGGATCAAAGCCAGGATCGTCTCCACCAGAAATAACAGATCGATAATAGCCGGGTGCAATCGTGCCGATGGTGACTCCCAGAGCTAAGCCCAAGAGAGCCCCGATAATGGCTGACCCAAACACGGTCGCCACACTCCACATCAGCGGCATCGCACTGGGCGGTTTGGTTGAAGTTGGTTCTTGAGGAGAATCGTAAGGGTTTTCGGAGGCTGTTATTATTTCATCACTCATTGGTTTCAAGGCCCTTTTCTTTTAGATATTCGGCAGCGGCCATGTGACGACCGTAATACAAGTTGATTACGTCGAGTATCTCTTGATGTTCTTTTCCAAACTTGCCCAAGCGAATACGGTCTGTCGTCACTTTTGCCGTTGTTTGATAATTAATCGTGAGATTATTGCTATCATCAAGAGACATATCCTTTATATCACCAAACCCAATCGAGTTGTTCCATTTGGCGTGTTCTATTTTATCAAAGGTGATCTGTAAGTCGCCATCTTTGCCAGTAAAACTACGTGGCGGAAAGTACTTGAGTACGAGTTCCGTTTCTTGATCGGTCTCAGGCACATACCGATAGGCCAAGCTTTCCTCATGATACTTGCGGAACATCTCTTCAAATTCGTCCCATTGCTGACGTTCCAACTGATGCGCATCGCGGATGTTATCGAACCAAAGTCCATTGCCAGCGTACATGAGCATCTGTTTAGCACTCTCCGGTTCAAGACGAACTCCAATCGCTTCAAATCGCTGATGCAGGGGAGGGTGCGAATCAAAGGGATGCGCGGACTCTACTTCTCCGAGCCCTTTGTCTGAGGCAAAACTAATCGAATATTCTTGAAACCCATTTTCAATCTGTTCCGCAATGTTCGCAGTCTCCAGTGCTTGCTCTTCATCAAACAGATCGGTCTGCACTTGGGTGCGATATTGAGAGTAGGCCACAACGCGAAGCAATGCACTGGCAAAATCATGCGCCGAGGTGACCTGGGCTGCAATGGCATCTGCCCGATATTCGCGTTCACGGCTAATTTTTCGGAGCGAAAGCTCAAACATCGCACGAAAACAATTCATGTAATAGAATACGCCAATCGTGATTCCCCCTTCGTACAACCGGTACAAGTACATGTCATAACGATTCAGCAGCGGGAATATCTTCAGCGAATACATCGTGTCCTCTCCGCTGAAGTGGGCCATTTCATGTGCAAGAATGGCGTTGGCTTCTTCGCCATCGAGTTGCTTTAAAAGCGAAAGACTTACAAACAAAGTTCGGCCCGTATATTTCTTTTCACCCACGGTCACCGGATGTTCGGTCACATAAAAACTATCGTCGATCCCTGCAATCACTTGATCAGGAAGCTGGGTGCCAACTTTCTGACAAATCACACGCAAATCTTCCCACAGCGGCATCGGGTCATCTCGGGTGATGACTTTGCCCTCGACAACTGAATCGGTATCTGACCGTTCAAAAATGGCCTTGATTACAAGAAACACCCCACAGATCGCCATTATCCCAATAATGATAATCAGCTTGACAATGTAGATTTCAAACCAAAAGGCAGTAACCCAATAAGAAAGTGTCACCAACAACACGCCTTGAATCAGCGCCTGGATGGCAGCATTGATCCGCAACACATGCCAGCCCACCAGCAAGCTGAGATATTGCACGTACTGCGAACGCAGCGAGAACACCACACAGACCCCGCCCAACAAAAAGACCCCCATACTGGTCAAGATCGAAATCGCCGCCAGCCGATTCATCCAGCGAAACGTGGCGTAGTCGAACAAACCTTGTTCAGTTATGTAATCTTCATATTGAGGATCAAGCACCAGTAAATCAGAAAAGTCATTCTCTTCAACAAACTGAATTTGTTTCGCCTTTTCTGCGGCATCCATTTCTACGGAGGCACGAATGTCCTGCAGAAACTGTTGGCGAACTTCTTCGTCAACGGTCGCTTCCACATGATCAAAAAACAAATACGACAGCACCGGAAGCATAAAAATAAACAATGCCGGAATCATATAGGTCTTAGCAAAGCCAACATTCGAAAACTCATCACTCGGTTCACTCATCAGAAACATTCCTTTTCATCGCATCGAAGATATTTGAAGAGAAGCCACTGATTCTATAAAGTTTTTGTCGTTGTAGCAAACAATTAATTCGAGATTATAGCATTTTCAATATCGTAATTTTGATGCGAAATGGGCTGTCCCGGAGGGACATTATCGTGTAGCCAGGGGATTCATCCTTGTCATTACCCAAGTTTTGGGTTGTCATATGTGTCCAACTAGTTTCATTCCGTCAAGGAGGCCCTGCATTTTCTGGTAGCCGTGCCAGGTGGTTTGCCAGCCGGGTTCGCCAGCGTGTTTTCGTGCTAGGAAGCCGCCGAGTTTGGCCAGTTCTCGAAAGAATTCGTATACGGTCATGTCGGTTATCTTCAGCTTAGGGCGAACAAGTTTTAAGCACTTCAACCACTGGGATGGCACGTGTGTTTTTGCTTTTGCGGTGGGTTGGTTGCGACCGACAAGTTTCAATTGAAATAGCCGAATGCCAATCACGCTAATCAGCCCCAACAACGGTTCAAGACGCTCGGCGGTTCGCAACGCGTGAACTTCGATACTACAGCCTGACTTGAGCACCTTGTGGTACTCTTCAACCAGCCAACGATTTTCGTAATCTTCGATCACTTGCCAATCATCTTCGAACGTCTCGACCGGCAAGCTGGTGAGCAGCACCCAGTGAACTGCGGTGACACCTTTCGGTGCATCAACTTCCTGCACTACCACAACGTTCATAGTCAACTCTTCCACACCACATTGCTTGACCCATTCGCTGTGATGACGTGGCGGCGGAACCGTGATGGTTGTTGCCCTGACTTCGATGTTGGCAGTGCGTGCAGCAACGCCTTGCCGGCTACGAAGCGACAACTGATAGTTGCCAAGATGACGACTCTTTTCCAATGCTTCACTTAAAGGCATTTTCTGGCCGTCTTGGGTGATAATCTTCCTTTGCAGCTTCGCTGCGCGGATCACCCAATCGCAACCGGTTTGTTGAACGTGACACATCTCTTCAAAATTATCGCCKCCACGATCAAACACATGAATCCAYTGAGMRCCTTGTGGCGCAGGGSCMACTTCATCAACCAATTCGCCCCATACGTTGCTCTCTCGAACACGACTCAAACGCTGCATGCGTGTTTCTTTTTTAGAAACWTTTTTWCGATAACGTACCAAGGCACCAGCAACMCCTTCGATMAGTTTSKCATCGCAGTTGTAGACSAGRCAGTTKTGCAAYAACATTCCRCGYCCCATGCCCGACCCCAAAGGGCTCAGSCCCGTGGTTGCCTTGTGAGAACAACGATTGATTTCGRTCGTGTCACTGATCARCAAATAGCGRCCYGGCTTGSTTTGGCGWGTTTGCAACCAATGGGGTTCGGCCACCGCATCAAACGTGACCTTCTCTTGRTCGAAKAGTCGATAAGCGGCCTTCAAATCAGCCCAATGAACATTCTGAGAAGGCAGTGATTTTTCTGGTGAATTTAGCATTGCAGAAGCCACCTTTTGAAGTCGAGTGGTGCGTGTACGATTTCCAAGTTGACAGTCACTAAATTGTGTTCCGATCCACTGTTCGTTACTGGTTACGATCATGACGAATCTCCCAAACAAAAAAACTTTCGCTTGGCTAGACACTCCCTCGTGCGCTAGGCGATGAAACAAGTAACCTCATGACTTGTGAACCAATCATCGCGAGAACTCACAAAAAAACAACCCAAAGAAATTGACGCCCAAAACCCAAGCCGAGTAGAAATCAACACTTACCAATGCTATCATGCCAGAGTGCTATCGCCTTAGAACTTGGGTAATGACAAGGAATGAATTCCCTGGCTACACGATATCGTCCCTAACGGGACTAAGAAGAACTGGAAACAAAGGGACGCTTTTCGCAAATCGTCGGAACACAGAATTTAAAAACGCTCTAGTAGATTGCGTTACCAATTATCTGTAAGCAGAAGCTTTTTCTTCGACACGTTGATAATGCCACTTGCGCCAAATTTCTACCCGGCGACCAGAACTGACATAAGATCCGTCTTCCGCTGCTGAAATATCTTTGCCTTCGATCCTTGCCAGGCCTTTGAGTGCTAAAGTCCTTACCCCGGCCTGATCGTCAAGCAAGCGAATCATCGCATTTATATACTGTGGATCGGCAATCTCGACCATGGCCCCGATCGCAACTAGGCGAGTGCGGTTGGACTGATTTACAGTCAAACGCTGTAAAGCATCGTGACCATCAGGGTCGTTCAACTGTGCCAAACTTGTGGCAGCGGCAAGCCTCATTTGAATATCATTTGAGGCAATAAGAGCTTTCAACGGCTCAAGCACTTGAGGGAGATTGTATTTTCCTAAAGTGCGTGTTGCCTCTTGTCGAACAAATTGATCTTCATCGTGTAGCAACGTGATGAGTTTTCCTGCATGGCGAGAATCAACATGGTTTGCACAATGCTCACATGCCTTGCGTCGCACCATCGAACGATCATGAGACAGAGCCAGCTCTACCTTATGATAAGCGGCTTCACTCTCATTATCTTCCAAGATGTCCATCAGCAACAACCATTGATCACCAGGGGTTTTTCGTCGGAACTGCTCGGTAATTTTCCCGATCAGCAGTGGGTGCAAGGGCCGCGTCTTATTTTGTTTTTGATAATACCGAACGGCGCCTCGGCGAATCGTCAACTCGTCAGAGCTTAAGTCGCCCATGCGAGCAAAACTCTCGTCAATTTCTGGCAGGATATCAGCATAGAGCTTCGGCATACGCACTGGTTGCAACTGATCGGCATACTCTGACAACAACTGAAGCAAGGTCTGATCTAGTTGAATAAGCTGATTCTGATAGGCTGAGTTTAAAGGACCATCTGTCGATTGCTCATACTTTTCGATCATAGAAAATATCTTGGCGATATCCTGCTTTGACAAAAGAATCTCTGGTGCTGATGATGCCGACTTATCGGCAAGTTTCAAATCAAGATCCCATTTTTTTTGTGCCAACAACGAGAGTTCCTGCAATTGTTCTTCTCGTTCTTCAGCGGATTTCGTTTTAGACATCTCAAGGCCCAGTGATCGTTGCATCTCAAGGCCCAGTAATCGTTGCATCTCGACGATCATCAATTCTTCCAAGGTCGGAGTTGCATTCTCCAATTGCATCACTTGCACATAGACTTGAAAGGCATCTTGCGAGTCCCAGCTCTGCATTGAACCCACCATGGCATCCCGCACTTGGAGCGTATTATCGGTCAAAAGCTGAGGAGCCAGATCGCCCAAGTCGGGCAGGCTTTGCCGATCCATGCTTTCGGCCAAAGCAACACGCACTCGCCACTGAGGATTTTTGATTTGATCTCGGCGATACTGATAGAGCTCTGCCACAGCGGCCGCTTTGATCGCAGCCACTTGAACTAACACCGAATCATTCGAAGAAATCTGGCGAATGGCATGCAATGCTTCATCACTGCGCTCCCTGGCCAAACCGAAGAGTGCATCTTCTTTCACTTGATAACGTGGGTTCTTTAATAGCTCCAACAATTGATCCAAGGAAGCGGCAGATCGAATGATCGCATTGACGACGCTCGGATTCGTATCCTGAAACAACTTCTCTACGACTTCGGGCATCGGGGGCTGGAAGTCTGCGTACATCAAATCTAAAATGGTTGCCCTGACTTGCGGACGTTTGTCTGCCAAGCCCTTGATAAAGCGATCATCTTCCCTTGCCGAGACAAACAATGAGAGCGACGTGTAGAGTTCGGACTTTAATAATGAGGACGTGTAGAGTTCGGACTTTAATAATGAAAGTGACGTGCGAAATTCTGGCTCTAATAATTTTTCTTCGGTATCTTGCAGATCCACTTCATTCAATAGTGCCAGCATGGTCTCAAACAATTTTTCAATGGACTTGCCATCTTCTTCATTTCTACAGCACATAGAATAGGCTTCAAGTGCGGCACAGCGAAGCATGATATTTAGCTGGTCATCTTGTGCAGCCACGCTCAATAAGTCCTTCGAGTCATAAATCCCCAGCCGAGTCAAACCAATCGCAGCGGTAACAATAACCTCTTCTTCCTTTGATTGACGCCCGGCCTGTAATATCTCATGCGCCTCACTCGAAGATTTCATGAGAACGGAATTGAGAGCCCTATGCTGCCACCGAGTATGCTCGTAATGCCGAGCGAGATAGAGCGGTTTTTTCGGATCAATCTTCCACCCCTGAATTTCATGGTCAATAAATCGCCCATCTTCATTTGGCCGACTCACAGTCGTTTTCAGCAGGACTTCAGCTTGAGTTATTGATAGTTTATCTTCATGACTAGCAGATGTCCCAGTTTGCTTCTCTGCATCTACGCTCTTTTGATCCGCTGGTTGAGGAGATTTTTCTTTGTTTGTCGCATCAGTAGCAACAAACTCATTTTTCTTTTGTTTGTCTTCCAGCAGAGACTCAAAGTTAGTCCCGGCTGATATCGTCAAGCGGCAGCCTGATCCGACTAAACAGAGGCATAACATGCCTGTCAGTAAGGTAAAATGAACGGATTTTGGGTTCAGTGCTAGCACAGTTCAACTTGCGCATAAAAAAAAACTGCCTTTAGTAACTTAATACGAAAGACAGTTCATAGTCGTTTCTATGCACCTCTGGCAAGCCCAGTCTGAATGATCAGGGGGGCGGCCAAGCAAGCTTAGTTTGTTATTAGGGAGCAGGAGTTCCGCCGGGTAGAGCAGCAGGTGTACCGCCGGGCAGAGCAGCAGGTGTACCACCGGGCAGAGCAGCAGGTGTACCGCCAGGTAAGGCAGCAGGACCGCCACCGGGCAAACCACTCGCTGGATTAGCGGCAGGTCGAGGCGTGGCTCCTTTAGGGCCAGCGGCCAACTTCTGAACTTCTCGGGTCAACGCTTCTAATTTGCTTTGAACCTCAGAGAGTAATACTTTTTCTTCAGTATCTTGCTGATCCACTTCATTCAAAAGTGCAACCATTGGGTCAACCAATCTTTTGACTGCATTCGCCTCGCCCGGATTTTTTGCATACCGCATCAGGCCAGCCTGTAAGGCCTGTACATTGCGAGGGTCACTAGGGGCTTCAGCAGCAGTTCCTACGAGACCTTGCTTCGCAGCATCTAGATGGTATTTCATTCGACGCCGGAAGGTCAATTGAATACGGTTCAAAATGGGATCGATTTTCCTAACCACTTTCTTAGGCTTCGCATCTGGCTCACCATAGCCACCACATCCTCCACCGTAAAAATCATCACAGTCGCCACAGCCACCACAGTCTGCGCCGTAGCCGCCACAGTCTCCAGCACCGTAGCCGCCGCCATATCCGCTACATTCGCCACCATAGCCACCTGGATTCAATTTGTCTTGTTCAAACTGGGTCATCGCGGTATCAAACCATTCGATATCTGCTTTGACTGCTTCCAAGGCAACTTTACCGATGTTGGCCGATTCCTTCATTAAATTGAGTTGATTGACGGTGTTTTGATCAAAGACAAGTTTTCCCTTGGTGGTAATGGCCGAACAACGAATCTTCAAAGGCAAATCTTCATTTGTAATGATGTTATCAAGCAGACCAGCAAACTCACCGATTTTTTCGCCAGAGCGAATCACTCCGACGATATTAATGGCCTGTTGTCGCATCCACAAATGTGCATCAGCCGAACGGCCAGCAGGTGGTTCATCCGCAATAATATATTCTTTGGCAATATCTAAAATTCCATTAGTATAATTTGCTGGACGATTAGGAACGAGCTCACAATGCTTCCTTAAACCAAGCAAGGCAGCAACTTTTACAGGATCGCTTTGTGTCTTATCTTTCAGAGCAGCAACAATCACCGGGAAAGCGGCCGAATAGGGAACTTCAGGATCGTTCTTTCCAATCTGATATTCACGAGATTTCAGGTCACCAATTAACAGCATTGCATTAAAACGGACGACAGGGTGATACTTGGGTTTGATGTACTCGCTCATCCACTTTAACGTTAGTGTATTGATGAATGGGCGTGCTTGGATATTCGAAGACGTAGAACCGTAAAAAGATTTCGTAAAATCAACACGTTTCAATCCAGCTTTGGTTGCAGAGTTCGGTTGCGTCCAACTTCTAAAGTAAGCTTCTTCAAAGAACCTTGTAATTAATTGTTTTTCTTCAGCAGTCAGTGGAGAGTTTCCACGCAAGGCCGTTTGTATCTTGATTTTGGCTTGTCCCACAGTCCCTTTGACCTTCGAGTCGGTTGAATCAGGGTCAAACTCAGGGGCAGTAATTGGTATAACGGTATACCCTTGTGCCCAAGTAGGCACAACGATTAAACAGACCAATAACAAGACAAAACCAGAAATTATGGTTCGCATTACATCACCATTGAATAAGCGGAGAAAAGTCTTCAGTGTTCCGAACGATAAGAGGGCCAAATTTAGATGAGAGACGGCCCAACTAAAATCAATAACCTCTTGGATTATATAGGTTTACCAAACATATTGCAGACAAACCCCATCGATATTTAAGGGAAATCTCAGCAATACATCTACTAAAAGAATACTAGCGAACTAGCGCTCCTGTCAATTTGATTGTAAAAATACCCAAAAATCGTTCCGAACAAAGGCACTCAACACACCCCAGGAATTGACGTAAACCACTACACACTAATGAATTACAATGCAACTAGCCAATTCCATCAATGCCATAGAAAAACGGCATCAAGTCCTCTTTTCCTTGACAAACGCCACTAGTCATTCGGTTTATGGTCATTTTTACCTTTTAGAAAAGAGAATCTTGCCGGCAATGCGCTCTCTTGATTCCCTACCTGGGTTTGCTCTGGTTCCTCGCTCACGATATTCAACGACTGCAATTGGGTGAGTAAAGAGCGCTGGTTTTTCTGGTCTGTTTGGTGAAGCGTTGCCAACAGTTGAATAACATAAGGCACCTTGGTCGCCTGCGGTGAATCGACTGGCAGATTCTTTATCTCTGGCACACTCGTATCCAGTTCAGACAAGAGCATTGCATCCGACATTTCCCAATAATTAAGATTGCGTACCACGGCATCAACTCGATCATGAAAAGACAAGAAATGGATAAGGCTTGCGTCAGCGATTGCTGATCCCATGATGAATTGCAAATCTGGCGCCATAACCTGAATCTACAAAAAAGAATTCAAGTAATCACACGAACTTGCGACCCATAACAGACTTGGCAACATTCATCCCAGCTTGCCAAAAATCCACAACCCATAAAGGCCCGATAGACTACTGTAAAAATTACAAACCCGTTTGTAATTCCCTGTGAAAAGAAAGGACTTCTAGCAGTCGTGTTGGATGGGAGTCACAAAGAGGGAAACATTTGACACGGCAGGGGGTGATGTTAAACTGTGAGGCATTGATAACCTGAATCAGTTCTGACTCAATCTTAATGGGAAATCCCGAATGATCAATCCAAACCAAGGCCCAATCATGAAACCGGTTCTCGCTTTAGTATTTTCGCTCGTGCTACTCCTGTGCGGGTGCGGGACTGAGTCTACACCTACCACCCAGAAAAATCCCACACCAGCCATCAAGGAAACGTCTGCACCCACCACTCCGGAAACATTGCCAACATCAGAACCGGTTGACCCTATCGCGGAAATCAAAAAGTTAGGCGGCAAGGCCTCACGCAACGCATCAGGTGAGGTGTTTGAAGTCAGTCTCAACGACACGCAGATCACGGATGCGGGATTGGGACATCTGATAGACCTGACCAGTCTGAAGTGGCTTTACCTCAAAGACACGCAGATCACGGATGCCGGGCTAGAACAACTGAAAGGCATGTACAGTCTGAATAACCTGCAGCTCGATAACACGAAGATCACGGATGCTGGACTGGAGCATCTGAAAAGTCTGACCAGTCTGAAAGGCTTGAGCTTCAGAGGGGTGCAGATTACGGATACCGGGCTGGAACACCTAAAAGGCTTAACTAAGATGAAAAAAATACTCCTCCCCGACACGCAGATTACGGATGCTGGGCTGGAACATCTGAAAGGCATGACAAGTCTGATTACCCTGATTCTCGAAGGCACGCAGATCACGGATGCCGGGCTCGAACATCTGAATGGTATGGCCAGTCTGTATTACCTGAACCTCGACCGCACGCAGGTCACAGGTGTTGGACTGGTGCACCTGAAAGGCATGACCAGTTTGAGTCGCCTGAGCCTCAACGGCACACAGGTCACGGGTGTTGGACTGGAAAATCTGAATGGCTTGTCTGCCTGAAAATCCTGCTCCTCGAAGACACGCAGGTCACGGATGCCGGGCTGGAACACCTGAATGGCTTGACCAGTCTGGAGTACGTGAACCTCGACCGCACGCAGATCACGGGTGTTGGGCTGCTGCACCTGAAAGGCCTGACCAGTTTGAGTCACCTGAGCCTCAACGGCACACAGATCACGGATGCTGGACTGGAACATCTGAAAGGCCTGACCAGTCTGAATTACCTGTGGCTCAGCGACACGCAGATCACAGATGCTGGACTGTTAGAACTCAAGGCAGCTCTTCCCAAATGTAGAGTAATAAAACAATAAGTTCCACTTCGCTACCGCAGAGAGAACTCATGGGAAATACTGAATCAATGTCATCACCAGAAATTCACATGGGACCACACGAACGTCTTACCTCGATTATCAATCCAAACAAAGGCCCAATCATGAAACCGTTTTTCGCTTTAGTGTTTTCGCTCGTTGTATTCTTGTGCGGATGTGTCCAGAATACGTTGCCAACACCACAACAGACTGCCGCTATCGCGGAAATCGAAAAGTTAGGCGGTACGGTCTCGCTCAACGACTACGGTGAAGTGACTCAAGTCCGTTTCGACGACACGCAGATCACGAATAGCGCACTGGAAAACCTGAAAATCTTGACCAGTCTGGAAGGCCTGCATCTCCGTGGCACGAAAATCACGGATGCCGGGCTGGAACATCTGAAAAGCCTGACCAGTCTGAATACCCTGGTCCTCGGCGGCACGCAGATCACGGATGTCGGGCTCGAACATTTGAAAGGCCTGACCAGTTTGAGTCGCCTGCACCTTGATGACACACAGATCACGGATGCCGGGTTTCAACATCTGAAAAACTTGACCAGTCTGACAGAACTGAACCTCAACGACGCACAGATCACGGATGCCGGGCTAGAGCATTTAAAAGGCTTGACCAGTCTGACACTCCTGCTCCTCAACGACACGCAGATCACGGATGCCGGATTGAAACATCTGAAAGGCATGACTAGTCTGGATTTCCTGTTCCTCAGCAACACGCAAATCACGGGTGCCGGAATGAAACATCTGAAAGGCTTGACCAGTCTGATTTACCTGGACCTCAACGGCACGCAGTTCACGGATGCTGGGCTGGTATACCTGAAAGGCCTGACCAGTCTGACTGATCTGAACCTCAACGGCACACAGATCACGGATGCTGGCCTGGTACACCTGAAAGGACTGACCAGTCTGAATAATCTGATGCTCAGCGACACGCAGATCACGCATGCTGGGCTAAAACATCTGACAGGGCTGACCAGCCTGAAATTCCTGTCCCTTTACCGCACGGGGGTCGCGGCCGGACTGCCAGAACTCGAAGCAGCTCTTCCCAAATGTACCGTAGTAATAGATTAATAAGATCCACTTCGCTACCGCAGGCGGGAACTCATGGGAGGTGCCGAACAAATGTCATCGCCAAAAACTCACCTGGGACCACACGAACGTCTTACCGCTATTATCAATCCAAACCAAGGCCCAATCATGAAACCGTTTCTCGCTTTAGTGTTTTCGCTTGTCCTACTCTTCTGCGGGTGCGGGACTGCGACGACACCGGCTGACGCTATCGCGGAAATCAAAAAATTAGGCGGCAAGGTCTCGCTCAACAAATCAGGTGAGGTGATTCAAGTCATTCTCAGCGGCCAGAAAATCACAGACGCCGGGCTGGAACATCTGAAAAGCCTGACCAGTCTGATGATTCTTGACCTCAAAGACACGCAGGTCACGGATGCCGGACTGAAACACCTGAATGGTCTGACCAGCCTGACTGTCCTGTTCCTCGATAACACGCAGATCACGGATGCTGGGTTGGTGCATCTAAAAGGCCTGACCAGTCTGAATGCCCTGTTCCTCGACAACACTCAGGTCACGGATGCCGGGCTAGAACACCTGCAAGGCTTGACCAGTCTGAATACCCTGTTCCTCAGAGACACGAAAATCACGGATGCTGGACTGGAAGATTTGAAATGCCTGACCAAGCTGGAAGTCATGGTCCTCAGACGCACGCAGGTCACGGATGTCGGACTTTCAGAACTCAAGGCAGCTCTTCCCAAATGTAAGGTAGTAAAATAATAAGTTCCACTTCGCTACCGACAGAGGGAACTCAATTGATTGTTCAGTCGTGGAGGATAGATAGCGTTGAACAAAACGCGTTCAAACATTCTTGATTTATTTCCAAGAAATGCTTGACTGAAAAATATCCGCATCGCCACCATCCATCTGTTTATTGGGTTTGCTTCAACGGTGTTACACACATCGAATCTGCTGCAATTTCCTTGTGAAAAGCAGGGGTCTTTCTTTGCAGAGGTGTTCGCCGTTAATGATTGAGACCACACAATCAGATGAACGACGGCCGAGCGTTTATGGATTGATTGAATCGATTGGTGCTGGACGTTACAATTGATGGTAGGGATTTTCGGTACACACCATCCCCACCCACCTTACTTTGCCTACCTTCAAGAGCCTCCATTATGAACCCCCAGTTCAATCGTAGACACTTTCTTCGTGGAACGGGAACGCTGATTGCGTTGCCGGCTTTGGAATCGATTGGATTTCGTAGATTCGCTTCTGCTGCCGATAAAGCTCCAGCGACACCTCCCAAACGGATGGTGTTTCTCGGTTTTGGTTTTGGCGTGACCAAGGAAACTTGGTTTCCCAACGTCGAACAAACCGGCTCAGAGTATGATCTTTCAGAAGGGCTTGCCCCATTGGCCAGGCATAAGAAAGATTTGACCGTGGTACAGGGATGTACGAATGAATTCAGCAATGAAGCCCACTGGGGCAGTACGTTTTGGTTGACAGGGGCCAATCGCTTTGCTGTTCCCGGTCAGAATATGTCCAACAGTATTTCTGCCGATCAGGTCGCAGCTCAGCAGCTTGGGCAGGACACACGCTTTGCTTCGGTTCAGCTAGGTAGCCCCGATGTGATCGGCTCGGGCCACGGACCAGGACTATCGCTCGCCTGGGATCAGCGTGGTAAACCAGTCGCAGCACTCAACACGCCAGTGCAGGTGTTTCATAAGATGTTTTCCGCCGACGATCTTCCGTTGGAACAACGCCAGGCCGCCATCGCCGAACATCGTAGCGTGCTGGATGCCGTACTGACCGAAGCTAAACGAGTGCAGCGTGGTCTCACCAAGACAGACACCGACAAGCTGGATGAATATTTCCAGAGCATCCGCGATATCGAGACACAGTTGAGCAAGGATGAAGACTGGCTGACGGTTCCCAAAGCCAAGCCACCGATTAAAGAACCCGCACCAGGATTGAAGGGACGAGAAGAAATCAAAGTCATGTATGACCTGATCGTCGCCGCGTTGCAAACCGATAGCACCCGAGTGATGACTTATCGTCAGCCCGTCCAATCGCTCTTGCAGAGTCTAGATATCTCAGTGGCTCCACACAACATGAGCCACTATACCCCGGGCGAGCGAATGAAGGCGTCCCAGCAACGGGATACCGCGCAGAGCGAGCTATTGGCAGGTTTAATCGACAAACTCAAAGCGACAAAGGAAGCCGATGGATCGAGCTTGTTCGATCATGTGGCCCTGGCTTACGGATCGAATATCTCTTCGATCCATTACCTCGTCAACTGCCCGACGGTCCTCACGGGCGGCGGGGCCAATTTGAAGCTGGGCCAGCATCTGGTTCTGCCGAAAGACACGCCGCTTTGTAATGTTTGGCTGACCATGCTGCAAGGAATCGGAGTCAAGTCCGAAAGTCACGGAGATAGCACTGGCGTGGTCAATGAGTTGCAGGCTTGATTAACTCGCACAAAGGCACGAAGACACAAAGAAAAAAAGCCCGCAGAACATACTTTGTGTCTTTGTGCCTTTGTGTGAGAAGAAAGAACAACTGACATGAACGAAGAACTTGAACAGATTGCGAAAGATGTCGTCGATGCAAGCATGGAACTGCACATGGCTCTTGGTCCTGGGTTGTTGGAGTCGGTCTATACCGTGATCCTGCAGAAGAAGCTGCAGGAACGCGGTTACCAGGTTGAGCGTGAAGTTCCGATTCCGGTCGAGTTTGAAGGGCTTCAGTTTGAACTTGGTTTTCGTGCGGACCTGATTATCAACGGCTGCTTCATCGTTGAATTGAAGTCGGTTGAAAAGCTGGCACCAGTCCACGCGAAGCAACTGCTCACTTACCTGAAACTGATTGACTTCCGTCTCGGTCTTCTGATTAATTTTGGTGAGGCATTGTTAAAAAACGGAATAAAGCGGATCGCAAATTGAGATGTCGTGTAATAAGAAAGAGTTATGAGAATCCGTAATATATCGTCAACACTACTTTGTGTCTTTGTGACTTCGTGTGAGATTAATTCCCTGATCTTCCGGAATTTAATGTCTCACAAAGACACCAAGGCACTAAGAATCAAACTAACCGGATGCACTGTCTGCATGCTGACTTTGTGGCTATGTGCCTTCGCACAAGCTGCCCCTCCAGAAGCCATACAACCAGAGAAACGACTTACTTTCTTCAAAAAGCATTGTTTTGATTGTCACGATTCCGAGACACAAGAAGGCAAAGTGAATCTGGAAAGTTTACCTCTCCATATCACTACCATCGAACAGGCTGAAGCTTGGCAAAAGGTGCTTAATGCTTTGAACTCTGGTGAAATGCCGCCTGAGGATGAAACACAACCAGGCAATACTGAAAAAGCTGATTTCCTTGATGACTTGGCTCAATCGATGGTGGCCGCGCGGAATTCCCTGTCTGACTCCGGCGGCAAGATCACGATGCGCCGACTCAACCGGCGGGAATACCAGAACACCATCCAGCAACTGACTGGAGTCAAAGTCGATGTCGGTTCCCTGCCCACCGATGGTGGCGCTGGCTACTTCGATACCGCAGGAGCCTCGCAGTATATTTCGAGTGATCAGTTCGAGCAATATCTGAAGCTTGGGCGAAACGCGATTGATGAGGCATTCGAGCGGCAAGCCGGGCAGGATGCAAAACCCATGGTCTTTCGCGTAGAACCGGAAGAGACTATCAACCCCGAAAACGAACTGCTAGTCAAGACGATTGAAGAGACCTACGAGCGTTTCACACGCTGGCAGGCGGGTGTGGATAAGGCTGCGGTAAGCCCTGGAAATCAGGAAATAATTGCCAAGCTTCGAAAGAAAAACCCTTCGATTGATCACCCAATCCACTTTTATAAGTCAGCAAACTTACTGGAAGGAACACCCAACCCGAATGATTTCGGTTTCAGAGATGCACAGACAGCCGCGCTAAGCAATCCTGATTGGGATCGAGCACAATTGGCCTACCACAAACACTACCTCGGTCTGCCACATCGTGACAATGGAACCTATCTAAAGGTCGCTTATGGGACTGGTAGAATTGATATTACGCCGAGCAAACTTCCACCAGGAACTTATAAGATAAGTATTAGAGCGGGAGTCGTAGATGGATCACCATCATCGCGTCACTTTATTCAGATTGGACACCCTCAAAGGCAAGTCAATCGAATTAGAGGCCTCGAGGGTAACCCAATCAGCAGTCATCAGGTCACAGGCACAATCGAACATCCAGAAATCATCGAAACAGAACTGACAGTCGGAGCAAATACTCCACGTGAATTTTCCATTGAGGAGAAGCAACCCTACGGATTAAAATCTCTTTGGGATGCACACAATAAACATAAGAGAACCAACGGATACGGCCACCCGCCCGCCATCTGGATTGATTGGGTTGAGCTAGAAGGACCGCTGGAAGAATCAGGCCATGTACAAAAATGGAAGCAAAGACGCGAAGTTGAGAAGCATGCGAATCGAAAAGTAGGTGGAACCTTTAATGGTTACTTCAAAGGTGGCTATGAAGCGGCCCAAGCCTTTCTTAAAGATGGGAAGACAAACAAGGGAATTCCTGACGAACAAGAAGCAAGATTTCGGATTAAAACCTATGAAAAAAATGCTGCTAGTTTTCAACGATATTTGAATCATCCCTTAACTAAGACGGGTTCGCTGCTGACCATAATGAATGTAAATAAGGAAGAAATCATAGCTCTTCCTCCTGCACAACCATCTGGATGGCTTCCAACCAAACATGTTGTAGATACAGTTCCGTCCGGCGAATATAAAATTCGCTTTAGAATAGGTGCTTTAGAAGGAACTGAAAAAGAAAGACATTTTGTAGAACTAGGAAGTCGATCTAGCGCAAATGATTCCGAATTTAATCTCATAAAAACTCTTCAGGTCAACGGAACGAGTGATAAGCCACAGGAATTAGAAATTTCTGTGAGTCTCACAAGTGATGGCCCAAGAAAGTTTGTCTTGCGAGAAAAACGAAATCTAAAATTAGATGGATCACGAGTTAAGAATTCACTGAAAGAAACCGGTTCCGGCCCCATACCCGCCCTGTGGATTGATTGGGTTGAGTGGGAAGGGCCGTTGTCTTCTGACAACAAGAATAGTTCCCCAAAAATTCTCTTTGCAAAAAACACAGGGATGTCGGAAAAAGAACATGCTCGTGAAGTTTTAAAACGCTTCGCAATTAGGGCTTTTCGTCAAACAAAACCTGATGAAGTGTATCTTGATCAACTCTTAAAAGTGTTTGAAATAAGACGATCTCAGGGCGATGCTTTTGATGTTGCGATCCGTTCACCATTGAGTGCCATTCTTGCTTCTCCTGGTTTCCTCTATCTCAATGAACCTGGCATTGAGAGTGATCCGCGGTCTCTTTCTGATCTTGAGATCGCAGTTCGTTTATCCTACTTTCTTTGGAGCAGTCCTCCAGATACACAACTATTAAATCTTGCAGAAGCTAAAAAACTTCATCAACCTGAAATACTGCGTCAACAGGTCAGTCGCATGATTGCTGATCCTCGTTCAGGAAATTTTGTCTCCGGCTTTGTCCATCAATGGCTAGATATGGAAAGGCTCGACTTCTTTCAATTCGATGTGAATCTCCACCGCGAGTTTGATGAAAGCACTCGCACGGCCGCACGCGAAGAAGTCTACCAGTCCTTTGCTCATCTCCTGCGGAACAAGGACAAAGGGCAACTGGGCAATCTACTCAGCAGTGACTATGTCATAATCAACGGCCTGCTTGCCACCTATTATGGAATCGACGGAGTCACCGGCGACGAGTTTCGCAAAGTGAAGTTACCTGCCGATTCGCCGCGCGGTGGTTTGTTGGGTATGGCCGCCATCCACGCCATGGGCAGCGACGGGGTGAATAGCAGCCCGGTCGAACGTGGTGCTTGGGTATGGCGTAAGCTCTTGAATGATCCACCACCTCCTGCACCACCGAATGTCCCACAAATATCACGTCTAGCTGGCCAAGTCCTTACCACACGCGAGCGACTCCTGGCACACCAGGAACAACCCCAGTGTGCAAGCTGCCACCGTAAGATTGACCCGATCGGCTTCGGGCTAGAAAACTGGGACGCCGCCGGAAAGTGGCGAACCCAAGACAGCTATAGTATACCAGGCCAAAAGAGAAAGACCTGGGAAATCGACGCCTCGGGTGCTTTCCACAAAGGTCCAAGCTTCGAAGACTATTTCGAAATGCGTGACTTGATTGCAGCGAGGGAGGATGACTTTGCGCAAGGCTTCACCGAAGCGTTAATCGAGTATGCCCTGGGTCGTCCCTTCGGGTTTAGCGATGAAAAACTGGCAACCCAAATGGTTACTTCTGCAAAGAGTCAACACTTTTCAATCAATGAATTTATTCATACTCTCGTTCAAAGTAAGGAGTTTCAAACGAAATGATCGCTAAGTTTTCTATGCAAAAGTATTTCTTATTCTTGTTTGTCGTGAGCCTGAGTTCAAATCTCAAGGCTGAGTCACCAGATTTTAAGTCGCAACTATTTAAAACGGGCACGTTAGTTTACTCAGATGATTTTGATCAAGACTATAGCAAAGAGCGATGGGGAGCCCCGAAAAAAGACAGAGAAATCAAGGATGGAAAGTTGATTTTTGTCCCCTTGTTTAACAATGCTGAAGAGGCACAAAAAGCATTAGGGCGAGATCACCACTTAGGACTTGGAGTCGTGGCTCATCTTAATAAGATACCTGAAAAGTTTGTTTGTCATATGCGTTTTAAGTTTGAAGCTGAAGCCATACAACCTGCGCGGCCTGTTCTTCAAATTGGTCACCACATGATTTTATTAACGTATCTAGAAGAAGGAGGGCATAGAATAAAATTACCCGGCGGTCCAAGTTTCACTGAGACTAAATCAAATATGAAACTCAATGAATGGGTTGATTTGATCATCGAATACCAAAAGGGGAAGATCCTAATAGGTGTTAATGGTTTCAGCAGAATTTATGAACATAAAAATGTGACGATTGACAACAAAATGGATAAGCTTGGCCCTCGGTTTTCTTTCAAGCACAGCGAAGGCCCGAAGAACCGTTTGGTGTTTGATCATGTAAGATTATGGGAAATCAAAGAGTAACAAGCACCTTCATCAATCGACGGGTGACACGGACGAAATCCCAACACCCCTTTTTGCCAGTGTGAAGTGTGAATCTACTCACCAATTGGATTCATTGAAGCAAAACAGAGAAACTCGTGTTGAAATCATGGAACTCATCGATCCATAGCAGCACACACTGGCAAAATGCCAGTGGCACACCAAAGGTCTTACGCTATTTTAAATTTCATCAGTGTCACCCATAGGGATGGAAGTCACAAAGAGGGAAAAACTTGACACGGTGGGGGGTAGTGATAAACTGTGAGGCATTGATAACCTGAATCAGTTCTGGACCATCCAAACAAAGGCCCAATCATGAAACCGTTTCTCGCTTTAGTGTTTCCGCTTATCCTACTCTTCTGCGGGTGCGATCCTGCGTCTAAATCTACCACTCAGGAAACTCCTACACCTGCTGCCCAGGAGCCATTGTCACCATCAGAACTGGCTGATCCAATCGCGGAAATCAAAAAGTTAGGCGGCAAGGTCACGCTCAACGAATCGGGTGAGGTGATTGAAGTCAGTCTCTTTTACACAAAAAAAGTCACAGATGCCGGGCTGGAAAATCTGAAAGGACTGACCAGTCTGACAGACCTGAGCCTCGGCAGCACGCAGGTGACAGATGCCGGGCTGGATCATCTGAAAGGACTCACCAGCCTGAAATATCTGGATCTCAGCTACACGAAAATTACAGATGCCGGGCTGGAACACTTGAAAGGCCTGACCAGTCTGACAGACCTGAGACTCAGCGGCACGCAAATCACGGATTTCGGACTGAAACATCTGAGAGGCCTGACCAGTCTGAATCTCCTGTTCCTCAGCGACACGCAGATCACCGATGCCGGATTGAAACATTTGAAAGGCATGACCAGTTTGAATACCCTGTTCCTCAGCAACACACAGATCACCGATGCCGGGATGGAACATCTGCAAAGCCTGACCAATCTGAAAACCCTGTGGCTTTTCAACTCTCAGATCACGGGTGCTGGTTTGACAGAACTCAGGGCAGCTCTTCCCAAATGTAATATAATCCAATGTAAAATCGTAATAGATTAATATGTTCCACATCGCTACCGCAGGCGGGAACTCATGGAAAGTGCCGGACAAATGCCATCACCAAAAATTCACCTGGGACCACACGAACGTCTTACCTCGATTATCAATCCAAACAAAGGCCCAATCATGAAACCTTTTCTCGCTTTAGTGTTTCCGCTCGTTCTACTGTTGTGCGGGCCTGTGTCTACAACCGTCGCCCAGAAAAGGTTGCCAATACCACAACAGGCTGCCGCTGTCACGGAAATCAAAAAGCTAGGCGGTAAGGTCTCGCTCAACAAATCAGGTGAGGTGATTCATCTGAGCTTCAACGGCACGCAGGTCATTGATGACGGACTAAAACACCTGAAAGACCGGCCTAGTCTGTTTATTCTTGACTTCAGAGACTCAAAGGTCACGGATGCTGCTCTAAAACACCTGAAAGACCTGGCCAGTCTGTCTAGTCTGTCTAGTCTGGACCTCAGAGAAACACGGGTCTCGGATGCTGGACTAAAGCACCTGAAAAATCTAACTAGGCTGAAAGTTCTTTTACTCGACAAGACAGAAATGACGGATGCTAGGCTGAGACACCCTGATGGACGTGGCATGCTAAGGCCTGAAAAAGACGCGCAGATCACGGACGCTGGACTGGAACATCTAAAAGGCCTCACCAGTCTGACAAACCTGAGTCTCAACGGCACGCAGATCACGGATGCCGGTCTGGAACATCTGAAAGGACTGACCAGCCTGAAGACCCTGCACCTCTACCGCACGCAGATCACGGATGCCGGAGTGTTAGAAATCAAGGCCGCTCTTCCTAAATGTGAAGTAAGAAAATTACAGGATAGGTTGCTAACATCACAACAGGCTGACATTGCTGAATTCAAAAAGCTAAACGGAAGAGTCTCGTTCGATAAATCAGGTAAGGTGATTCAAGTCGATTTCCTCGGCACGCAGATCACGGATGCGAAACTGGAGCATCTGAAAGGCCTGAACAGTCTGACAGGACTACACTTCTCCCTTTGCACTCAGATCACGGATGCTGGACTGAAACATTTGAAAGGCCTCACTAATCTGAAACACCTGAGCCTCGACAACACCTCGCAGATCACGGATGCCGGGCTGGAACATTTGAAAGGCCTCTCCAGCCTGACACACCTGGGCCTCTACGGTACGCAGGTCACGGATGATGGACTGGAACATCTGAAAGGCCTCGCCAGTCTGAAAGACCTGAGCCTCGGCGGCACGCAGATCACGGATACCGGGCTAGAACACTTGAAAGGTCTCACCAGTCTAAACGTTCTGAACCTCAACCGCACGCAGATTACGGATGCTGGACTGGAACATCTGAAAGGCTTAACCAGTCTGAAAGAGCTGAGCTTCAGCGGCACGCAGGTTACGGATACCGGACTAGAACATCTGAAAGGACTCACTCGTCTGAAAGACCTGAGCTTCGAGACCACGCAGATCACGGATACCGGACTCGAACATCTAAAAGGCTTAACCAGCCTGACACACCTTGGCCTCGGCGGCACGCAGATCACGGATGCTGGACTGGAACATCTGAAAGGCCTCACCAGTCTGAAAGACCTAAGCCTAACCCACACGCAGATCACGGATGCCGGACTGGAACATCTGAAAGGTCTGGCCAGTCTGGAAGAGCTGAGTCTCAACGGCCCGAAAATCACGGATGCCGGTCTCGAACATCTGAAAGGCTTGACAAGTCTGATGGTACTGTGGCTCAGCGACACACAGATCACGGACGCTGGACGGTCAAAATTCAAGACAGCTCTTCCCAAATGTGATCTTGAAGATGTATATCTCGTCCAACTGAGGGAACTCAATTGAAAATGCCGAACAAATGTCATCGCCGAAAATTCACCTGGGACCACACGAACGTCTTACCTCGATCATCAATCCAAACAAAGGCCCAATCATGAAACCGTCTCTCGCTTTAGTGTTTCCGCTCGTCCTACTCTTCTGCGGGTGCGGGCCTGAGCCTGTACCCACTGTCCAGGAACCGTTGCCAATCCCAGAACAGGCTGCCGCTGTCACCGAAATCGAAAAGTTAGGCGGCAAGGTCACGCTCGATGAATCAGGTGAAGTGATTGATGTCCGTCTTGAGGGCATCAAAATTACGGATGCTGAACTTGAGCATCTGAAAGGCTTGACCAGCCTGAAAGCCCTGAGCCTCAAACGAACTCAGATCACGGATGCCGGGCTGGAACACCTAAAAGGCTTGAGCAGTCTGAATAGTCTGTGGCTCAACGACACGCAGATCACGGGTGCCGGACTGGAAAATCTGAAAGGCTTGACAAGTCTGAATCGACTGTACCTCAGCGGCACGCAGATCACAGATACCGGCCTGGACCATCTGAAAGACTTGACTAGTCTGAATCTACTGGCTCTCAGCGGCCGGAATATCACAGATGCCGGGCTGGAACATCTGAAAGGACTGACCAGTCTGGAAGTCTTGAGCCTCGCCTCCCCACAGATCACGGGTGAGGGATTGATGCACCTGAAAGGCTTGACTACTCTGAACCTCGAGGGCTCTCAAGTCACTGATGCTGGGCTGAAACACCTGCAAGGAGTGTCTAGTCTGACAACCCTGACCCTTAACGACACGCAGATCACTGATGCTGGACTGGAACACCTGAAAGCCCTGATCAGTCTAAATGGCCTGGGCCTCGCCGGCACGAAAATCACCGATGCCGGACTGAAACATCTGAAAGGCATGACTAGTCTGAATGAACTAAGCCTCGCCGCCACACAGATCACAGGTGAGGGATTGGTGCACCTGAAAGGCTTGACTGTTCTGAACCTCCGCGGCTCTCAAGTCACGGATGCTGGGCTGGAAAACCTGAAAGGTCTGACCAGTCTGGAACATCTGAACCTCGGCGGCACGCAGGTCACGGATGCCGGGCTGGAACATCTTAAAGACATGACCAGTCTGAATGAACTGGGACTCGGCGACACGAAAATCACGGATGCTGGGCTGGAATATCTTAAAGGCATGGCCAGCCTGAATGAACTAAGCCTCACCGCCACACAGATCACGGATGAGGGATTGGTGCATCTGAAAGGTTGGATCAGTCTGAAAGCTCTGAACCTCGAAGACACACAGATCACGGATGCTGGACTGGAACACCTGAAAGGGCTGACCAGCCTGAGAGACCTCGAACTCTTCAAAACGAAAATCACGGATTCCGGACTGGAACATCTGAAAGGCTTGACCAGCCTGGAATACCTGAGCCTCCCCGGCTCGCGGGTCACGGATGCCGGACTGTCAGATATCAAGGCAGCTCTTCCCGCATGTAGAGTAATAAAAAAATGACATCCACTCCGCTACCGCAGAGTGAACTCATAGGAACTACTGGGTAATAAAAAATCATGAACGAGCCTGATAACCAAAATAAATGCACAACACCTCAACCGCTTGACGTGGCCAGAGAACCAAGAGGGGATTCGCCCAAAATTCGAATGAGGCTACCCAAAGTCCGTTTTAGTATGCGTACCCTATTTATTTTAATGACGCTGCTTTGTGTTCTACTGGTTCCGCTGAGTGTGAAGCTATATCAGGCGAGGCAGCAGAGGTTGGCGGTCGAGTGGGTTTTGGCGAATCGCGGCAAGGTCCACTACGATCAATCAGATGAGGTGGTTAAAGTCTTTCTCAACGACACGAAAATCACGGATGCTGGACTGGAACACCTGGAAGCCTTGAACAGTCTAACGTTCTTGAACCTTGGCGATACGCAGGTCACTGATGCCGGGCTCGAACATCTGAAGGACCTGACCAGCCTGAATACTCTATACCTTGATAACACGCAGATTACGGATGCCGGACTGAAGCATCTGAAAGGACTGACCAAGCTGAAAACTCTGAAACTCGACAACACACAGATCACGGATTCCGGACTGGAACATCTGAAAGGCATGACCAGTCTGACTATCCTGATCCTCAGAGGCACGCAACTCACGGATGCTGGGCTGGAACACCTGGAAGAATTTACCAGGCTGGGACAGCTAAACCTCAGCGGCACGCCGGTCACGGATGCCGGACTGGAACACCTGAAAGGCCTGACAAGTCTGACAGTCCTGGACCTCAATGGCACGCAGGTCACCGATGCGGGACTAGAACATCTGAAAGGCCTCACCAGTCTGAATGTCCTTGATCTCCAAGACACGCAGATCACGAGTAAGGGATTGATGTATTTGAAAGGTCTGACCAGTCTGGGTTCCCTGTGCCTCAACGGCACGCAGGTCACGGATACCGGATTGGAACATCTGAAAGGCATGACCCTGTGGTCCTTCTTCCTCAACGACACGCAGATCACGGATGCAGGACTGGAACATCTCAATGGCCTGACCAATCTGAAAGTCCTGAAACTCAATAACACGCAGATCACGGATGCAGGACTGTCAAAACTCCGAGCAGCAATTCCCTTTTTTGTGATAGCTAAATAATAAGGTATACTTCGCTACCGCAGAGGGAACTCCATTGTTTGTTCGGAGCGACACATTCCCTCAAGTTTGAAGGAGGATGAAAATAAAGATTTCATCTACCCTACCTGAGTTCAAATCATTCCAAACAAAAACACCCGGCGTGCCTTACATTGGTTTTGTAAATTGGACCAGAGCGGTGGACCCGTTTTGTGGTAAATCATGCCGCCGATTGCGACCTCTTGTCGACTGCGCCGACCCAGGTTGCGAGCAACTTGGGCTAACCGAGATTTGATTTCCAATGGGGGGAAATCTAGCTGTTTTTACCAGTTGGAAACGTGCGAATGGACAACTTGACCATGGGTCAAATATTCAACCAAAAGTTGATTTTGGTTGAATCCGGTTTGCCCACGTTTTCCACTTACCGTAAGTTGTTTGAGACTCGCACTTACGGCAACACAATAAACTGACCAAGAGCAGGTCAATCGATGAAAAGTGTCTTCAAAAATTGACCAATGGTTAAGTCCGCCGCATCAGAGGGGGTTTTCGAGAAATTTAACCATTGGTTATGTTTGGTTGAATTTCAGGCAAATGCCCTAAGCCGGCTTCTAGCTATTCTCTTTAATGGCCGCCACGATATCGAGAACCGCCTTTTTGCCATCGCCGAATAGCATCAAGGTATTATCAGCAGAGAACAGCGGGTTCGGGATTCCGGCGAAGCCAGGGCTGAGACTTCGTTTGATCACGATCACCGTGCGGGCCTGATCGACATCGATGATCGGCATGCCAGCGATGGGGCTGGTAGGGTCGGTTTTGGCCACGGGGTTCACCACATCGTTGGCTCCGATCACAATCGCCACATCAACTTGGCCCATGGTCGGGTTGATTTCGTCCATCTCTTTGAGCTTGTCATACGGCACGTCGGCTTCGGCAAGTAATACGTTCATGTGCCCTGGCATGCGACCAGCGACCGGGTGAATGGCGTACTCAACCGTGGTGCCGTTCTCTTCCAGCAAGTCGGCCATATCCCGTACTGCATGTTGGGCTTGAGCAACCGCCAGACCGTAACCCGGCACGACAACAACCCGTTGTGCGGTTTCCAGAATCATGGCCACATCATCGGCCGAAGTGGAGCGGACGTTTTGATACACCTCATCCGCATCAGGGCCTTCGGCAGATGCCTGCATGCTGCCGAACAGCACGTTGACCAATGAACGATTCATGGCCTTGCACATAATTTGACTGAGAATAATCCCTGATGCCCCAACCAATGAACCTGAGATGATTAGCACATTATTATTGATCACAAACCCGGTAGCGGCCGCGGCCAAACCAGAGTACGAGTTCAAAAGTGCGATGACCACCGGCATGTCGGCACCACCAATGGGCGAAACAACAAACACGCCCAGTACTGATGCGATGATGATGATCAAAATAAACGGGATAATCGGCAAAGACATTTCGGTCGCAGCCATCGAGATGATGAGTCCCAATAGGGCCAGCGCCATGATGCCATTGATCAACTGCTGCATCGGCAATGCAAACGGCTTTTTGAATTGTTTAAGTTCCTGTAGTTTCCCGAAAGCAACCAAGGAGCCCCAGAAGGTGATCGTGCCGATCAATCCAGAAAGAGCCGCTGCGACAAGCACGTCTGAAGGGAGTAGCGTGCCAGCTTCTTTGACTTTTAATAATTCAGCGGCTGCCACAAACACCGATGCTGCACCACCAAAACCATTAAAAAGTGCCACGAGTTGCGGCATCGAGGTCATTTCGACTTTCAACGCGAATACACCGCCCACCACCGACCCGACCACCAAGCCAGCAATGATATAATAACCGATTCTGGTGCCAGGTTCATTATAAATTGAGAACAAGGTAATGACGATGGCGAAGAACATGGCCGCGGCACTCAACCAATTGCCTTTGACCGCAGTTCTGGGATGTGCGATCAATTTTAGTCCTAAGATAAACATGATCGCCGAAGCAACGTAAGCCAGTTTAGTGACGATATCCACGATATATCCTTTAATGCTAATGTTCCGCAGAACGAAGCAATCAATTCAAATGAAGTAAGCGAAAGTTATTTTTTGGGTCGAAACATTTCAAGCATACGGTGCGTGACTAAATAGCCACCAACCACATTCAATGTGGCAAGCGCCACAGCGATAAACCCGAAGAAGGCAGTGGCGTTTGATTCCAAATTGCCAGCAGCAAACAATGCCCCCACTATCGCAATGCCGGAAATCGCATTCGAGGCCGACATCAGCGGTGTATGCAAGGTTGGCGGCACCTTGGTGATTAATTCAAAGCCGATGAAAATCGCCAAAATGAAAATGGTTAAACTGGCAACCAGGGCATCGGTGCGAGAGAATTCGGCGTCTGATGAACTCTCGGGAGCGGAGCTTGGAGTACTGTCCACTCGAGGTGTTGCACCCGATTCTTCGCCTGCAAAAGCAGGTACTGATATCGAGCAACAAAGCAGCGTGAACAAAACAAGTAGCAAGAGTGATATTCTAGTCATTGTTTTTTTCTCCTTCAGTGGCGGAGTCAGATTCTTCGGTTTCGCTGGTTGCGTCATCTTCATCGAAGGCAATTTTGTTATCGGCAGGTTCTTCGGTTTCAGCCGATTCCTCTTCCGCAGGTTCTTCTGGAACTTCAAGTGGCTCTAGGCCGAGAATATCTCGAATCCTGGCGTTGGTGACTTGGCCATCATTGGCGACCAATGTGCCTGCGACGATCTCGTCTTCCAAATTAAGATCAATGGCCCCGTCTTTCACCATGTTTAACAGAAACTTAGTGATGTTGTTCGAGAGCATTTGGCTGGCATGATTGGGAATTTCAGCCGGCAAGTTGGTAGGCCCCATGATGGTTACGTCATGAACGATCACGGTTTCGTCTGCCACGCTCGGCTCAACATTACCGCCACGTTCGGCGGCCAAGTCAATAATTACCGAGCCAGGGGCCATTCGCCGAACTCCATCTTCAATGACCAACAGTGGTGATGGTCGACCAGGGATTGCGGCGGTCGTGATCACCACATCGCTTTCGGCCACGACATCGGCCATCAGTTCACGTTGTTTTTGATAATACTCTTCGCCTTGCTGTTTGGCGTAGCCCCCTTTGTCTTCAGCCCCTTCGTTTTCGAGGGCCAGTTCAACAAACTTGGCACCCAAGCTTTCGCATTGTTCTTTCACGACTGGTCGAACATCGTAAGCTTGAACCACTGCCCCTAATCGTTTGGCGGTAGCAATCGCTTGTAGCCCGGCCACTCCGGCACCCACCACAAAGACTCTGGCTGGCTTTAAAGTACCGGCGGCGGTCATCATCAGCGGAAACATCTTCGGCAGTTGCGTGGCGGCCAGAAGTACGGCCCGATAACCGGCGATAGTCGCCTGTGAAGACAACACGTCCATCGATTGGGCACGTGTGATGCGAGGAATCATTTCCAGGGCAAACTGAATCGCCCCTTTATCGGCCATTTGTTGAATGGCTTGCGGATTGCCAAGTGGATCACAACTTCCAATGATGAATTGGCCCGGCTTCACCAAATCAAGATCAACGGCCCCTTGCTCGGCGTTGGCGCCCAAGCTGCGAACTTGGAAGATGATTTCGGCTTGCTCAAAAGCCTCGGCGCGGCTGGCGACAATTTTGGCTCCCGCCTCTTCGTATTGCGAATCGAGAAACCCGGCTTTGGCCCCGGCTCCGGTTTCGACAATAATCTCAAGCCCCGCTTTTTTCAGTGGCTTGATGGAAGCAGGAATTAGAGAGACCCGATCTTCTCCGGGATAATTCTCACGTACAACGGCAGCAATCATACTTGGTTCCCCCACAAAGTGGGATTCTATAAAGCTAGGCCCTGCCTTTTACTGCCTGATTGAGAGTAAAAGGATAATTGCCTAATAAATGGTAAAACGGTGTTTGGAGATTGTCTCATACTGAATCTATACTGTGAACCCTTGCACAAATCGATCAAACCGAAGAAGGCTGGAATAATGGGCAGATTGCACAGATTATGCCCGATGTAGGATTGAAATGTTCAATTCACGAATAGAGGCGGCAATAACTTACAGATCAATCGGCCTTTTCTGGTCTCAACTGGTACGTGTTCAACAACCAATAGAGAAGGCGAAGCTTGCCTAATTTCACCCAAGTTCTCTCTGCACTGCTTAAAAAAAACAGAGATCAGCAAGAATTGGGCCGAATCGGGCCAAAGTTGAATCCGCTCCCTTGCAGGTAAGTTCAAGACGGGGTAAGATGCGTGTTTCACGTCACCTCCCGAGTGCGGGTAGTGGATGTAAGTCCCTGATAACTCAGGCGTTGCAGTTTTTAAAGAAGAAGCGAGACAGTAGAATGTCAACCACAACTTACGTGGCAAAACCGGGTCAAGTAGAACAAAAATGGTGGATCGTCGATGCCGAAGATTTGGTCGTCGGACGATTGGCCTCTGATTTGGCTGTAATTTTGATGGGCAAACACCGCCCTACCTACACAGCTCACGTTGATACCGGCGATTATATCGTGGTCATCAACGCTGAAAAGGTGAGATTCACCGGCAAAAAGTGGGAAAACAAGCGATACACGTGGTACACCGGTTACACGGGTCTGCGTAGCGAAACCGCTGAAAAACGTATGGAACGTCATCCTGACTGGATCCTGCGAGAAGCCGTTCGCCGCATGTTGCCTAAAAACAAACTGGCAACCCAAATGCTTAACAAACTAAAAGTGTTTGTTGGACCTGAGCATACGCATCAAGCCCAACAGCCTGAAACACTTACCGATCTGGCTAAAGTTGGCCAAGTCAAACGTAAGTAAGATCGAAGGCATCGTCTGCTTTGAGGCTTCAAACAACCTTGGCAGTTGCTGCTGAATACCAATTCAAGATATTCCATTTATTTATCATCAACACACAACCGTGTTGAACCAAGAGGAACGCAATGTCGACCGACGAATCCAGCGACATCAAAGCAACGGAAGAAACTCCAGCTGAAGAAGCACCTGTTGCCGAAACTCCAGCCGAAGAAGCACCTGTTGCCGAAACTCCAGCTGAAGAAGCACCTGTTGCCGAAACTCCAGCCGAAGAAGCACCTGCTGCTGAAGCTCCTGTAGAAGAAGCCCCAGCCGAAGAAGCTGCTGTGACTGAAACAGCCGAAGACGCTGCGGAAGAAGAAGCCGAAACTGAAGTTGTGGAAGTTATTGTGCCTCACGTTTTGCCTAAAGGCGAAGTGTTAGGAACTGGCCGACGTAAAAGTAGTGTCGCCCGTGTTCGCTTGCAAACTGGTTCAGGCAAGATCACGATCAACGGCAAGGCGTTGGAAGTTCACTTCCCGAATGAGCAAGATCGAAACTCACTGGTTGGTCCTCTGAAGGATACCGAATACTTCGATAAAGTTGACCTTCGCATTCGTGTCAACGGTGGCGGAAACACCGGACAATCTGGTGCGGCCCGCATGGGCATTGGCCGATGCTTGGCAATCTACGATCCAAACACTTACGCAGCACTCAAAGAGAACGGTCATCTGACTCGTGACTCACGAATGAAAGAACGTAAGAAACCAGGTCTACACGGTGCCCGCCGTGCTTCCCAGTTCTCGAAACGTTAATCAATCGATTACGGTTTTAAGAAACAAACATTACAAACGAAAACACTCGCCTTTCTGGGCGAGTGTTTTTTTATGCGCTGGGTATCTATTTTACTAACGGGAATTCAACTGCTCATCTCACCACTAGCGCTTGCTTCATAATAATGATCAATAACAATTTCAATTCCAAGCAGTCGAGCCCGTTCTTTGATTTCATTTGAGAGCGAGGGCGGTTGCTCGATTGAACCTACAGAGTAGCAAAAGAAATCAACTTTTATGTCCCGAGAGATGAAACCTTGGATTTCTAGAGCAAGAGGTTCTAGTTGCGAGAGAAGCCACCGAATATGTGTTTCAAGTTTAGGTGATTCTACTAAATCCTTGGAAGACATTGACCACTGCCCTTGACGATAAGCAGGATTCTCTTCGATCTTGCCTGAGCGAGTTCGTACTAATCTGGGTTCTCCATTTCGATGTTGATGGTCAGGTGGTAATTTCAGTGCCTGAGTAACGATCAGTGGATCAAGCTGAGGGCCATTAAATCGAATGGAGGCGTAGGCCTTGCTATAAACTCGTTTGGGCATTAATAATAAATCCGAATGTGGGATGTGTTAATCAATTGCGGGTCGATTGAAAGGGTCTATGGGCTCAATTTTACTTTGAATTAGACCAAAAACGGGTCATCAAGTTCACTCAATTCTCCGTTAATCAATTTTTTCTTCGTCCCGCTAGGGACGCAGTCACCTAGCCTGGGGATTCATCCCCATGGGTAGAATCTAAATTCAAGAAAGTCCCGCAAGGGACGACGTCGGCCGCAGTGAGAGTGATTGTCTTTTCATCGCAGAGCCGTAGGGTGGCTGCCTTTTTAGGCCAGCCGCCTGTCTGTGGGTGATGTTTCGTGGGGAAGTTATCACTGGAAAAGAGCTGTTTGTTGGGTGGAAATTCGACAGCGTCACCCGTTGGTAACCTGTAGATGGATTCGTAAGAATTCGTATTATCAGCATTGAGGGTTCCCTGAAGTCTAACGACTTCAGCTACCGTTTGATGCTGGGTTTTAGATTGTTTCTCTTGAATGAAATAAAATCAACCGGCAGGCGGAGAGACGCAACTGCAAGAGATTCACACCGCCACGTGCGAACCTCTTGTTGACTTCGTCAACCCTGGTTGCGAGCAAGCAGGGCTACCCGGTTTTTGATTAACGTTTTTTTCTTCAGTGCGTGGCCGCTAGTTCAGCAGCCGGCATTCGGCTTTCGGCCAGAGCGGTGTCTAGATGCAGTTGCATGGTAACACTCCAGCGGCCATCTTGGTCGCCTTGTATCAGTTTAAAGTACGCGGCCGGGCGAAAACCAAATCTCAAACATTATGGCACGCCTTGGCATTTAACTTTATGAGAATGCGAAACCTAGTCTGTCCGCTTTGCAAAATGAGTTATTTAGAGGTTGTCATGGTAAGTTAAGAGCAGAATACACCCAAACAAGCAGCCTAGAACCGCCACGGCTTAGACGAAGAGATGTTTTTCAACGCAACTGAAATATAATTCGATTGAAAAACAAAAAATCCCTTCGAGAATTATTTCAAAAATGAAAAAAACACCAAAAACTCACACCCTCATCCGGGACTAAAAAAATTTAAAATCAATTAAAACCGCTCCTATGCCGAAAGCTGTCCCCTCATAAGCGTGATTGAATTCTATGCAACCCCGTGGTCTGATTGAACTGCGGACTATTTTTTGGAACAGAGTAGTTTTTGAGGCCAGGTTTTGGATACGACATCAGTCAGTCTATTGCATCAACTTCGACAGCCAGATCAGGAAGAAGCCTGGCGTCGTTTTGTTCATTTGTACTCACCCTTGATCTACAATTACGGGATCAAGTTGGGATTAAATGCTGCCGACTCTGGCGAGATGGTTCAGGAAGTTTTTGTCGTTCTTATCAAGCAACTGCCTGGGTTCAATTATAATCCTGAAAAAAGTTTTAGAAAATGGCTACGCACCATCGCGAAAAACAAGGCGATTGATCTGCTGCGGCGGAATTCTGCGAGACCTGCTGGTGGAAAGCTGGTCGAAGAATTGCTCTCAAACCCATCTGAATTAGAGCTGTTTGAAGAGACCCAATATCGCAACTATTTAGTGAATCGGTGTCGCGCGTTAATTGAGAAGGAATTCGAGCCAAATACTTGGGTTGCCTGTTGGAAATACGTGAGCAAAGATCACACAGCCGAAGAAATTGGGCAAGAATTAGGCATGACAGCGAATGCAGTTCGTGTCGCAAAATTCCGGGTGATACGTCGATTACGAGAAGTCTTGGATGGTTTTCTTGATTAAATTCCAATTCTGCTGAAATGAATCGAATTCCTCATGCGTACCATGGGGTAGAGTCGTTGCTTGCTTACTTAATTCTATCTCACACTCAACTGGTCTCTTATGTTGCAAGATAAATGCCCCTCTATCGAAGAACTACGGCAGCTTGTTCTTGGTGATCTTCTCTTAGAAACGAATGATCCCGAGTCCATCGAAGATCATCTCTTAATTTGCGACGATTGTTCGTTGCTGGTCGATGCGATCAGTAATTCTACCGGGATTCTAAATGAAGTTGTAGTTGAAGACTTGCTAGATGAAGGGAGCATATTTCTTTCTCAGGCCATGAAAAAAAGCGAAGAGCTTTACGACAACTTTGAAACAATCAGGGCCTCGGAAACTATTCAGCAAAACAACGATGAACATTCAAGCCCAAATAAAGACACACATTTTCTATCAGCACCAGAAGCAGACGATGAAATCGGCAGGCTCGGAGACTATCGAATCTTAAAAGTCTTGGGTTCCGGTGGAATGGGAGTTGTCTTTCTAGCCGAAGAATTAAAGCTCAAAAGACAAGTTGCCTTAAAGGCATTGCGCCCGTTGCTGGCAACCGATAACATCGCCAAGAATCGCTTTCTCAAAGAAGCCCAGGCGGTGGCTACCATCGATCATGAAAACATCGTTCACATCAACCATGTTTCAGAAGAGGATGGTATTCCTGTCATATCAATGCCTTATCTAAAAGGTAAATCGCTGCAAACCTACTTAAAACAAGAGCAGCAGCTTCAGCCACTGGAAGTGGCACGAATGGGTATTCAGATAGCTCGTGGATTGACCGCTGCACATCAGAAACATTTGGTTCATCGAGACATTAAACCAGGAAATATCTGGATAGAAGAACAGACAGGACTGCTCAAAATTCTAGATTTTGGATTAGTGAGAACGCTTGATGATCGTGGATCGGAATTGACGTTCTCTGGGTATCTGGTTGGCACACCTGCTTTTATGTCACCTGAACAGGCCGAGGGTGAAGACCTAGATCATCGAAGTGACTTATTCAGTTTCGGTACATTACTGTACAGCTTGATTACAGGGAAATCTCCGTTTGATTACAAAACCACGGGTGCCACCTTGGGAGCAGTGATCAACGATTCTCCCACTGAATTAAAAGAGCTTCACCCCGAAGTTTGTGCTTCCTTCTCCGATTTAGTGATGCGGTTACTCTCGAAAAACCGTGATGATCGCCCGGCAACCACCGACGAAGTATTGTCCCAATTAATTGAGATTGAAGCTTCGTTGCAGAATGAGGATACCGTTATCTATGAAAATTTAGTCTCGACGAACTCGAAAGCTCAGCCGAAAGAAGAACTCAATGAACTAGCTCCCCTCTCTCGAACGGCAATGTATTGGGGAAGCGGAATTATATTATGCCTGTTGGCAGCCGGTTTTCTCTTTAAATTTAAAACTGAGTTTGGAACCTTCGTTTTTCGGTCGGCAGACTATGTCAAACCAGACGGCAATAAACCGGTAATCGAGCAGCCAGCGATACCAAGCTCACCCATCGGTCTAAGAGCAATACCATCAACCTACAAACCGGGTGAGCCCTGGGCTGAATGGGCAGCGACTGCTCCTGCCCCGGCAATTATGCCCTTCACCCAGGACGAGGCAAAGCTTCATCAACAAAAGTGGGCCGAGTATCTTGAACTGCCAGTCGAATATACCAATAGTCTGGAAATGAAATTCCGTCTGATTCCGCCAGGCGAGACTGTCATAGGACTGACCGAGAAAGACCTTGCAACTCTCTTTGTTCAGGAGAAAGATCGACCGAAAGAGGGCGATCAGAGTGCCGCAATTCGAGTTCGCATTACGCAACCGTATTACCTTGCAAGTTATGAACTTACGCATGTTGAATACTCTCAATTAATGGACGCTGATTCTACGCAAGAACCACGCAAGCCACGGCTACCGGAGAACGCGGCATCCTATCAGGATGCAACCAAGTTTTGTGATAGCCTGAGTCTAGCAGAAGAGCTTCCGACCTTTTATCAAAACAACAAATTCGCGAAGATAAAAAACCTGCAAGGCTATCGAATACCAACGGAGGCGGAGTGGGAATTTGGTTGCCGCGCGGGTAGCGACTCAGCTTACTCCTTCGGCAATGATCAAGAAGCGTTAAATAAATATGGCTGGTCGAAAGAGAACTCAAGTGAAGAATTACATGAAGTAGGAGAACTGCTTCCCAATGCGTATGGTCTATTTGATATGCACGGAAATGTTTGGGAGTACTGTAACGACTTCAGAGCCACTAGTTTTAATGATCAGTTTAAAGACTCAATGGTAATAGATCCCACCGGAGCAAAAGAAGGAACGGAGCAAATAATCCGAGGCGGTAGTCATAACAACTCCTACTATGTTTCGTATAGTGGCATTCAAGGAGGCAATATACACCCTGCCAGAGCACATCCGAGATACGGAATTCGAGTCGCATTGTCGGCCGAAAGCGTAAGGCAATTAATCACAGCAAAAGCGAAAGAGTAACTCTCGCAGTTAGGCCCAATGTTCTCGCTTCGTAACTGTGCTAGCAATGCTTGCCGATAGTTTATCGCCAATTTCTAAGCACCTGACCTTCGCCCTAGCTTTTACATTATGCGGGCTACCGCAATGCACGGGGTGTGCGAATAGGTCTTTACGAGTAAATTCTTTATTTATTAGAATCACTATGGAGTATTGGGCTCGATTACCTCGTCAAAATGGATAAAATGAACATCGATTTGTAAAATGGTGATCGCTTTATAGGATCCTTCGATGCCATCGTTTGTACATAAAATTCTTAGTGACAAAATCGAGCAGGCGAATGCAGCCTTGCCTCTGTCAGAGACGCTTGAAGAAATTCGAAAATTGCAAGCATCGCACGCGGCATCATTGGCCCAAGGGAATCTACTCAGATCGCCTGATGGCAAACAGTCCATGCCATCAAGCAATGCAAAAAATGAGGATGCCGCTGCGCCATTGATTTCTTCTGCGGTTTCGGAATCGACATCACTCGAAGAACTCGTTCAGATTTTTTCCGATCCCCAAGTCGAGACTCAGGCATTACACGACGAACAAGGGCAACCCGTAGGCACGGTCACGCGTCAAAGCTTACTCGAAGCCATGCTGAAAGAGGTGAAGCAAGCCAAGCAGCCGCAATCAGATAGCAGCGAATTGCTGGCTAAAGACATGGCCGAGGATTACTGGACGTCACAAATTTACAAAGAAGCCCCGATTGGTCTTGGCTTCGTCGACACGCAACTACGTTATCTCGATATTAATAACTGGCTTGCCGAGATGAATGGTCTCTCAGTCGAGGAGCATCTCGGGCATTCTATTAGCGAACTATTTCCAGAGTGGGCGCCCAGTGTCGAACCAAAACTCCGACAAGTCATTGAGACTGGTGAGCCAATCTTAGAGGAAACAGGTTCCTTAGGGACTCTGCTTCAAAGGTGTTTTCACTATAGTTACATGCCAGTAAAGTCTGATGATGGGACTGTGATCGGTGTGAGCTGTGCAGTCATGGAAATTACCGAACAAAAAAAAGCGGAGCATACGCTGAACTGTGCCTACGACGAGTTGGAGTCTCTCGTACAGCAGCGGACAGCGGAGCTTCAAGCGACCAATCAGAAATTGCAAACGGAGATCGCTGATCACAAGCAAGCAGATGAGGAACTAACCGCAAAGAATAACCTGTTGACTTCTGTGTTAGAGAGCACAACTGATGCGATATTTCTTAAAGATATTGAGGGGCGATATTTAGTAGTCAATCAAGCCACTTCTCGTGTTTTTGGCGTATCATCCGATGAAGCCATTGGAAAAGATGACACTCAGTTGTTTCCTGCCGATGAGGCTCGGGAAATTCAGGACATCGATTCTCGTGTGATATCTTCTGGTAATCCAATAACGATTGAGGAAGAAATAATATCAAACGATTGTAATTCTTCCCGAATATTTCTCACGACAAAGGCTCCATACAGAAATCACGAGGGGCAGATTTTAGGAGTGATTGGTATTGCCCGTGACATCACGGAACGCAAACAAATAGAAGAGGAACTAACCGCTAATAACAACTTGTTGACTTCTGTATTAGAAGGGACAACCGATCCGGTATTTGTCAAAGATCTGCAAAGTCGATATCTGATTGTCAATCCTGCCGCTGCAAAAGTTTTTGGAATGCCGGCAGAGGAAATTATAGGAAAGAATGACCATCAGTTGTTTCCTGCCGAAGTTGCAGAAGCAATGGTAGACTTCGACCAAAGGGTCATAGAGTCTGGTATGTCATCAAAAGTGGAGGAGGAATTACTCTCAAGTGAGTTCGAAAATCCACGTACTTTTCTAACGACAAAGGATGTCTATCTAGATCACGAGGGAGCAATTGCGGGTATCGTCGGCATCGCTCACGATATTACTGAACGCAAACAGGCAGAACAAGCCACGCGAGAAAAACAGTTACAACTAGATGATCTTTTGTCGAATGTCAACGCGATCATTCTGGAAGGCGATCCTTTCACCTTTAATTACGTGGGCGGGCAGGTTGAAAAAATACTTGGCTACCCGAAGGAAATGTGGGACGAACATCCCGATGGACCGGGTGGCTTCTGGTTTGAGTTACTGCACCCTGACGACCTGGACAAACCAAAATACTGTCGACAATCAATTGAACGTGGCGAAGACCACTCGTTCGAATACCGCCTGATCGCCAAGGATGGTAAGACTGTCTGGTTCTACGATACGGTAATGGTGGAAACTTGTGATGGAAACCCTGTGAAAACTCGGTCGGTCATGGTTGACATTACCGAACGTAAATTCGCGGAACAGGCCTTACAGGATCGCACAGCACGTTATGAATTGATCGCTGCCGGTGCGGCTGATGCTGTTTGGGATTGGGACATAGTAAATGAGTCCGTCTATTATTCTCCACGCTGGAAAGAACTGTATGGATTCGCCCAAGACGAAATCGGCGACAGCATTGAGGAATGGAGTTCTCGTGTTCATCCCGACGATCTTTCGCGAGTTATGGAGGCGATCCAAGCACACTTTGATGGTAAGACTGAATTCTTTGAGGAAGAATATCGAATCTGCTGCAAAGATGGCACTTACAAATGGGTGCATGACCGCGGCATTGCTCTACGTGACGATGCCGAAAATGCCATTCGCATGGCGGGCTCAGAATCTGATATTACCGAGCGAATACAGGCCGAAAAAGCACTACAAAAGAGTGAAGAACGACTAGAACTGGCAATCCGAGGAACTTCCGATGGTTTTTGGGACTGCAACCTTGCGTTAGATGATGAGTATTGGTCCCCTCGATACAAAGAACTATTGGGGTACAAGGAGGATGAGATCACCGCCTCACACGAGCAGTTTCTTGCAATGCTACATCCAGATGATGCACCGCTAGTGCTAGAGGCTGCCCGAGCACATTTTGAAGAAGGTCAGCCCTTCGATATCGAAATTCGATTGTTAAATAAGAAGCAGGAGTACCAGTGGTTTCAATCTCGTGCTCAAGTATCACGAGACGAGAACGGTAAGCCGGTCCGCATGGTTGGATCGATTCGTGATATTACCGAGCGCAAGAAGTTCGAGCATGCGCTGCAAAGGCTTGTAGATACTTCCTCTCGCAAGTTTGGCGAATCCTTATTTGAGTCGATTGCACTTGAGTTAGCGGATGTCTTACAGGCTGATTACACCTTTATCGGAAAATTTCCCGAAGCAGGGAAGGAGTATGTCCGAACCATTGCGGCAGTTGCAAATGGTAAGCGTGTCCCAAATTTTGAATACTACATTGCTGATACACCCAATGAAGAATGCGTTGGCATGAATGTTTGCTCCATTCGCTCGAATGTGACCAATCAATACCCCAGTGATGTATTACTTCAAGAGATCGGTGTCGAAGGCTATGTTGGTATCTCTCTACGTGGGGCCTCGGGAGAATTAATGGGAATCATGGCCGCTCTTTACCGATCTCCTATCGATAACACAGAATTTGTGGAATCGATTCTCCAAGTATTCTCGGCGCGAGTAGGAAGCGAAATCGAGCGTCAACAGGCGGAACTTCAATCGGGAGAGCTGCGCGATGAATTATCGCACATGGGCCGCGTTGCCACGATGGGAGAACTAGGCACAGGTCTAGCACATGAGCTTAATCAACCTTTAGCGGCCATCGCCAACTACTGCTTTGTCGGTCAGACAGTGCTGGCTAAACCTGAGCTAATAGAATCAGACAAGCTGAAAGAGGTGTTCGCCAAAATGGAGCAACAGACACTCCGGGCGGGGGCAATTATCAAACGGCTGCGTGAGCATGTTCAAAAGGTTCCATCCGTTCATGCCGCAGTTCCCATCGGAGACGTCGTTCAAGACGTGATTGAATTGATGAATTCAGAGTTGAAATTTCAAGAGATTCAACTCGAACTAAATATCGATGAACCTAAACAAGAGGTGTTGATTGATAGCATTCAAATTCAGCAAGTTCTGATGAATTTAATCAAAAATGCGCTGGACGCGATAGATGAAATCGAGAATGATGACCGCCGTTTGATCATCACAAAATCACCTCCAATCGATGGCATGATCGAGATCGCCGTTTGTGATTCAGGCATGGGCATACCGGAAGACAAACTTGAAAGCGTTTTTGAAGCCTTCTTCACAACAAAACGAACAGGCATGGGCATGGGGCTCGCAATTTGTCGATCCATTATCGAAACGCACAATGGCCGACTGTGGGCAACATCTAATCCAGATTGTGGAACGACATTCCACTTTACACTACCAATTTCCAAGGACAAATCTTGAAGTGACAGATACCCAAGCAACCGTTTTTATTCTAGACGATGATCCAGCAATCCAAGATTCGCTGTCGATGATGCTCAATTCGATGAATTTCGCTACAGAGTGCTACTCTTCTGCGTGTGAATATCTGGATAGTTTTGATGCTTCGAGGAAAGGTTGCCTAATTATTGACATTCGCTTACCTGGCATGAGTGGGTTAGAATGCCTGGAGAAATTACGAGAAATCGGTTCCCACATCCCCGTGATTGTAGTTACAGGCCATGGAGATCAAGCAGTGAAGGAAAAGGCCGTTGAATTTGGAGCAATCGCGTTTCTAAGCAAACCAGCTTCCGGATCAGAACTATGTGGTCTTATCAAGCAAGTCTTGTAGAGGTTGGATCATCCGATCAGGCCAATCACGCATTCGTTCAGTTGAATTCCATCGGGTTCACTTCATACGCCAATATCACCATCACTCATACTTGGCGGTCTTCGCCTCGCGTACTGCTCTCTGTGCGTTATCGGCAAAATTATCTACTTGGTTGAGTCCACGCAGTAGCACCGCAAGAGAGTTGTAAAGTTTTTTAGAAGTTCTTTTCAAACAACTGCAAAACTAGAGCGTTTTTAAATTCTGTGTTCCGACTATTTGCGAAAAGCTTCCCTTTGTTTCCCGATTTTCTCAGTCCCGTTAAGGACGATATCATGTAGCCAGGGAATTCATTCCCCGGAGTAGATTTAACCCAATTCAAGAAAGCCCCAGTCGGGGCGACATCGGGCGAATCAAGAATGTTTTGAGTTCAAATTGCCGATTCGCGGTAGAAACATCATTGTTTTACTGCTTGAAAATAGCGTATTGAATCGACGTCGACCCATCCGGGGCTAAGATTTCGAGATCAAACTGCCATTATCTTTCTGGAAAGACGAGGAGGTTCCTGAAACCCATGGCAGCAATTTTCGTTATAACTCGGCATAGCGACTTTTGAAATACTCTATGACAGAGTAAAGGCACCCAAAACTATTCCAGTACACAACGAAATCCAACCGCTGTGTCTTTCGTCTCGTTGGGAAGCCCCAGCCGAAAACCGGATGTACACCTGTCGGCTTTGTCTTTCCAACTGCCACCACGTGCTACATACTTCGACGCAGATCTCACTCGCTGGGCCGATTGATCGCGGGGAGTGCTTTTATAATTGTCGGCCCAACTATCGGCACACCACTCGGTCAGGTACCCGTGCATGTCGTACAGGCCCCAAGGGTTCGGTTTTTTAACGCCTACCGCCGGATCATTGCCGGCCGCATTGCCGGTGTGCCAGCCGTAGTCATCCAGCAGTTTGGGATCATCGCCAAAACTGTAAACCGTGGCGGTGCCTGCTCTGGCACAATACTCCCACTCGCTTTCGCTTGGCAAGCGAATCATTTGATCTTTGGAAATCAGCTTCTCTTTACGCATCATCTTGGTTGCTTGTTTGCAGAACTGAACCGCATCGGCATGCGTTATCATCTCGACTGAATTGCGTGGCCCTTTCCAGCGAGAAGGATTACTCTTCATCACGGCTTGATACAAATTTTGTGTCATTTCGTACTTGGCCATCAAAAACCCGCGTTCAATTTTCACCAAATGTGCCGGTCGTTGATCGTCCGCACTCGGATTGCGGCCCATCATAAACTGCCCCGGCTTGATCGACACAAATTCTTGCCGAAACGTGGTCAGAAGTTCCGTTGAACTCGGTTCGCCTGCCTTAGCAGTTTGTACGAACAGCAGCATCGCGGCAATATAAAATAAATGTTTTATCATCAATAACTTTCCTCGGCTAAAATGGCTTGTTGGTTGGTGGTCTCTCTCAAGGCCATGGCTTCAAAAAAAGCATTGGCACCACATAAATAGAAGACTGGATCTTGGTAATCCTTGGCTTTGATCGGGACTGCTGAAAGTAAAGCGAATACAAATGCACCAAGAAACAATACCATTCCAGCGCACGCGAACATGACTGATTCAAATAACCCTGCCAGCATCCAGCAAATTAGCATCAGCACGATTAGCAACCACACAGCAATTACTTTGCTCCAACGTTTTTGAGAACAACCCCCACACAAAGAATACTCAACATTGACTTTCTTTTGTACGACCATCAAAACAATGGCTAGTATCAAAGGCCCCAACAGTATAAAGAGAGCAATCCAGGGAGGTGACCAGGTTAATGTTTTTTTTAAACGCTTGCCCGTGAGAGCATCATCGCCACATTTCACACAACATTCTGGCAAAACAATTGGACTTCGCCCCACAATCCGCTGGCCGATTAACTCATATTCCCCAGGCACAACCGCTAAAGTTTCGGTAATAGCCGGCGAAGCATAAGGGTTCTGATCTTCCGGTAATTCAGCACTCATCGTAGGCTCCCAATCACTTCTGCCCCTTCACCGCGTCGGCAAAGTTCTTGGCATGAAACTGCATAATGTCTAGGCCGTTCTTTCCGTAAATTATGGTTGCACTATGCGGGGCGTCGTCAATAATAATATGGTCATGCGGAATATCTAGCGACTTGAGATGCTCCATCCATTGCAAGTTGTTTTCGTAATTAAAACCTTTGCTGCCGACGTAAACCAAGATGTTTAACTTCGGGTTTGGGCTCTTCGCATAAACTCGGGCAGTATCCCAAGTGTTGTACCCTGGGGCGAAACGCAAATTGGGGCTTTCGTAACCATCTTCTTCTGAGATCCGTTTCTCTGCCTCATGTCCGCCTCCGCCTGGTGCGGCCGAGATAAACAGGTCAGGGTGACGAAACATAATGCGTGCTGTGCCGCGTCCGCCTTGCGAGAATCCTTCGACTCCGCGAGCTGTGCGATTGGCAATCGTGCGATAGGTGGCGTCGACATGCGGGATCAACTCTTTGACAAACACATCTTCGCCTTGGGAGTTCGATTCTGGATGATTGTAGTGAGACATCTTGCCACCGTTCACAAACACATAAATCGCAGGCGCTACTTTTTTGCTGGCCATAGCTTTGTGAATGTGGGGAACCAGTTTCACGCTTTTCGTTTCACTGCCTGGTCTGCCTCCATGTAAGTAATAGACAACAGGAAAGCGTTTGCCGCTCGACTTCGTTTTGTTGTACTGCGGCGGAAGATAAATGCAGTAGCCTACCTCGTGCTCCATCGAAGGACTTACAAACGTCTTGTGATGTAGGCCTTTATGCTTTTGTCCTTCGCTTAATGGGTTGACCCACTTGAAGGGTGGCGGTGTCTTTTTCTTTTTGGTCGCAGATTTTTTGTCGGTTTGCTTTGTGCTTTTTTCTGGTGCCCCTTTTTTACTTTGGGCCATCACAGCGGAAGAGCCGGTCAACGTAAGAACAATAGCCGCAAGCTGCAAACAGGTTAAAAAGCGATTCAGCATCGAACAACTCCGAGTCTAGAATGGGATAAATATCAGGAAAATGGGGCCGCAGCAATCGTATAAGATCGCATCTTGATTGATTCCTTACTATAATCGATTTCACGCAACAAACACTCCCTTTGGCCAGAGCTTCGGCCAAAGAAAATCATTCCTTCTCAGCGTTTACTGGAATCACGATGCAACGCACAACAAAAAACCTTTCCCTTTGCCTGTTTTTAGCCCTGTTTTCTCTGCCTGCTCTCACTCAAGCGGCTGTCGAAACCAGTACGGATCAATGGAATGGGTACGAGCGTATCAACTTCAAAATCGATTCAGCAAAAGCGTTTGTGGTTCAGCCTAAGAAAGCACTGGAAGGCAACCCTTGGATTTGGCGGGCCCGATTTTTTGGTCATGAACCCCAAGCTGATTTGGCCCTGCTAGAACTTGGCTATCATGTGGCTTACTGCGAAGTCGGCAACTTGTTTGGTGCCCCGGTGGCCGTAGATCGCTGGAATAAGTTTTATGAAGTCGCTACCGGTGAGTTTCATCTCAACAAAAAAGTGGCTCTCGAAGGGATGAGCCGCGGTGGGTTGATCATCTACACCTGGGCCATTGCCAACCCTGAAAAAGTGGCCTGCATTTACGGAGACAATCCGGTACTCGATATCCGCAGTTGGCCTGCTGGTAAATGGAACGGCAAAGGGAGCGAACCCACTTGGAAAAAATGCCTAGAGGCTTACAAACTTACCGAAGAGACGCTTGATCGTTACTCGCCAGTCTATGAGCACTTGAAAGGATTAGCCGAGCACAAAGTTCCGCTGCTTCATATTGCCGGAACTGCCGACACGGTTGTACCAGTGGCCGAAAACACCGACCTTTTGGAAAAGAACTATCAACAACTGGGCGGCCCTATTACCGTCATTCGCAAAGCAGGACTAGGCCATCATCCTCACAGTTTGAAGAACCCTCAGCCGATTGTTCGGTTTGTTTTGAAGCATACTGGCCATAGTGACATTGCCGACACTTTGAACTTTGAAGTTCGCAACAACTTTATCAACAGCCGAATTAAATTCGAGCGTGAGAAAAAAGGAACCGTTGCGTTCATCGGTGGATCAATTACCGAGATGGCCGGTTATCGACCGATGGTTTGCGAGTGGCTGCAATCGCGTTTTCCTGATACCGAGTTCACGTTTGTCGAGGCAGGGATTTCTTCCACTTGTTCAACCACCGGCGCAATGCGACTCGAACGCGATATACTAAACCATGGGCCGATTGATCTCTTCTTCATTGAATACGCGGTCAACGACGATCAAGATGCAATGCACGCCCGGCGCGATTGTATTCGCGGTATGGAAGGCATTATCAAACATGTTCGGACTGCCAATCCACTGACCGACATGGTGGTCACGCACTTTGTGAACCCTTCGATGCTGGCAACTTTGCAGAAAGGCCAAGTGCCGCTGACCATTGAAGCCCATACTAGTGTTTGTGAAGCTTACGGAGTTACCACCAATAACTTAGCTAATGAAGTGGCAGATCAAATCACCGCTGGCGAATTAACGTGGAAAGTCTTCGGCGGCACACATCCCAAGCCGCCAGGCAACCGAGTTTGCGCCGATATGATCGCCAATTTCCTTGGAACAGCCTGGAAAGGTTCTTTGGCTGAAGACGCCAAACCAGTAACGCACGATTTACCGAAACAGATGATTGACTCAAACAGCTATGCCCAAGGTCGATTCATTCCTGTTACCCAAGCCGATACTGTTAATGGCTGGGAAGTAAAGACACCCAAGTGGTCAGACATCCCCGGCGGCAAACGGGCACGGTTCACATCGCTTCCAATGCTTGTCGCCACGGAACCTGGCAGCACGTTGAAAATGGAATTCACCGGTTCCGCCATTGGAGCCTTCATTGTGGCCGGACCTGATGCTGGGCAACTCGAAGCCTCGATTGATGGCGGCCAGTTCTCTACGATTGAAACTTACCACCGCTATAGCAAAGGGCTCCATTACCCTCGCACCGTAATGTTTGCGGCTGATTTATCGCCTGGCAAACATCAACTTGAACTCCGTGTCTCCAAACAAACCAACAGCAAAGGCACCGCCATTCGCATCATGGAGTTCACCGGAAACTAATGCCAAACAGGCAAGGCGTCCAGCGCAACAGAAACGTATTGCAAGCTAGGACAAGGTAAAGCTTGCTAACGTTCGCAACACCTATCCAGAATCGGGTTTGAACATTCAAAGTATTGGTAGAACGACAATGCCCGGCAGGGGCCGAAGGTTTGGCATTTTACATTTTCAAAGAAATGACGCAGCACGGTTTCAATCTCTTGGGCCGTGTTGACATGTTCGTGTCGCATCAGTTTGCCGTAATCTTGCCCATGTTTGAGGCGGAACTCAATGCCGGTGGTTAGCTTCCAGCCGAGTGTCCACAAGATGGTCCCTTCGCTGGGAATGGCCACGCGGAGTGTTCCGCCCGGTTTAAGCAACAGGCCCGCTTTGGCAACCACTTCCGGCAAGTTGCAAATATGCTCGAACACGGCAATCGCGGTGATTCGGTCGTACCGTGTATCGCTGGGGATTTCAGAAATATCGGCAAACGTGTTGCGAACCCTGGGCAGCAGAGCGGAGCCTTCGATGAGTTCGGTAAACGGTTCAATGATATCATAAGGGCCCAACTCTGGTTCGTAAGCGAACTGATTCAGTGTGCCGGCACCGACCTCAAGCGTAGCGATTTCCTGATCCACATTTTGACTGGTTTGACCAACCACATCAGCCGCCACTTTCCGATGCAACCAACGCTCCATCCGCTGAGCGACCGAAGTTGCGGCCGTTTCTCCCTCGCGGTTGACTTTATAATGTGCAGCATAAATGGCCTGAATCGCCTCAGGCAACGGCGGACGTGTTTTGGGGAATTGGTCGAACATGGTTGTTTATATTGAATGGTTAGTTAGTAGGGTGGATGAAATTTTCATCCACCTTTGAATTATACTCCATCATTCATAATACTTGAATTTGTTTGAACTGATTCAAGGTGGATGATATTAAAATCTCAATCACCCTACTAAACTAATCCTTAAACACCTATCATGTCGTACAATATCCACTCTCTTTGAACGAATAACCGGGCATGCAAACCGAAACCTGCCAAGAATATCGAATCTCGCCCGCGAATCGCAGATGCTGTTGGTATGTAATTATCAGTGGACCTGTGTTAGTAGCTATCTCTTATTGGATTACTGCATTCGTTCCGGATCAAGATTCTTTTGAAGTCGTGCAGGGATGCATTGTAGCTTCGCTTGTTTCGGCCCTTGTGGCTGTTCCACTCGCATGGAGATTACGAGTTGATGAACAAGGTATTGCTTGGCGGTTTTTCATTTATTCTGATTTATGGAGTTGGGAAGATTTCGCAAGTGGTCGCATCTTAAAATATCCTTCCTATATCTTCTACGATCCCAACCGTAACTGGTGGCGTCGTAAACTGCGTTTGAATTCGATTGATATTGAGTCGATTCATGAAGTGATGGCGGTCATCAACACACACTATCAGCTTCCGCCTGCACCTGACGTTCCTGAAACACTCTCACTCAAGTACAAATTTTATGAGTCCGTAGTGTTCGATAGCCAAGGCATTCATCTTCTAATCAATAAAAAGTCGTTTGAGTATCAGTGGAGTGATGTCCAACATATTCTGATCACGCGAATGGACCCACTGCGGCGTGACTTCAGCAGTTTGATAGTGGTACTTCTGGATCGAGAAATCGCATTAAGAATGACTCTAAATGACTTAGGCTACAATACAAGCTGGAGTGGAGAAACCCACGATGAAGTGAATGAATACTTTCTCGCCAATGCTCCAGAGAGTTGCATCAAGACCACTATCCACGGACAACGATCAACTGACCGAGAGCATGCTAAACGAAAAATAGAAGCGGCGATAAAAAAAAGAGCCGAATTCGTCGTGATGATGAGTGTATGGCTTATACCTATAGCAATAATGCTAGGCTGTATGGCCTTTATAAACTTAACAGAGGGGCTCCCTCTGTTGACATTATTTGTCGTAGTTGCTGGACCTCTGTGTGTCTACGGATACCGTGTGCAATCAAAAGAAATTGCAGAACTGGAAGAGAACTTGAATGAGGTAATCGAGGGCGAAGAGCGAGTGGAGTAGAATTTATAATTAATGAATTTTTCGACACTTCTCGCTGAGCTTCACTGAAGACTGCTTGCTACGGCCACTAAAACCCCCAAACAAACGAAAAACATATCACGCAAAGGCCCAAAGGCGCCAAGAAAGTGTGAAGCAAAACCTCTTCGCGGCTTCGTGTGAGAATTTTTATCGACAAGATGAACATGATTTACAAGAAAATGTGAAGCCCATTCCTATGTCTTCTCTGTGCCTCTGTGTTTAAAACTTCTTTTTTCTTTCGTGTCTTCGTGCCTTGGTGGTAACCTCTGTTCCGGCGTCTTGGCGTGAGTGATGGAGTTCATCGAGAAGTGTCTAACTTCCAAACGATTTCCGCTTCATTAATTTCCCCTAACCTTGTTTCACTTCTTAGCCAGTCGTTATATCATGCAGGTTCCTCCTACACGAGATGAAACCACATGACACAACAAATCAATGTATCGCTGCTCCCTAGTTTGACCACGGCCGAAAATTTAGCAAATAGCACTGCGGTGGTGATTGATGTCTTAAGAGCCACTACCACGATTTGCCATGCGTTGGCTGCCGGGGCTGAGAGCGTGGTCCCTTGCTTGACCGTGGAAGAGGCCTTGCAGCGGAGTGACTTGCGGGAAGGTTCGCTGTTGGGTGGCGAACGTGAAGGGGTGAAGATTGAGGGTTTCGATCTGGGAAATTCACCAGCAGAGTACACGGCAGATGTTGTCCGTGGGCGGCCAGTGGTGTTCACTACGACCAACGGAACCAAGGCCATGCTACAGTGTAAGCAGGCCGAAAAAGTGTTTATCGCCGCTTTTGTTAATCTTTCGGCCGTTTGCCGCGAACTTGCGACTGCCGAGAGGGTCGAGATAGTGTGTGCTGGTACGAATAACGAAATCACCCGAGAGGATGTGCTGTTGGCTGGGGCGATTGTGGATGAATTGATGGTCGATTCTGCGGATAAAAGCCGCTTTCAACTGAATGATCAGGCCGAAATTGCGGCAGATAGCTGGAAAAACGCCAAAGAAAACCTGACTTCAGTTCCCTTGGCCGAACGACTGAAAACCAGCCGAGGCGGGCAAAATGTGCTGAAAATTGGGCTCGAATCTGATATTGAGATCGCGGCGACGCTTGATCGGTTTGATTTTGCCCCCATGCTGGACACGCAAAAGTGGGAAATCCGACTGCCATAGACGCCAAGGCGTTTCACAAGCTACACTTACACGATTATCGAACCCTTACAATTCTTGATCTATTAGCATCTAAAGCGACATTTGACACATGGAAATGGATAAACTGGTCTCGCTCTGTAAACGACGGGGCTTCTTGTTTCAATCTTCGGAAATTTACGGCGGCGTCAACGGTTTTTGGGATTACGGCCCCTTAGGCGTTGAGCTCAAACGCAACATCAAAGATGCCTGGTGGCGCGATATGGTCACCGGTCACGATGACTTGACCAAAGCCGAAGGCGCACCAGAGCCGTACGAAATGACTGGCTTAGATTGTACGATCATCATGCACCCTCAGGTTTGGAAGTGCTCTGGTCATTACGATCTGTTCCACGATTACATGGTCGATTGTCGTCAAACGAACAAGCGTTATCGCCACGATCAAGTCAGCGGTCGTTGGGTCGAAGCCAAAGATAAACGGATCTTTGCCACTGCCGGTTCAGATTCCGATTCGCCTGAAGAAGATATTACGCGGCAAGCCCTCAAGTTTTTCGGTCTGCGAAACAAGCATATCGAACAATTGCAGTGGGACGGCGGAATTACTCCACTGACTGATATCAAAGATTTCAGTCAAGTGCTGGGCCCTCATGCCAAAGAATTGGGCACACTGACCGAACCACGTGAATTCAACTTGATGTTCAAAACCACGCTAGGTGCATTGGGCGGTGAAGAGGACGCGGCCTTCTTGCGACCAGAAACCGCACAAGGTATTTTCGTCAACTTCAAAAACGTGTTGGACAGCACCCGGGTCAAAATCCCGTTCGGTATTGCCCAAGTCGGCAAAAGCTTCCGTAACGAAATCACGCCGCGTAACTTTACGTTCCGCTCGCGTGAATTTGAACAGATGGAAATCGAATTCTTCTGCCATCCTGACTCATCACAAAAGTGGTACAAATACTGGCGAGATCGTCGCTTCCAATGGTATCTCGACATGGGTATACCGGAAGGCAAGCTGATTCTACGAGAACACAAACCGGAAGAGCGTGCTCATTATTCTATTGGTACTGCCGATATTGAATATGCGTTTCCATTTTTGGCCGAAGGCGAATATGGCGAGTTAGAAGGAATTTCTCATCGAGGAGACTTCGATTTACGCAGCCATATGCTTGGAAAACTTGATCCAAATTCAGAAGCAACTCCAATGGAGGTTGAACTGAACGAACACGGCAAGCCCAAGTATCGTGGCAGCGGTAAAGACTTGACGTATCGAGATGAAATCACGAACGAAAAATACACACCGCACGTGATTGAACCTTCGGCAGGTGCAGACAGGGCCACATTGGCACTGTTGTGTGAAGCCTACACCGAAGACGAAGCCCCGGATGACAAGGGCAAGATGAAAACGCGGATTGTGATGAAATTTCATCCACGCATTGCCCCGATCAAAGCGGCCGTGTTCCCACTGGTCAAACGCGATGGCATGCCTGAGATGGCGAAAGATATCTATCGTGCTTTGAAAAAACAGTGGAACGTGTTCTACGATGAAAAAGGGGCCGTGGGCCGCCGATATCGCAGACAAGACGAAGCTGGTACACCATTCTGCATAACGGTAGATGGCCAAAGCCTAGAAGACCAAACGGTCACGATTCGTCATCGAGATACGCTAGAACAATGGCGCGTGAAAGCCGATGACATTGTTGGCGAGATCTCTAAGCTGATCAATGTTTAGGCTTATCAACAATTCAAGTTGCTCATAAAAAAAACCTAAGTAGCGAATTACACGCTACTGAGGTTTTTTTGTTTGCTGGTTTCAGAATTGGCATCGACTGCCGGCTGTATGGTTTGGATAGCTGAGTTGGCTGATTTTGCGGTGGCGTTCAGAGTGCTAATGAAGTGAATCAGAAACGGAAGCTGATTGGCTCCCTGTTTTAGCTCAGTGATTGTCTTCGCGTCGATCTGATTCATAAGTTCCATGGGCTTTTTCCAAATGGAATTTGTCGTTTAAGAATCGAACATAAGTGGCCAAGATTGTTGTCGGACAATTTCGACCTAAAAGTAAATAGGTTTTTTCTGGGGACAGGCAAAAACTTTTTTATTCTCTTTTCAAAGATTTAGAAAAATGGGTCATTGGGCTTGAAGTACCCGATGAGGGTCGCATTAGTTATATTGGGTTGCTACTCAGCCTGGCCTGTTCTCTTTCGCGGCTCGATCTTAAGACGTACAATCGGTGGTTGAACTGCCTAAAACGGGCGAATTAGCACATTTCTACCCAACCCAATGCAAGACCTTGTTGACCGCTAAAGAATTCAAAGACTACGTCAGTGGAAAAAAACGTGGACCTGGTGCGCTTTGTATGCGGGGGGTGATGTGGTTTACCGAGGGACTGTACACCTTGGGTGTGAATTACCGCAATCGACAATATGACAGCGGTAAGAAAGAGATTCATCAAGTCAACGTCCCTGTGGTCAGCGTTGGCAACATGACTCTCGGCGGCACCGGCAAAACGCCGATGGTCGCTTGGCTGGCTCGCTGGCTGCGTCAGCGGAACATTCGGGTCTCGCTGATCAGTCGTGGCTATGGAGCCGAGCAAGGGGCCCAAAACGATGAGGCCAAGGAACTGGAGCAACTGCTGCCGGATGTGCCCCATTTGCAAAACCCTGATCGAGTAGAGGCAGCCGAAGTGGCCGTCGAAGAACTGGCCACACAATTCATCGTGCTCGACGATGCGTACCAGCATCGCCGGATTGCCCGAGACCTTGATATCGTATTGATCGATGCCACCGAACCCTTTGGGTTTGATCACGTTTTTCCACGTGGAACATTACGCGAACCACTATCAGGTTTATCACGAGCGGCAGTGATTGTATTGACCCGAGGTGAGATGGTTTCGGAAGACCGGCGGGAAGAGATAAAATCACGTATTCGCACCTACAACCAAGATGCAATCTGGATCGAATTACAACACAAACCGGCCCAGCTTCTTTCGGCTTCAGGTGAGACGAGAACTATCGAACAGTGCCAAGGAAAGAAAGTGGCCGCCTTTTGTGCCATCGGCAACCCGGCAGGATTCCGCCACACAGTCGAAAGCTGCGAGATGGAAGTGGCCGCATTCCGCGAGTATGATGATCATCACCTCTATGAAAAAGCAGACATCGATTCGCTCACCAAATGGTTAAACCAACAAGGCCCACTCGACGCGGTTTTATGTACGCATAAAGATTTGGTCAAAATCGGCGTCGACCGCCTGGGTGAAGTCCCTCTGTTTGCACTGACGATTGAAGCCGAGATCTCAGCGGAAGATGTTGAGGCATTGGAAGAAATATTGCTTCCGCTGGTCCAGCAGATTTCAGAAGACGATTCCCCATGCTAGCAATACATTTCTAAAAATCCGCTCCCACTTTTGCATCTGTCATCGATTCGGTGTATCCTAGTAAGATTGTTCTGATTGTGGAGTTTAGACACGTTGTGCTTGTCTATTGATTTGCCAGTTCTGGCAATCGCTCCCACTCACTGTTTTCTACTCTTATATTGAACGAGGAACTACATCTATGAGAACTATGTTAGTCATGGCAGCAGCTTTGCTTGTTGTTTCTGCTGGAGCATTATCCCTTTCGGCTCACGAAAAAGGGGAAGGCTCGAAACACAAAACGGAAGAGATCATGAAAAAAGGATTCAAGGGCGATAAAGCATTGCTTCCTAAAGTGGCCAAAGGCAAAGCGACCGAGAAAGAGCAAAAAGAATTTTTGTCGATGCTCGAATCGCTTTCAAAAAACAAACCCCACAAAGGCGATGCTGCCGGTTGGAAGATGAAAACGGGTGCTCTGGTTACTGCGATGAAAGAAGTCGTCGAAGGTAAAAAAGGGGCTGCCGCCAAACTTGGCAAAGCGGCCAATTGCAAAGCTTGTCATACTTCACATAAATAGTACGCAAAGTATTATTGAACGAAGAAGCGAAAGCGTGAATTTCTTCCGAGAATTCGCGCTTCTTTTATGCGCTAAAAGGATACAATTCGTGCAAGGATGTCACATGACGTCTTGCACAGTATAAGGCAATGCCGAGAGTAGAAACCTCCTATCTTCTTTAACCCGTAAGGGTTTAATCCCAGCGAGGGGGGACCGGCCAGGTTGTACGTGTTTGGCACGGCGATTGCAGCTAAATAGTAATGGACAACACAAGGTTTAACCAAGGAGAATCGGAGGTGCATCATGTTTGCAAAAACCAACGTACAGCACGTACAGGAGTTCCTTAAATGGATGATCATCTTTGCCATAGCTGGGGCAACCACGGTCTGGGCAATCAACACCGTATCAGGTGCTGATCCTGAAGATCGACCAAGAAAACTTTCACAGCAAATTGATCGCAATGCTCAACCGCTGATCAATGATCTCTCCGCTGTGCTGACTAGCGATTTGGCCACTTCGCCGCCCACGAAGTCTCTTTTGGCAAGTGTCCACCTTTGGGATACGTTAAATTCTCACGAAGCATTTGAACTAGACAAGGCACTCGCCCATTGGCAACAAGCCGAACTTTCTCAAGATGCTGAAATCTGGCGTTACCTGGCCATGGCCGATATTCACATGCGGCAGCTTAACTTGGCAAGCATGGTCTGGTCACTTGAACAAGCCGAGAAGATCGACGACGATAACTCGCTAGTTCACTACTATTTCGGGCAATTACATATACTTCAAGCCCAACGTAGTGAAAACTGGCCCGATGACCTACGAATAGACAATCGTATCCGTTTGGTCAGCACCGACCCTACTTTCACCATGCCACTCACGCGAAACATGTATCACCTGATGGCCGCCCAACGATTGGAAATGGCAATCCAAGGGGAAGATCGACTTGATCTCTCTCAGACATTGGTCGACTGGCAGTCTGAGCTTCAGCGCGTCATGGCACCGAATGTGGGTGACTTTTTGGCGGTAACTCGAAATCAAAATTTCATCGGCAAAACGCACTTCCAACTAGGTGGACTAATGATGGATCGACTCAGCCTTGAACGGGCCGAGATACATTTGGATGCCGCCAAGGCAAGGGAGCTAACTGTTGGAGAAAACTACATGAAGCTCGGGGGAATGTACGAAGAGCAAGGCGACTATCTCAATGCTGCTAGAGTACATGCCAAAGCGATGTCTTCTGGAGCAGGGATGATCACACCACTTGGTAAAATCATAGAGAACGTTCGTCAGTCGTTTCAACCAGATAGCCCATAACAGGAAAGACGAGGTCGGCCTCTTTACTCTCTGTTCCTCACTTGGAAGCCCAGGCTTGCCCGCCTGGGCTTCTTTGTTCTAGTGCTTCAATCTTCGTCTTCTTCTTGGCTGACCTCGGCATCGTGCAGCACGGTGCTGACTTCTTTGCGATTGACACAATAGAAAATCACGCCGATCCCGGCCATCATTAAGGTCATCACACGAAACACCAACGCAATGATCTTCGCTTGACCTACCGGCGGGGTTTCCGCAGGTATCCAGATGCTAAGTTGATCAAAGGCAATTTCTAGTGTGCCTAACCCACCTGGAGAAATAGGAACAGCGGCAGTCAGCATCGATAGCGGCACGATCACTACATTTTCTGCAAAGGTTGGCACCGAATCGAACAACGCCACCGAAATTAAATAGAGCGAGGTGGCGAAAAATGTATGCACCAAAAGGCTCATCACGGAAATCGTAACCAACACACCAGGTCGACGACGATACAATCTAATCGCCGAAATCGTTCGTCCCAAAGCGTGACCCACTTTCGGCAAGCTGCTGAGCATTTCAGAAACACTACCACTGGTAAAACCTGGCAGCAAAACAACCGCCAATCCAATTCCACCGACAGCAGTCAACGAATAACAAAGATAGCAGATCGTTTTGACGGTTGCGTTCGTTTCAGACATATCCAACCATAGCGTGGCAACTGAAGTGACGATCAAGAGCGCGTACAGCCCTATCATGCGGTCAACAATGACCGTGGCCACCGCTTCGGCTTTCCGTTGCGGATGTTCTCGGGCCAAGAAGATGGCCTTGAATAAATCTCCGCCTACGCCGCCTGGTCCGACAAAATTAAACAGGTAGCCTAAAAAACCGAGCCGAAAGGCATCGATCAATCGAAAAGGTATTCCAATAGTCATCACCAATAAGTACCAGCGAACAAAGGTTAGCTGTAAAGCACTGATCGCAAACAAAAATGCAACCAGTAATAACAGCCAGTTTTTGTTTTGATCTCGCAGTAAGGTCAATGTTTCCTGCTGATTGGCCCACAAATCCCAGAGAAGATATGCAAAGATCAGTGCCGGAATGAGGAATTTTAATAGTCCGAAACCAACTTTTTTCACGGGAACTCTCAGTAGATGATGGAATTAGGTAGCAGAATGCAGTTATCTCTCTAGAATAATCACAGATTGGCCCAGTTGCGAAGAAAACCCGAACCCAACCACCCCTGCGGTGTCCTTGACACAAGAGATAACTGCTGATATTTTTACGTCTTTGAGGATTTGTCACCAGAGGTGAGAGGTACAAGTACCCAAAAAATGAGTTTATTATAAACTCAAACCCAAACTATATCATCTCAAAAGTATAAAAGCCGGGGGATTAGCTCAGTTGGGAGAGCATTTGGCTGGCAGCCAAAAGGTCGCAGGTTCGAACCCTGTATCCTCCACTTCATGATTTAGCACTGAGTAGTGCTGACTCGCACCAAATCGCAAAAGGCCCTAGAATCTAGGGCCTTTTGTTGTTTCTTGTAGCTGGGCGCTTCACCGCTTTCCCCACTAGCACGCTCGAAATCCAAGTCTGTAGTTTGTAGATTATGCTTCAATGCAATCTGGGGTGTATTACCCGACCAATCCGCAACAACATGCAGCGGGTACTCCTGAGCTAGTTCTGTTTCGCTTGAGCTTCTCAGGTTGCGAAAGAGCCTTGGCCAAAGATCATGACAGTTTAAACCATGAATTTCTGATTGTTCGCGACGTGATTGCAACTAAACTAGTGGAAGGATGTTTATGCCGAAGATCGCCGGGCTAATATACCATGAGGTTAGCCGCTTAAAAAAAGAACTAACGCAGCACCGGAAAAATCTAATAGTGCAATAAGCGTATCTCGAAAAACGGATATAGGAGCGTGCGCTGTGTCACCGTCTCTGCAAATCTTTCACGACGGCCAGCAATCAGCTTCCCTGTCGTGGTCGACGATTTGTCCTCTGACTGGGGAGAATGCGTCCCTCATCGTCATCCCGATCTTCAGGAGTCACTCCGACGATCACATCGAAATGTGCCGCTAGTTCGCCAGTCTTCGTATGGGGAAGTGGCTTGTAATCAACGATGAGCAGATTGCGAGACTTCACATCCTCGATGGATTGCAGAATACGGTCGCGGGCATTTTTAGGGTCGCCTTTGGTGTAAATCTGAGTCGTCAGCAATCGCTTCGAACCCTGCTTCACCGCCAGGTGAATATGAGACGTCCGCGGTCCGTAGTGCACTGGCTTGAGCGTGCGGAAATAGTACTCGCCCTTGCGGTTTGTTAGAAAGCGGCCGAAGCCCTGGAAATTGGTGTCCTGTTTATCTTTGTCACGAGCTTCCGTGTGAATATAAACACCGTTGTTGTCCGTCTGCCAGATTTCAACAATCGCATTGCGAATTGGCTCGCCGGACAGATTTCGAACGCGTCCCGTCAAATGGACGATAGTTCCAACGGCTGGCGTAAGTTGATCATTAATGATCAGCAGATCGTTGTCCGTGTCGAGTGGAAGCTTGTTCGGATAGAACGGTCCTTCAGTCTGACGAGCAGTCTTCATCAACTCTTCTGCGAACAAACCGGGCGTAGTCATCGCGGCAGCCATGAATGCAGACTGCTGGATCATCTGTCGTCGATTAAACATTGCATTTCCTCTGTGAGTGATTGATGTGGAAGTGTATAAGTAGAATAATTACTATGTTGTTTCTAATTTGAGAATTAAAGTACGATTTTTGTTCATCTTTTTGCCATCGTTGCAGCAACAATTAACATGAATACTGGAATGGCGAGTAAAGTTGCTTTTAATAATTTCATCTCACATAATTCTTTAATAGATACTAGTTTGGAGTGAATGCTTGACGCATACAACTGGGTTAGCACAGGGTGTGAGTGGAAGAAAAGGAAGCTGCAATCGCTTGCAGCTTCCTTTGATCGATAAACATCGATCTTCCCAATCCAAGAGATTTAACCCCAAGTTAGAAATTGGGTTTCGGAAAGATCAATAAAAAATATGGAGAACTCGTAATAGCAACGCCTAAAGCTTTGCTATCAAATGGGAATGAATTGGGCTTTTGTGCCCACTCACTCGGTACAGCCGACGCGGGATGGCCGACTATCGTTACGCTGCCACCCTGCGTCGGCTGTATCGGATGATCCTTGATCGGATAGGGCGTTTCGCGGCGATCAAACCGAGGGCCGCGCCGATATGACATACTTGAAGCACCTGCAATTAAACAATTGGAGAGACAGCGGCGCTACCGCTGTGCAAATGCCTGTTTAAGACACGCACATAGGTGGAATCGGATGACTAAAACCGCTAATGATTCGTCGATTTGGGTTTCGCTTGAGACTGATTCTATTTGGATAGGAAAACCGTGGGTGGTACAATGAATACTCAAATGCTCGGTGAAGTAGTCGAGCGGAAGTCCTATGGGATATATCGGGTTCATCATGATTCACACTAGAGAAAGATGTAAACTAAGCTTGATGAAGAAGAGCAGTTTACGCAATTGCTGTATCGAGATTCATTTCTGTTTAATTTTCCTGGCACTCACTTTCTCTTCATCAGTCCAGGCACAGAAGGTCGTTTTTTCCGCCCCGGGCAATAATTTTGGTGTCTGGCGTCTCACGCACGACCCTCATATCCGCGACTGGGCCAATCGCTACAACACACAGTGTTTCTCCGCCGATGGCCGATTCGTCTGTTACGCCCATTATCCAACTGGAGATAATGACACCGCCACCGTCCGCATCTTCGACCTTCACAAGGATAAAGAACGCGTAGTGGGTTCCGGATTTAACCCACGCTGGGCAAAGCAAAATAATTGGCTAATCTACTCCACCTAAAACCCAGACAAGTCGAAGGGCGGCGACCGGGGAGTCGAGAACATGTTCCATGATGCCGACACCGGCAATACGAAAGTTCTCGTCCCACATCTCGGCGCCGAGGTGCTAGGCGAAACCGATGCGAATGACCGCTGGATCTTCGGCTTACAACGTGATCGTAGCGCTGATCCCCAGTATAGAACTGTCCGCATCTCCTTACCGGATGGTCAAATGGAATTTCTTCCTGAAGTCAGCGGCATCCATCTGCTCCCCAACCCCCGTCACCCTCTTTTTTTTACGCGTCAGAAGCCCAACACCGATCCCTTCGCCGCTACTCGAGCGTTCTACGATCTCGACGGTAGTAACCGGCGGATCGGTGTCCCTACACTTCAGAAATGCCATATGTCCTGGCTCGGCAGTGGCGAGTATTTTATGCTCGGCGATGGGCTCTTCCGTGGCCGCAAGTGGAATGAGCCCTTCCCATCCAGCGTCCACATTCTTGCCTGGGAGTGGATGGGGGATGTGAGCCCTTGCGGTGCAAGCGGTCGCTGGGCTTGTGGTGATTCCGTCATCGCTGACCTTCGGTCCGGTGATGGCTGGGAAACTGTTGACCCGCTCTCCCTACTCTGCTTTCCCGCCAACGTCGTTGACGGCTCCGAAATTTACGACGCAGATCCCAAAGGCAGCCCCGATGGCACCAAGATCGGTTTTGTCTCAAACTACCCACTGGATACCGGTCCAGTCACTCGTATCACCGATGTGCGAAGTGACAGCCTCGAAGTCGCGTCCACGGAAGGTTTCCCTGACCAGGGTGAAATTGTCGTAAAACGAGAAGTGATACGATACGAAAGCAAAACCCCCACCCGATTTGACGGCTTGATTCGCAATGTGTACAACACCGAAGGCGCTAATCTCAGTCAAGGCAGAATTGTCACTTCCTTCCAAGCCCGCTGTCTTACCGATAAGCAATTTCACTCCCTTGAAGAACCTCATACCGGGCTCGCCAAGGCGATTAACGACCCCGCTTCTCCTCTTATGAGACAGCGCATGACAGACATGCATCTCGCCGTCGTCCGTCGACCTGATCGTCCTCACTTCCGCATGAAGGGTGATTCCATTGAACTTATTCCCGGCGAAAATCACCGCGAAACTTTGGGTTACCATCTTTTATTAGGTGATAAGCGCATCACCAAAAAACCTCTCGCCCCCGGCGCCTCGTTCACCTTGGAGCAATCCGGCGTATGGCGTGCTATCGCGGTCGAGCACTCGGGACTTGAAAGCGAACCCTCTCTGCCGATCAAGCTACCTGTCGGCAAGCTGGCCATACTAAGCAGCACACCTTCCGATTTTTCCTGGACGAGCACGCGAGAACGCGATGGGGTTCTCGAAACCATTCACCTGCATGACGGGGTAATCCGTAGGGAATGGTATGCAGATGGCGTTCTCACGCGCCGCCATGACCTGAACGCCACGGGCAAAGCAACTCGCCGCATCCATTACAACAACGGCCTAATAGCTACTCGCGAGTACTACAGGCCCGACGACCACCTTGTGAGCCGCGAGACTTTCGATAAGTCGGGCTCCGTTATTGAACAAACCCGATTCCTTCCGGACCCCAAAGGCGAGGCCCGCGACGTTCCTCGCGAGACTTGGCATTATGATCAAGGCATGCCTATCCGTCACATCAAGTACGACCCCGGCCGTGAGTACTTTAAGAAAGGAAATCGTTGGGGCTACCTCGATAACAAAGGGGAATTCATCGACACTCCCCGAGAGTAAAATTCTATGTTGGTAAACATGCTTTGATAGAAGTCCGTGTTAATGTATGAGCAATCTGAGGTGTGTTCCCCAACCAATCCGCTACCACATGCAGCGGGTATTGGGGACTCGATTCCCCAGTTTGGCCTGTCACAGGATTGCCTGAAAAGCGAATCAGCGTTTGCGCAGGTAGACCGGCTGTGTGAATGCGCCGTTGGTCGCGATATCCCAAACTTCCACGCGCATCCAGTGTTGGCCGCTCACGTCAACGTCGACCTTGAGCGATATTTCTCCGAAAGAATCGGTCGCAGACAGGTCGACTCTTTGTCGTTTGATGTTCTGACCATCTCCCATAATAATATCGGCGTATGCCAACGGGAACGTCCATTTCAGATCGAGGCGTACTTCGGCTTTGTGGTCTTTCTCGACAGTTGCGCTCTCGCCCGACTTTCGACCGTTCACTGTGAATTCAGGAATCAACACCTCGCCCGTGGTGACGAAGAACTGCCCGCCACGCAGCGCGTCCACGACGGGTTGCCAGCCGTCTTCGAACTTAGGCACCTCGTCTAGACGCAAGTAGTTCACGTTCATGTGGGCGTAAAGCTCATTATCCGCTGCGATCTTGAAAACGTCGACTTCTCCGAGAACGACTTTGGGCGTTCCCCAGTTCGACATGTCATCCAATAGATCGAGCACGCGAGAACCCAGTCGGGGCTGCGACAAGTCGGCCGGCATCGCTTTCCAGGCGGCACCCAGGAATTGCTCAGACTGATAAAACAGTCGGTCGCGATAGCTATCGGGAAATCCTGTCGAGGATTTGATTCGCGGATGGGCGGTCCACGCCAGCCCACCTTCGGCTCGCAACAACCGCAGTACGTCCGCCTCGCCACCGACGTGATACACAGGGCCTAGCTTCGGGTGCTGTGTGACAAACGGTTTTTCCTCCGGTCGGTTTAGAACCCAGTAAACTGGCTTCGGAAAGAAGCTGATCCAATGCCCGCCCAGGTGTACGTTCGGTTCCTCTCCAGGCAGCAGTAGAAATTTGTCATCACTCAGACGCAGGCACTCTTGGTGCAGTGTTTCCAATTGCTTCAGGCGTTCCGGAGCTTTGAGTTTCGGGGTACGGCCATTGTGAAATTCCGCCAAATGAACAATATCAATCCCCATTCGTTTGAACACGTCGACGAATCCTGGCGACTGTAGTTCCGCCGGAATGCGGCCTGAAGATTTGTCGATGAGGACCAGCCCTGCATCAATGGCCTGTCCGCCGCCATCATTTTGGCAGTGAATCGAGATCACGTTTGCGCCCTTGCGAAGTTTTTTTATCGCCTCAAGACTGATGGGCAGATAACGATACTCGGCACTGAACCCTGTGACGGAAGCCGCGAGGATGCCATTTAGGTAGACCTCGGTATCTTCATCATGCTGAAGCATCAGTCTCGTTTCCAGGGGTGGGTTTTTGTCTAACGTGAATGTACGCCGGAGCCAGATATCCGAACTGTCCCATGACGTGCCAAATTTCAGACCTTTCGTTCCCTTTCGCCCAAACCCGCCAGGGCCCGACTTCCAGTCGGAATCATCGAAGCCCGGGTTCGTCCAATCATCATTGGAAGGACGCTTCAATGTGTACTTCCAGATTTGTGGCTGTTTCACGGAGGAAGGAACGATATCCGTGTAAGAAATACCCTGACTTTGCCGTAAGAAGTCGAGAGTATGTTCCACATGGAAATGGCTCGCGAACTTGACGTGACCGGGGATATTGGCGAACTGGTCTTTTCGAGTTAGCCGGGCA
>NVWB01000014.1 GCA_002733575.1 Blastopirellula sp. | reverse complement strand
GAAGATCCGTCTTTCCGTGTTTCTGTTGATCATGAATCAGGTCAGACAATCATGAGAGGGATGGGTGAGCTTCACCTTGATATTCTTGTTGATCGTATGAGACGTGAGTTTAAAGTTGAGGCTGCTATTGGTGCGCCGCAAGTTGCTTATCGTGAATCAATCACAAAATCATGTGAGATCAGCTACACACACAAGAAACAATCTGGTGGTTCTGGTCAGTTCGCGAAAATCGAATTGGTCTTCGAGCCTGGTGAGACTGGTTCTGGTTTTGAATTCACAGACTCTATTGTTGGTGGTAGTGTTCCAAAGGAATACATACCTGGCGTTAAGAAGGGTCTGGAGACTGCTAAAGAGACCGGTATTATTGCTGGCTTCCCGGTACTAGACTTTAAAGTGAAGTTGGTTGACGGTGGTTATCACGATGTTGACTCCTCGGAAATGGCATTCCGCACAGCCGCCAAAGGATGTTTCCGCGAGAACTTCATGAAGATGAAACCTACCTTGCTTGAGCCGATCATGAAAGTTGAAATCGAAGTGCCTGAATCCTTCCAGGGACCAGTTACTGGAGACTGTATTGGTAAACGTGGAATGATCGCCGCTTCCGAAGTGAATCAAGGCACCACAATCATCACCGCCGAAATTCCACTGGCCTCGATGTTTGGTTACGCGACTGACTTGCGTAGCATGACCCAAGGTCAAGGTACTTTCAGCATGGAACTCGATGGCTACAAAGCGACGCCTCGTAATATCCAAGAAGATATCATCGAAGCCCGTCGCAAAGAAAGAGAAGAGAAGAAGTAGAGGCCCATTTATTGGTTTCAGGTTGTCTGATTTGCAGATAAACAACCTAAAGCACGCTGGTGAGTATCTCGCCAGCGTGCTTTTTTCGTTCTTGGGCTCTAATTCCGTTTCAACTTGAGAACGGCGTTGTCATATTGACAGCATTTGTCGTGATAATCGCATATTAGAAGTGCTATCGAGATTCTAGCCAAACCGATGGATAATTCATAAGGTGTTATATGTAAATGACTTACAGTGACACCAGGGCCATCCTTTCAAGTTTTGGCACTAGCGTTGCATTTAGTGATATCAGACACCGACCACTAAAACAATCTTTCGCTTCACTCAAAGGAACTTTATTATGTCACGCTTAACTACATTGTTTGCCGGACTTTTGTTCACCGCTTTTTTGGCCGCACCTCAACTTGCTTCTGCAGGTCATTTCACCCATCAAAATCGTTTGGAAGCCGATATCGAAGCCTTGCATCAAGCTTCAGAACGCTTGCACGACATTCTTCATCATCGAGCTGGATTTTCTCACTTAGATGATGAAGCTCAAAAATTAGCTGAATCTGCTGAACACTTTTGCGATACTGCACAACAACAAGGTAGCTTGAGCCATCTTCGAACCGACTTCAAAGAAGTTATGACCGAGTTCCGTCATGTTCAAAGCGAACTACGTCATGCTCACCATGCCCATCACTCATACACAGTGCAACGTGCTTGGATTGAAGTTGAACGAGCCATGGACCGAGTTTACTACGACTTGTACGAAACCCATTGCCGCTACGTTCGATACCGCTSTAGCATCGCAATTTCGCACGGATACAATCGTCACAACAATCGTCACCATGGTGGACACATCAACGCAGGGCCGGTTCAAATCCACATTCAATCAAGAGCACCAGCCTGGGCACACATTTTGAACGCCGCCTTGAATCACTAAACCTAAGACTTACTTGTAAAACAAACAGAGACCGGCTGCACAATGCAGTCGGTCTTTGTGTCGTAAGAAAGTCAGAAATACACTAGCCTCTTGAGGGCATTTGTCTATAGAATGATTGGGTCGGAACAGTCGTGGGGCATCGGGTGAGCGATTCCCACACCCTAGACAAATCTCTCAAGGGGCTTTTTTAATTAACAGGGATTTACCATGAAATACAAAAACACAGTTTGGCTCTTGTTGCTCCTGGTTACTTCAGCAACTTCAGTGCAAGCCGATCCTTGGTTTGTGAATCCCTATCGTGTGGTTCCAGATGCCTATAAACTGCAACATGCTGTGGCAAAGTTTGAAGCGAAGCTGATTGCCTACAACGCAGATTCAGCTTTACGAACCGAGGCATCGCTGTTGAGAAGGTCAACCGCTGATCTCACTGCCACTGCTCGAAGACAGTCGAGTCGCTACACAATCTTTGGTGAATTAGACAAAGTCACAAAAGGATATCAGCGAATACAAGGCAGTCTTGATGTTTCCCCGTTATTAGACAAGCATCACTCGTTGCAATTGGCCTGGGAAGACTTACAGCAGTCGTACGATAATTTCTATTACGATCTGCACGGGTACGATCTCTATGATCCGTACTTCGCCCATCATCCTGATTTTGCTGCACCAATAGCCGGGCGATATTATTCGGCTCCGGCTATTTCGCTACCAATTACTGCTAGAGAGACCCAAATACAGGTTCCCTATCGTGTCGTTCCGACAAAGCCAGTTCAGGCTGTGACTCCAACCTCTGCAGTCCCTAACTCTCCAGCTTTGCCTAGTGGTTTACCTGAGCAGATGAGCCCTACGGCACGGCAGTTTTAATCTGCGATCATACTTCAATCGTCGATTGCACTTACTCTCCGCCGACAAAAAATAGACCAATCCCGACTAGCGAAAGTCCAACTCCGCCAAGCATCATTAGTACAGTCACAAAAACAGAACTGGGTTTTCGGTCATCTGATAAGATTAATACCTTATCAAAATCAATCGTGTCAAAGCTTTGACGCAACAAGTCTTTTTCTTCTTCATCTAGCGAGGAGATTCGGTTGATGACTAAGCCTTGCACGCTCTCTTCGATTACAATATCGTCTGGTATGGCTCCAATCGTTTTGAAATCATTGGTTCTGACAAGAACGGCTAAACCATCCAAGGTCGGCTCTGCAAATTCATCGATGTTCTCAGCATTTTCTAAAGCTGCCAGCTGCTGCATGAAGTCATGCTCTAACGAGATTATAGGATAATAAGCATAGCGTACTTTGGCGCTATTGGAGGGCATGCCGCCTCCGGAACCTTCTTCTTCGTAGGTATAAACCGACCCAGGATATAACGCTGCATGTTCACCAATTCTCAGATGCGTATTATCAGGAATGTTACCACTCTCGATATCAGATAATGAAACATCTTCCGGTTCGGCAGATGCACTAGAACCCACTCGGAATTCTTGGAAGCCCCAGAAACAGAGAGCCCCGCCTGCGATCACTAAGATAATTTTAATTCGAAACATTGTTTTGCCACTTTCACTCTTCAAGATACACACGGGAGGATAAGTCTTATCGAGTTTTAACACACATGATAAGGCTGGTAAATTATAAAAGCCATTTTTTCCCTAAAATGTGTAAATCTGTTCAAAAACAAAAGCGATTTCAATTAATTGGCATATTCGTTACAATTGCCACCAATCCCCCAAAGCCCCCGCTGGTTTTTGTCGATCAATAAGATATACGGTCAGACATCATCTGACGAAGATCGAAACCGTGAACCATCCTTAATTCCTTGTGCATTCTGCTTCAGAGGCACTTCAAGTGGACTCCAATAACATCGCGGAAAACCCGACTTCGACCGATGCAACCCAACGCTTGCATGGGTTTGATGCTATCCGTGCTAGCGCCATTATGCTAGTGGTTTTGCTGCACGCGGCGGTCCCTTATCTGACGATTTCAATGCCTGGCCTGTTATGGCCAACAAACGATGCCCCTGCTCAATCGATCCTCATCGATGGACTGTTCTGGTGGATCGAGTGTTTCATTATGGCCATGTATTTTTTGATTGCAGGCTACTTTGCCATGCAGCTCTATCGATCTCGCGGGGCATACGGTTTTTTGGTCAATCGTTTTAAACGATTGCTGATGCCGCTCATCGCAGCTTCCGTAATCATTCTGCCTGTCACCGCTTTTGTGTTTACTTTGGGCTGGGTACTAGACGGAAAATATGCTGCGAACAAGTTGCGGAGTTTTCGCTTTGAAGACTCGGTAGAAAAAGATTTCTTTGGCTTCAGCCATCTTTGGTTTCTAGAATACCTAGTCGTTTACTGCTTTGCTTTTTGGGCAATAGGCACATTACTTTCGCTGCGAAAGAGTCGCGTAGAAAAACAAGTTGTCTCCACTGATAATAGCCTGCGTTGGGCCTGGGCCTTGTTGATCAGCTTACCAGTGTGTGCTGCTGTGTTGTGGTTTGATTCACGAGTCGTTCTCGGTTTTCAACAATCGCCTTTTCCAGTTCTCACGCGTTTAGTTTACTACGCAATGTTCTTTGGATCAGGCGTTTGGCTGTTTCAGCATCGTGGATGGATTGCTGTGGTGCAGCGATTTCATGTTGTTTTATTGGTGGGTTCGAGTGTCACCTTCGCTGGCCTGCTGCCGTTTGTTCAGGCACATCTTCAGTCGGAAGCAATCACTGCAAGTTGGCCAGTGGCAGTTGGCGTGGTCGTTTTTTCTTGGCTAACTACCTTGGGTTTGTTTGGGCTGTTTCTTCAACGATTTCCCCAGCCGGTTGCAATTTTCCGCTACATTTCAGATGCATCGTTTTGGGTCTATTTAATTCATCTGCCGATTGTCGCAGGCGTGCATATTCTATTGTCTCGAACCGATCTCAATGTGTGGGCAAAGTTAACGCTGGCCATGATTACTACTATTAGCTTCACACTGATCTCGTATCACTACTGTGTTCGCAACACTTGGCTGGGCAGTTGGTTAGAAGGCGGACGATCTAAAAAAGGGCCGCTATCAGAAAAACGAATCTCGACCTCTTCTAAAGACCGGCAAATGGTTTCGGCGACGAATTAACTAAACCTTGGATAATTGAGCAGCATGATGAGCGACCACTTGAACTAGCTTCTCCCGGCTCACAGGCTTTGTGATAAATTCATCGCAACCAGCGGCCAAGCATTTTTCCTTATCGCCCACTTCATCGCTGCCTGTTAAGGCAATAATCGGCTCGGTAAATCCGGCCGCTCGCAGTTTTCTGGTTGCCTCAAAACCGTCGAGAACCGGCATTTGCATGTCCATTAAAAAGATATCAAACGGTTTGCCTTCTTCTTGTGCTTTGAGCGCAAGATCTAAGGCAATCTGCCCATTGTCAGCACCCACGACATCGGCTCCGGCCTTCTTCAGAACAAAGCAGTTGAACCGCTGATTGTTGGGCCCATCGTCTGCGGTTAAAACTCGGCAATTAAGCCGCGTTTGGCTCGCTTGTTCCTCTGGGGCATCTCCACAGGCGGTGGTTGCTTTGACGGTATTTGATTTCGAAATTTGTTGAATTGGTTCAGGTTGATCTGGCCGCACTTTCTTGATCATATACTGAACAATATCAGACAAGGAATTGGCTTGTTGGTGAATTTGTTTAATTACGCTGATCTGATTTGGATTATCTAGTTCCGCAATGACTTCATTTGAAAGATCATGAATCTGAGTAATGTGAGAGTTCACCGTGTCCTTGGTCGTTAGGATTACCTCAAGTCGATCTTCGTTTCGTTTCTCCTCTCGCATTTTTGCGGCAACATGCTGGTGCCCATACCATAGCGTTCCCGAGACAACGAGACTTAGTGCAGCCGTGATGGCAAGCAATATCCACTCCAACATTTTCGCTTGGAATTTTTGGGATTCAATTACCAGCGACTGACGATCTTGTAAGTCTTGATGTAATTTATGAATCAAGCTCAATGACTTATGCATACTTTGATCTAATTGATTTCTTCGAGAAGCATCCATCATGGGCAATTCAGACTCTAACTGCTGGATCAATTCCAGAGCCCCTTGATAGACAATGCTCCCATGCTCCTCAATTCCTCGAAGGGTGAGAGTTCGTTTTCCCAATTCCGATTGTTCCTTGTTCTGAACAAAGTCGGCACGTACACTCTCGATAATCTCTTGAAACTTCAGGTTTGAACTCACCAGTTGATCTTTATTTATGCTGACATGATCTGAGTTAAGAGTAGGGATACTCGACTTGTGCATAATGGCTACGAGTTCGCCCAGTTGCGATATTAGATTTACACGTTCGGCCCAAGCATCATTATCACGTACTGCTTGCGTGTAGCTTCGGGAATACGAATGAAGCGGAATCATCGTCAGTAAGACGATGAGAAGACTGAACCCTATCAAGTAGTAATAGAGTCTATTTCTCTTGGTCGATTTTGTTTTCACAGCGTTCTCAGGTTTTAGGTTCTTCAATGATAAGAAAGGTTATTCCAACACAAGGATTCCGATAGAAAAAAAGCTGGGATTAAATCATAGGATGCTTGTTCCTGTAACGACTTGCGACTCACCGTGTGCAGGGTATTTGCTACAGAATAACTGCCGGATTAGAGCCAGGTATCGTTGCAATCCTTAGAATCAGAACTTGTGCCTTGCTGGAACTGATGTTGGGCCACCCAAGCAGTCTGTGGTGAAAAAAATCACTTAGTGATCGCTGGCCTACCAGGTAAAGATGAGAATAAGTACACCATCGTCACCGTCTCATCTGAAATTTTGGATTTGGATGAGTAAAAGAGCAATACAATCGATCTAATACTTTTCATTGTCTAGCGACAGAATGACCTGTACTAAGATTATTCTGTCGCTATGGCATGATCTGATTCACCGCAAACGGGACAAGTAGAGTCAGGGAGTCCCATGAAACGCTCGGTGCAGTTTTTGCACAATCTTGGTTGTTCAGCTATATCACTGAAATATGGATTACTCTCTGTGCGAAAAAAAGTTGCTTCCTCATGGCAGCTAGGACAGTGAATGCTTGATCCATTACACGAATGTGGAAGTTTTGACCCATCCGATGGTGGCTCACAAAAGACTCGGTTTCTCTTGAGCAGATCCTCAATAGGATAAGGAGATTCACAGTGTGGGCACTGTAATTCACTAAGAGCCCAGTATTCATCCTCGTTATCCGTGCCAGTCCAAAAAAACAAGCTCAAAATGACGATTGCGATGATAAGCGAAATGATAATTTCTAGAATCATTTGTCTTTGTCAAACGAGTTACGGTTTCTCGAACACAATATTCATCTTCTCCACAATACCCGGTGTGGCCAGTGATTCGCTTCCCTGAACCATGTGAACGAAGTTATCGGCCAGGATTTCGTCAGGGTGAATGATGTAGCCGGTGTTGCGGCCTATTTGATCGAAGTAAGAGGCGACGTTCTTTGGGTCGAGCATTTGTGGTCGGTTTTCTGTCAACAGAGCGACCCAGCCTTTGGTGGTTTGTTCAACGACCATCAATTTGAATGTCAGATATTGAAAAAATGTTTTCGCCGACTTAGGGTCATATTTTTCAACCGAAGCGAACAGTACAGGCGTAGCATTCACTGGCTTGCCGTCAATCTCTAACTCAATCACACAATCAAATCGTGGTGCATCAGGGTTCGTGATTTTACGGTGCTTCAACGTTTGTGGCAGTTGGATTGTGTTGCAAGTGGTGAACCCTATGATCTTATACAGTTCGCTACGCAAGCTTGAATTGTGACTGCTGAGAATATGAAACAGTTCGTGCGTCATCAGGCGTTCGAGCTTGCCCAAGTTATCACCAGCGACTTTACTTTTGGGTAAGATGATGGCATTGCCTCGACAATAGGCCGCGTCTCCTTCTTCTTTCCCTGTGGTTTTAATGAGCAACACTGTTTTGGGAAACGGAATGGCATAGCGATTGAACTTGGATTTGAGCCGCTGCATGACTTGTGTCAACTTGGCGGTTTCAACTTCGTCCCAAGCCAAGGCTTGTGCCGCTGCATAATCGACCAGTTGTTGCTGGGTAACGCCGGACTTTTTCAATCGGCTATCACGATCAAACGGACTGGTGGCCTGAATGAACCGATCTTTTTGGCTCAAGTGTTGGGTCGCTTCAGCGACCGTAGCAAACTTGATCACAGCATCTCCATGCAAACTGATTTCGGTTGCCAGTAAAGGCAAGCAGCTAACGATTGAAAACAATATAGTCAGGCAACATTTTCTCATCTCGCAACTCCTATTTCTTGAATTCCGCATTTATCTAGTTTGAATCGCTTGATCGATCTCTGTCAAGGTTTCGCCAATCGAACCTGAGAGTTTTACGTCGGCGATTTCATCGAGCCCGGTTTCATCTCGATTGATAATCATCACACGACCACCGTACTTTTTGACTGTGACCGGCAAATCAGCAGCAGGCGTGACGACTAACGAAGAGCCTAACGCTAGTATTAAATCGGCATCGCGGCACCACTGGTAGGCTTTTTGCAAAACATCGGGCGGTAAACTTTGACCGAACGAAACCGTGGCATGTTTTAAGCGGCCAGTTTTACACTGCGGACAAGCAGGCACGCTGTCGGTCTCAAGGAATTCATCCACCATGGGCCCAACATCAAACATCGCTTCGCAGTCCATACATTTGATTTGCCGGGCCGTTCCATGCAGTTCTAATACTTCACGGCTGCCAGCAATCGTATGTAGGCCATCAATGTTTTGCGTGATCACTCCGCAGGTCAACTCTTCTGCTTCCCACTTGGCGATGATGTTGTGACCTGTGTTGGGCGCAGCGTCGGCAAAGTCTCGATGCCCTTCACATTTTTGTTGCCAGTATTCATGGCGTGCATCGGCGGATTCCATGAATTCGTCGAAGTAGACCGTGCGGTATTTGGTCCAGATTCCGCCAGGCGAACGAAAATCGGGGATTCCGCTTTCGGTACTGATGCCTGCACCGGTGAAAATTACCGTTTTTTTCGATTCGGCAAGCCACTTTGCAATCAATTGTATTGAATCTTGCTGGTTGTTCATGTTTTTTCGCTTTACGAATGCTTCAAGACTTGAAACCTGTGCGTATCTATGGGATTCTCAACACTCTAACATTTTTTCTTATCCATGAATCCCACCTAATACGACGAGTTTGCTTCTATGTCTCAAGATGATATCTATTACGCATTAACTTGCCTTGGCGTTGGAATGTTCACCGTGTTGGGGCTAATTATCTTTTTACGTGCCAATGCTTTTCTCGCTTTGATCACTGCCGCGATGGTGGTCAGTTTGATGGCTGAAGGAAGCGTTGCCAGTAAGTTTAGTCGGGTAGCCGAGGAATTCGGCAAGTCTGCCGGAGGGATCGGAATCGTCATTGCACTCGCCGCGATTATCGGCAAGTGCATGTTAGACAGTGGAGCGGCAGACCGTGTGGTTCGCGCGGCAATGAAATTAGTTGGAGAAAAAAGGGCGCCAGTCGCGTTGATGGGAAGCGGTTTTGTACTGGCCGTGCCAGTCTTCTTTGATACTGTGTTTTATCTCTTGGTGCCTCTGGCTCGTTCATTATTCAAAAAAACCAACCGCAACTATTTGTTGTACATCATGGCGATTGGCACGGGCGGGGCAATTACGCACACGCTGGTTCCGCCAACGCCGGGTCCATTGATCGTGGCCGATCAGTTGAATGTGGACAAAGGGCTGATGATCATGATCGGTGCGTTAGTCGCGCTGCCTGCGGCGATTGCTGGTCTCGCATTTTCTAGCTACATGAATCGCATTATGCCGCTGCCGATGCGTCAGGTGGGAACAGAGCCTGAGCCAGAACCTTTGGATGATGACAAGTTGCCTCCCCTATGGCTGGCACTCGCGCCTGTTCTATTGCCGGTGGTTATGATCTCCTGCAATACGGTGCTAACCACTATTGCCGATGCCGAAGCAGCGGCCCGACTCAGTGTGGCAGACATCAAAGACTGGGACGCTTTCCGGACAACTGTCCAAGCAGGCAACGCCGCCGTTGATGCAAATATCTCGAAACGAATTATCAGCGTGATTAATAAAGAAGGGGCAGTCGATTCTGACAAACGAGCGCCAATTGCGGCCTTGTTAATGAAGGAAGAATCGCTGACTGAAGAGGAGAAAGCGACTGTTGTCGCTGGACTTAACAATTACGTGCTGCGAGATCGAGGTTTCCCTGCAGATCGTGATTCCTTGTTTGGAATCAAAATGTCAGACTCTTTGATAAAGGATGTGCAAAAAAATAAATCTCGCATGAAGCCTGTCGATGCAGAACGCATGAATCGTCGAATTCTTGAATCTGCGTATGGACCGGAAGTCATTGCGGCGCATAAGTGGGACACACCTGCCCGGAATGCTGCGAACTGGGCATCGTTGCTTGGGAATGCTTCCTTTGCATTATTACTCTCGGCCGTGATTTCGATGGTGACCTTGCTTCGCCAACGTTGCCTATCTTTGAAAGAATTGGGCGTTTCCGTTGAAACTGCTTTGATGAGTGGTGGTTTGATTATTCTAATCACCGCAGGTGGAGGTGCCTTTGGTGCCATGTTACAGCAAGCCGAAGTCGGCGAGGCCATTCGCACAATCTTCCAGGGCAACAACCCTGCCGGGGCGCAAACGGTGATGACCTTAACGCTTGGCTTTGGAATTGCGGCCATGTTAAAGATAGCGCAAGGTTCAAGCACGGTCGCCATGATCACCGGTTCTGCCATGCTGGTTGGCGTGGCATCGCCTGAAGTCTTGGGCTGCAATGCAGTTTACTTGGCCACATCGATCGGTGCCGGTTCATTGATCGGATCATGGATGAACGACAGTGGTTTCTGGGTGTTCGCCAAGATGAGCGGAATCACCGAAGTGGAAGCCCTAAAAACATGGACACCACTTTTGTTGGTGCTCGGCATTGTGAGTTTTCTGGTTAGTCTAGGCCTGGCGTTAGTCATGCCGCTGACAAACTGGTAGGTAACTCACGGTAGATCGTTTGATAACAAAAAAGGAACCGCTGTTGGGCGGTTCCTTTTTTTGTTTCCGTTGGTGCAGATTCGATGAAAGACCATCGTTGGGCAAATTACCGTCGTGTGTCTTTGCCTTGTCCGCAGTTGAGTTCGATGCCATCGAGATGCTTCACATTGGCACAGTCATCCAGTTCGCCGGTCTGGCAGCTTACGGTGTTAGGAATCCAAAGCCGAATGGGGCCGCCTTTATCTTCTGGCAGCCAATTTTCATCCATACGATAGATTAACATCGTCGTATGTTTCACTAGTTTTAGTGGTACGCTGGCGTGAAAATCATCAGCTTCACAGTGGAAGGTGATGTAATCGGCCGTTTCATCCGGCTGCACAAGGTCTAATAGTCCTTCCAAACGGAGGGCACTGCCTTGCCAGTTATCGGAAAGCTGGCTGATATCTAAGATCTGGTGCTTGGATGCCACACCGCAAAGATCTTGAAACGAAAGCGAACTGGGTTGTTTGACGAGCCCAGTGATTTTCAATATATGTTCAGACAATGGATAACTCCGAAAGATACACCTGCGTAGGGTCACAACAATTGCAAGCCACCCATTGTCGCCTGCAAAATGAAATTGGTCAATTGCCTGCTTGCAGACATACGAAAATGAAGACTCCATACCATAATAGGGTGGCATGAATGGCTTTATTCCGTAATTTATGACAGGCAAACAGTATTCGATGGTCAAAACGTACCAAAACTTTTCTCAGATTTATCTAGAGCCTCTCGCTCTCAGGCGATACACTGAACAGTCTAGCGATAACCCATTCCTAAAAAGCTTATCTTTCTCACCCTCTGCACAACCCAATTATCAAGATTCTATAGGCTCTACGCATGCTAACTTTCACTGGACGTGGCAAATCAAACACTTGTAACGGAGTGACCCGGCGAGACTTTCTTCAAGCTGGCACATTGGGTGCAATTGGGCTGAGCCTGCCTGATATCTTGGCAGCCAAGGCAAACGGAGCATTGCGGCCTGGCGAAGAAGACAAGTCCTGCATCATGATTTTTAACTTAGGTGCGCCTAGCCAGCTTGATACCTGGGATATGAAACCTGATGCTCCGTCAGAAATCCGTGGCCCGTTCAAACCGATCAAAACGAAAAACCCCGAATTCATCATCTCTGAGATTTTGCCTGAGCATGCAAAAATTGCGGATAAGTTTTCGGTAGTCCGTTCCGTCCATCACACCGGCGCAGCCGTGCATGATGCAGGCTGGCAAATGATGCAAACCGGTCGGCTGTTCACCGGCGGAATCAATACGCCGCATATCGGCGCGGTGGTCAGTCATCAACGAGGCCGCAAAACCGATTTGCCTGCCTTCGCTGTGTTGCCACAATTAATGGGCCGAGGTGGTGGAAACATGCCCAATGGGCAAGCGGGCGGATTTCTGGGCAAAGCACACGATCCCTTCGCACTGAATGCCGATCCTTCAGTCGAAAATTTCAAAGTGCCTGACTTATTGCCGCCGGCTGAAATTGGAACGGTACGATTAGATCGCCGAAAAAAAATACGTGACATTGTTGATCAAACCACCGCAAGTTTTGAGGCAAGTGAAAACGCGGCGTTATTGGATAGCAACTTCGAGTCCGCATTTCGTTTGATGACCAGCCCTGCAGCACGTGACGCTTTTGATTTGAGTAAGGAACCCTCGAAAGTTCGTGAGCGTTATGGCATGACCCGCTTTGGGCAGTGCTGTTTGTTGTCTCGCCGGTTAGTCGAACGTGGCGTTCGCTTTGTGACAATCAATACTTTTTTAACCGTGTTCGATGAAATAACTTGGGACATCCATGGCTCGAAACCCTTTACCTCAATCGAAGGTATGCGAGATCAAGTTTGCCCGATGTACGACAAAGGGTACTCGGCCTTGATCGAAGATTTGGATCAACGCGGGATGCTCGACTCGACCATGGTTTGCAACTTGGCCGAGTTTGGCCGGACTCCTGCGGTCAACCCGGCTGGCGGGCGAGATCACTGGCCACAATGTTTTTCGGTTTACTTTGCCGGAGGCGGAGTGCAAGGCGGCAGAATCATTGGCGCCAGTGACCCGATTGGAGCCGTGCCTGCTGATCGACCTGTGCAACCAGCCGATGTCGCGGCGACTATTTTCCACAGTCTAGGTTTCAATACCGAAGACTATCTGCCTGGCCCGGCCGGTCGACCATTTCCAATTGTTGACTCGGGTCATGCCCCGATTCATGAGTTGTTTTAAGCGAGACTAAACGCCTGGCTTCCATCCCCTAATTTTCCTGCCTCTATTGCTGATCGTATTATGAATCGATTGATACCACTGCTGATTATTTCAATTTGCTGGGTGCATTCTGCCCATGCTCAATCATCTATCGAATTGCTTCCACCACAGGTTGAGTTAAGTTCCTCGGTCAGCATTCAGAAAATGATTGTCCAAGCCAAATTGGGCGAAGAACTTGGACAACAACTGACCGCCGATTTAACTTGGACTTCCAGCGACATCAAAGTGGCTGAGGTGAAACAGGGCGTAGTCGTCCCCAAGTCAAACGGAACTGCTACCATCACCGTCAAGCAAGGTGATCAAACGGCAACTGCCAAGGTCACGGTAACCGGTATGGAGAAACCGTTTCAGTGGAGTTTCCGCAATCATGTGCAGCCTGTGTTAGCAAAAAAAGGTTGTAACACCGGCGGCTGTCACGGTGCGTTGTCTGGCAAAGGGGGCTTCAAGCTTTCGTTGCAAGGCTATGACTCGGATGCTGATTATTTCAATATCGTGAAACAAGATCGGGGTCGTCGGGTTGAATTTTTCGACCCTGCTCGCAGTTTATTTCTAACCAAGCCTTCCACCGCGATTCCGCACAAAGGCGGATTGCGGCTTGATGTGGATACCCAAGAGTATGAAATCGTCTCGCAGTGGATCGCTGCCGGTGCTAAGCCTCCCCAAGATGCCGATCCCATTGTTGAGCGGCTTGAAATCTTTCCTAAGCAATCTTTGCACAAACTAGGGGAATCACAGCAGTTTGTGGTCAACGCCGTTTATTCCGACGGACGCACCGAAGATGTAACGCGTTGGGTCAAATGGTCGTCGACGAATGATGCTGTTTGCCAAATCGACGACACCGGCACCGCTTCAACCGTAGGGCCCGGTGAAGGGGCGATTGTTGCCTGGTATGCCAGTAAACTGGCGATTGCTCGAGCCACAGTTCCGTTTCAACAGAAAGACAAATCGGTAAGTGACAAGAAAGCCGATCAACGCAAACCGAAAAACTTGATCGATGAGCAGGTTGATCGACAGTTGGCCCGACTGAACTTGACTGCTTCGGGGAATTGCACTGAATCAGAATTTGTGCGGCGAGTTTACATAGACACGGTGGGCCGGTTGCCTAGTGTCGAGGAGACACGTGAGTTCTTGACCGACTCATCCGCAGAAAAACGTGATCAACTGATTGACCAGTTACTCGCTTCGTCTGACTTTGTTGATTACTGGACTTACCAGTGGTCCGATATTTTGATGCTCAATGGGAACTTGCTTCGCCCTGATCCGCTGAAAGCCTACTACCAGTTTGTGTATGACCATGTCGAAAAAAACACGCCTTGGGATGAATTTGTTCGGCAAATTGTTACTTCAACCGGGGTGAGTACAGAAAACGGGGCCACCAACTTTTTCGCACTGCATCAAACGCCAGAAGACATGACCGAAAATGCAAGTCAGGCGTTTCTCGGTCTCTCGATTGGTTGCGCCAAGTGCCATAATCACCCTTTGGAAAAATGGACCAACGATCAGTATTACGCCATGGCGAATATGTTTTCACGCGTCAAAGCCAAAGGCTGGGGCGGCGAAACCCGCAATGGCAGCGGAGTGCGGACCTTGTATGTGGTGAACTCCGGTGAACTGGTACAGCCGCGAACTGGTAAGCCGCAACCACCGACACCGCTCGATGGCAGGCCGCTTGCGTTTGACGACACCTCAGACCGCCGAGTTGCTTTTGGCGATTGGCTAACCTCAACCGAAAATCCTTACTTCGCCAGAGCAATTACCAACCGAATTTGGGCCAACTATTTTGGCGTCGGCTTGGTCGAAAGCGTTGATGACCTACGTGTGTCGAACCCTGCCAGCAACGAGCCATTGCTGGCCGCTCTAGAAGCATTCGTGATTGAAAACAAGTTTGACTTAAAAGCCTTGATGAAAATCATCCTTCAGTCGAACGCCTATCAACGGACTAGTCGCGTGTTGGACGGCAATCGAGAAGACACCCGATTTTATTCCCGCTACTATCCGAAGCGGATGAAGGCCGAAGTGCTGCATGATGCGATTGTTCAGGTTTCGAAAGTGCCGAGCAAGTTTGAGTGGATTGCCTTTGCTGGCACAGATCGGCAGAAGACCGACGCCTATCCACTGGGAACCAGAGCCGTACAACTGTATGACTCGGCGGTAGAAAACTACTTCCTACAAACCTTCGGAAGAAACCAACGCCGGATTGTTTGTGAGTGCGAACGATCTTCCGAGCCAACGGTGATTCAAGTGTTACACATTTCCAATGGGTCAACGATTAACGATAAACTCAAGGACGAAAAAAGCCGGGTTGCCTCATTGTTGAAACTACGCAGCCAAGGCATGTCGGATGCGACTCTGATTGACGAGTTATACCTGGCGGCACTCTCTCGCTATCCAACCACAGAAGAACGAAAACGGCTTTCAGAATTCATACCAGTAGTAGGTGATTCCGATGAACGCCCGGTCATTGAAGATCTGTTCTGGGGAGTTCTGAGCAGCCGTGAGTTTTTGTTTAATCATTGATCTTATTGAATTCTTACCTGCCAATTATCACGACCATCATTTTCATTCCATAACGACCAATTATTATGTTTCGACACTATATCACTGTTTGCCTCTGCTTAATTCCAACCGCTTTGTTTTCTGCTGAGAATCAACCGGTTGAGTATGATCAAGACATTGCCCCGATCTTCAAGAAATACTGCGCTGGTTGTCATAACGATGGCGACCTGGAAGGCGATTTCTCGCTAGAGAGCTTCGCGGCTCTCACCAAAGGAACGCCAGAGGGCCCTGTGTTTGTGCCGGGCAAGTCTGGCAAAAGTAACATCATTCGCTTGCTAAAATCGCAGGATGATGACGCGATGCCTCCGGAAGATGAACCGCGACCTAGCCAGGCCGAAATCGCCAAGATCGAGCAGTGGATCAGCGAAGGGGCCAAGCCGCCGAAAAATATGCAACCAGATCGTTTGAAACTCAGCGTCAAATCGATTGTTTCCCATGCGAAAATCAATCCCATTACGGCCATGGATATCTCGCCAGATGCCCGGCATCTGGCAGTCGGTTACTTCGGTAGAGTTGAACTGTTTGTCGCTAATGACAAGCACAAGTTCGATACCACCAAGCCAGCCCAAGTGCTCTCAGATTTCCCAGGCAAGGTGACCGCCGTTCACTTTTCTCAAGACGGAACTCAAGTGGTGTGTGCTTCTGGTGTCACTGGACTGGGCGGCTATGCCCTATTATGCAATGTGGCCGATGGCAGCACTGTTTGCGAAATCAAAGGGCACAGGGATGTACTGTATGACGCTGAACTTTCGCCGGATGGATTGACCATTGCGACTTGTGGCTATGATCAGAATATCATTCTATGGGATGCCATCACAGGATCACAGATTCGTCAATTCAAAGGACATAACGGAGCGGTTTACGACATCGGTTTTTCTCCCAATGGAAAATTGTTGGTCAGCGGCAGCGCAGACGAGACTTGCAAAGTCTGGCGAGTCAGTGACGCAGTGCGTCTCGACACTTTGCCGCAACCACTCGAGGCCGTTTATTGCTGTGCGTTTACGCCCGATGGAAAACGCATAGTGGCCGGCGGTGCCGACAACAACTTGCGAGTGTGGCAAGTTCGTTCAACGGATAAACCAAAAATCAATCCAATGGTAATCGCCCGGTATGCCCATGAAGGCGATGTGCTGCAATTCAAATTCACCGCAGATGGTTCACGCCTCGTTTCACTGTCTAAAGATCGATCGGTCAAAGTTTGGGACACCCGCAATTTCTCGGAGATTGCCTCGTGGAAGAATCAGCCGGATGTTTCGTTTGCGATGGCAACCAATTCGCAAACCGACACGCTACAAATCGGGCGAATGAACGGCTCGCTGCAACAATACAAATTGCCCCCGGTGAAAAAACAATTGGCATCACAGCAAACATTTCAAGAAAAACCGGGCGTTGCCATGTCGGGCGAAATGAAAATGTTCACTGAAAGTGAGCCCAACAATTTGCCCAAGCTGGCCAACCAGGTGGAAGCTCCGGTGACGATCTCAGGACAGATCCATTCAGACGACCCTTCGATTGATTTTGACCTGTATCAGTTCGCCGCGAAAAAAGGCCAGCAATGGGTCATCGAAACCAACGCTGGTCGAGCGAAAAGCTCACTCGATTCGTTCATTGAAGTGTTAGACATCAGCGGCAATTCCATTCCACGGGTTCAACTTCAAGCGGTCCGAGATTCATACTTTACATTTCGTGGCAAAGACGATGCAACTACCGGTGATTTTCGAGTGTTTAACTGGCAAGAAATGTCATTAGACGAATACCTTTATTCCAATGGCGAAGTGGCCAAATTGTGGCTTTACCCGCGTGGTCCTGACTCAGGGTTTATTGTCTACCCTGGCCAAGGAAAACGCTGGGGATACTTTGGAACGACCCCACTGGCACACGCGTTGGGTGAACCTTGTTATGTGGTCAAGCCCTATTCTCCGGAAGTGAATCTGGTGCCTAATGGCTTGCCGGTGTTTATGTTGTATTATGAAAACGACGATGAGTCTCGCCGCAAACTAGGGACTGACTCTCGACTTATTTTCACTGCCCCGGCGGATGGCCAGTTTTTGGTCAAAATCAAAGATGTACGTGGTGCCGAAGGTGACAACATGCACTACAAGCTTTCAATTCGTCCGCGAAAGGCCGACTTTAAGCCGACCGTGCATGGCAAAGATATCGCTGTGCCTGCTGGCGGTGCCAAGGAATTTAAAGTCACCGTGGATCGACTGGATGAATATGACGGACCGATTCAATTCGAGTTCAAAGACTTGCCGGCCGGTTTCTCTGTCAGTGGGCCGATCATAATCGAAGCAGGTCAGATCGAAGCACGCGGTGTGATCATGGCCGCAGCAGATGCCCTGGCCCCGGATGAAAAATCGGCGGCAGCTTCCATTATTACTGCAACTGCCACGATCAATGGCAAAAAGGTCACGCACAAAGTGAACAACTTCGGCAAACTATCTCTGAAACCCGATAGCAAGTTGGCCATTTTCATTGTACCAGCGGAGAAGGGAATTCAGCCGATTAAAACACCAGAAGATGGGCCCATGGAATTCGAGATTCACGCTGGTGAAACCATCATGCTCAAAGTAATCGCCACCAGAAAAGGGCACACAGGGCTGGTTCCGTTTGGCAAACAAGACTCTGGCCGCAACTTGCCGTTTGGCAGCTACGTTGACAATATCGGCTTGAGTGGCCTCTTGATTTTAAACAATCAAAATGAACGCAACTTTTTCATCACCGCAGATTATGTAACGAAGCCACAATCACGCCTAGTCCACTTAAACACAACCGCCGATGGCGGCCATGCCTCGCTGCCGATTTTGCTGCATGTGTTGCCCAGGGAATAATATCGTAAGTTGCGTACGCTCATCTCAAGCGCGAAGCGTAAGTTTTGAAGTTGCGAGATTTTGATAGAAATCGGCGTTAAGTCCTTAGGAATAACGATTTAACATCGGGTAGTACCGCCGACGGTTCCGGAGTTGGCTGTGCTTCGAGATCAACCGTGTTCGGAACGTCGTCGGTGTGGCCGCTAGGCCATCAGAGGTTACAGAGGCCAAGATTTACAGATTTCAAGTTGCGTCCTCACTCTTCAAAATAGCCTAGATCTGCTAGGGCAAAAGTTCAAGAGAGACTATATCCTAAATAACCAAAGGAGAATAATGTGATAAAAGTAACAAAAATCAGTCTTTCATTTTTAATCACCCTGTTTCTGTCTTCACCTCCACAATTGCAAGGTCAAGTTCAACCCAAGAAACGAACGACAGTAGAATCGCCTTTACAGTTCATCGTACCATCCAAGCTACCCCCAATAAAATTCGGGGAACCGCTGTATGTTCCGATAGCGATCCATAACCCCACCGATAAACCTGTCGATGCACCCTCATTCAGAACATTGAATCCAAGTTTTAGTTATACCGTTTCGTCAGGCAATGTTTCGGATCAATGTTTAATGTATGCACAAGGTTTTGGTGGGGGAAGCAGGCAGAAGCTACCTGGGAAAGCGACTGAAACCTTGATTCTGTTAGTCAATATCTAGAGCCCAGAGTTGGGAATAAAGATTCATCAAACAAAGAAGTTCACAATCGAATTTTCTACTTCAATTGTGACAGATACCACTTTTTCAAATATCAAAACGAAAACTGAAGGGTCAATAATTGGATCAGCATTAACTCTCAAGGGAGAAACACAAGTATTGAAGAAGGCGTCTGGAATTATTGATACCGAAAGATATCAGACTTCACCAAGTTCGCATCTTTACTCCGGCAGACCACGTACCTATGTCTTCACCCGAGCTCAATCTCCACTTTCTTGGATCGATTATGAGATGGATTATTTTGACGAATGGATTGATTTAAATTCCAATTTTTATATCCAAGCGTATCAGCTTGTAAAGCCTGATAATATGCTTTATCGGATGATGCAGTTTCGGGAGTTAAGGGATGAGTTAGCAGGGGCTACTCTAAAAAAACGTAAAACCAATTTAGAATTGCTTGATGAAGTGAATGCTTTATTGATGAAATGCGATCCGTTGGAACGCCATTACCAGATTATTGCCTTGCGTGAAGTTTACGCTATTCCCCGATCTCCACGAATAATTCGAGTGCCTGAGATGAGTTGGGCGGAGTTCAAAGAAGAACTAAAAAAACGCTATCCTACTTTTACGCCCTACTTTGAAAACAAATCGTACTCTCTGGTTACCGTACCGGTTACACGTTGATCGGTGTGTGAAAGGCAAAGCAATACTGCCCTAGCCCAAGAGTTGTGGACTCCCGATGAGTACTTCTTCTAGGTGCAGTATCAAAAAAATCACTCACGCAAGCTTCGCAGCAGAAGTGGCTTTCTTCCTCTAGTGGGATCACACTGCAAGGTCCGAACACGCCTCTTGCGACGCTGATGACATCTTTGCCATTCTCGACTTTCTTGCGACACTGATCACACTTCACAGATTCTGGTGGTATTTTTTCCATATCTAAATAACCTCCTTTCACTTCATTGATTATAAATCGTCTAAAAGCAGCGTTTGCAATTCCAGCAGCCTTCTATTTCTTTTCTGTCGACCGGGCAATCGGTCTCATGTATCGGAGTTTTGCTCGTATAGTTTGTGACACTGCCATGCACTGGGAACGTCACCGCCACTTCAAGTGGAGATGGTGGATCATCTGGACGTCTTAGGTAAGATCGACGGTTCACAGGTACCTCCTCACGTACATATTTCATGGTTTCTGAAGGGCTGGTGGCATCTGTCGAAAACATCAGAGATGGCAGTGCTTTATGTGTGTCGATTCGTCTAGTGAACCCCCACCAGTTCCCTCCAAATTGATTTATGTACGAGAGTAATGGAGCATGTTTGGGTGTAATTTCACCGCTGCCTGTGATTCTGATATTCCGGCCCGCCGCTTCATCGATCATCTTGCGAGCGACATGCTCTGAATCGAGATCGATCAGTCGGTCTATAGCAAGCGATTTTACCACCGAGTTCCGATAAAACTGCTGGCCTTGAGAGGCGTAGCAGACTTGGGCACAAGCTGCCGTAGGAATACAGTGCGTCATGGCAGATCGAGAGAAACAGAACCCTTTGCATTGGTGGAAAGAATTGTCATGTCCCACCGCATACGAGCCTCTATGTCGGACTCCGAAATTCGGTTTTCTTTATCGAGTCGTTGCTGGTGCAAGTTCGTGTTGCTATAGGTTTTGTTTGTCATCACTGACAAGAGAGAACAGGGTATATAAAGAACGAACTGCTTTGCTCCTTGGGCCAACGTGTGAATCATTATGTGATTGGCTAACTCCCTGATAGTGCTGCTTTTTCATGATTTTTGTCTGATTTGATTGACTCTGGCATATCTGGTGGTTATTTTGGGATAGTAACCACCCCCTGGTACTTGATGCCACCTAGAATTCGCACCTTTGAGGATATCCTATTATGTTTAGCAGCTTAAAGAATCTATGGTTCCTGGCGTTCGCCCTGTTTTTTGCATTTCAAGCTTCTCTAGAAGCAGGACACCCATTCCGTGGGCATTGGTATCACGACCCCGTTCATCCACACGTTAGTAGTTTGTCGGCCACGCGAGCAGGCACATTTAGCTCGCAGTATTCATCGTCGTCTCCTACTACCGGAGCAGGCTCACAGTATATTTCTAGTGGAACGAACTACATCGTTGTACCACAGGCTCAACCGGGCAATGCCATTCTTCGGTTGTTTGCTGAACGGGACGTAATGGTGCTAGTCAATGGAACCGTATCGAAGCAGCCTGTCAGTTCGAAATACAACCAGACCTGTCGAGAATTCAGTTTAAACGGACTCTCTCACGAACAATATAGAGGTTGCGATATTGAAATTCATAAAGAGATGAATCAGAATCTCTACACTTACAAACATTCGTTTTCAGTACTCGCAGGTGGCCACTATGAGATTCGCTTCCCCCGCGATTTTACACCTGTGTCAGTGACACCAATCGGTCGTGTTCAATCTGGACTTCAAGCTCTCTATACCTTCAATGAAATAACTAACAATGTTATCAAAGACCGCTCAAATAGTGGCAAGCCACTTGATCTAACCATCGATGGAGATGATTTATTACATCCTCCACAAGGTCTAATTGTTAATGAAAATTCTCGAATCAAGTCAAACAATGAAGCCAAGGAATTAACCGAAGCAGTGAAGAAGTCCAACGAGATCACGATTGAAACTTGGATACAGCCTAATGACTTAACCCTACCTACTAATAACCAACCACCAGCACGAATTGTTACGCTCTCGAAAGATACTGCGGATCGGAATTTTACGTTAGGGCAAAATAAAGACAAGTTTGTTGGGCGATTGAGAACGACAACCAATGGTACAAATGGAAGTACAAAGGAGTTGATCAGCCCGAGCAACTCAGTCAAAAAGGAATTGCTCCATGTTGTCTATTCACGTGATAAACAAGGTATCTCCAAACTCTATATCAACGGCCAAGAACAGCTATGTTCGATCAGAGTTGATGGAAATTTTAGTAATTGGGATGATGGCTATCGTCTGGCCCTGGGTAATGAAGTAGACGCCAAGCCTGCCTCAGCAAAAGACCTCAATGATCGCACTTGGACCGGTGTCTACTATCTAGTTGCCATCTACAGTAAAGCGTTGACAAAAGACGAAGTGCAGCAGAATTTCAAGAGTAAATTCTAAGGGTTCAAAATAAATCAAGCCTCGCTGGTGAACTTAGCCAGCGAGGCTTGTCTTTTACTTTCTTCCTTCTTTGCAACTGACTAACGTACCGGTGGAAGTAACCGTAGTTCTTGTGAGTAGCCAGAAGGCACAGGCCGTATATAATTGGCCGGAGCGATCACGCGTGGTTGCTGGTAATTGCCTCGCTGTCGTATTGCTGCATTATCATTCCCAGCAGGTGTAGGCATTGGTTGCAACGGCACGGGCTCTAAGTTGTCATAACCTTGTGGCAGTGGAGCATTCTCAGGTACACGCTGTGCTTCGATCTGCTCAGGATAGGTCGGGCGATGACGATACTGTTCGTAAGTCGGCTCTTGCATATCCATCGGACGACGATCTCGACGTTGAAATTGTTGCCCAGTTGGGTCAACCACGGGATTTGATTTATCCTTAGGAATATAAGTATGTCCATTGGGATGATAGGGTGAACGGTGTGATTCTTGGTGGTAAAAATCAGGGCGATAATGTTCTGGAGTCTTTTTCTGTATATCCAAAAACTCATCGACTCGGCGAGAGGCCACATCAAACACATAGTTACGAATTGCCTGTTGACGCCCTCGAATGACATGCTCTTTTTCAAGCAATGCAGTATGATCAAGATCAACCACTTGCGGTGCCCAGCGGAGTCCCATCAGGTCGTACAGTGTAGGGTACACGGTGGTCTGGCCTAAGATGATATTCTGTTGGATCGAAGACTCGGCACTCGCGGCAGGTCTAAAGACGGCTCCCAGAAATGGGATGTCTTCCAATAGCGGAACACCCCGACTCGTACGAGAGACCTTCAAGGCAACTTGGTAGCGGCTAATCTCTCTCAATTCAAAGCTTGATGTCTGTACCGAAGTTTGGATGTAGTGTCGTCTGATTCGACCAATATGTTTTTCGTCGGCCCGCACTGGCTCACGAATGTTGGTTGTGTACATGTAGTCAAAGTCGTAGATGACCGAATCGCCATCAGGCTGAATCACAGGACGAATCTGAAAGCCTGTGCCCGTTTCAATCTTATAGACAGACGGTTCCGGTACTAAGTTCTGCAATGAAGAACCAGGGGCTCCGCTGAACTCAGGTGGCGGTGCATGTCCCATCAATTGTTGGTCCGTAGTCGAAGACTGCCCCGGCACCAAGTTTTTAACGGTCGAAGCCTGATTTGAACCGCCCATCATTTGGAAGGCGGCCAGGAACGTAGGGTCGTTGATCAACGCCCCGGTATCTTCTACCAATGCTTTGGCAGCATCGAATGCCTCTTTGATGGCAATCTGGCGTTTGGGTAAATCAAACTCCATCGTGGCTTGCGGGTCCACTTTGGCAAACGAGCGGTTGTTCGTCAAAATAGTGGTCCGTTCCACTTGCCCGAGATTTACCTCAGCAGATCGAGCCGCATCACGCACCCGCACAAATGCAGGGTCATAAAACTGAACCTTAAAGTCATCTTCCAACGCAATACTCAACCGTTTCAGATATTGATCGATCACAGCAATGTGGGAGCGTGTGCCTTCGACTAATTCAATGAACTTGTCTTCTTGCTCATCGATTAGATAGTCTAAGAGCTTGCGATGATCTAGGTCGCCACGTGTTTTTTTGGCAACTTCACGAGCTTCCTTGATACGATTATCTGATTGCCGAGCACTAAACACAGCATCATAGGAAGCTTTGAGATGCTGTTGAAAGGAAGGAACACCCGTTGCCCCTTTAAAATCACTTTCTGCTAGGCGACCTACAATATCCAGATAGGCCGTAGAGATATCGGTCAAACTAGAATTGGGCGAATCTGTTATTACTTGGTATTTGCGAACTAGTCGCTCCAGTTCTTGGTAAGGGGTGCTTTTATTTCTCGCTATCGATAAAGTCTGATCGATAAAATTACTTTGGGTACTAAACATTGTAAATCCCGATCCATTTCCCCACTCTTTAATAGCCTTATCAATTTTATCAATAGCAGTTTTGTATTTCTTCTTATCAACATCAGATGCCCAAGATGCAGTACTAAAGTTTATAAACTTTTGTTTCAATGCTTTCAATGCTTTTAATATATCTGCCTCTGTATTACCCATCATCTGCATCGATAAAACTACATTTTCACCTGAAAATATTTCGTTTTGCCCTGCCAATGCCATTTTAATAATAGCTAAGGCAGCATGGATTTTATTAATTGCACCGGCACTATTCTTGGCCGCTTCAACCATACTCAACATCGCATCACGTTCCAATTCCAACGCCTGACGATGCACTGGCTCCAACAAATCCCTCCGATAATTATCATCATTCGAGCGGTCTTCGATTAGTCCGCGTTCGATGAAGCGTTGTTTCCATTCCATTTCGGCCACCATGCGGGCTTTGAATATCTGGGCCAGGCGGATGAATTCTCGTTGCATCGGGTTCATCGTGTCGGGGTTGGTGAAGCCGATATCGAAGTGCCCGTGGAAGTTGGTAAAGTGGTAACGCTGCATGGCGTTGCGGTGGACGGCCTCGTAGATCATTTCTTCCTTTTTGGGTTTATTCCAGACCGGCAAGTGGGTCAGATTCCAAGGCGGAAGATGCTTTTGAGTACGATGCGGTTTGAGTTCGCTGGAACGACGGAGATCGTATTCGGCATCGGCCAGATCGGTTTTAGCGGATTCCAGAAATCGAGTCACAATCCGTTGACGCACATCGTTTTTGGCCAATGACAAGATGAACAAGGCACGATTCAAACTCACCGTGTCCATGGCGTGCAGTGAAAGAAGTTTGTTTTCGGTATAAAGGAACTCTGAGTTCATCGCGTAGAGTTCGTCGATAAAGTCTCGCCCAAAGAACGAGTACAAGTAACGACGATCACGGTCTACCTGGTAGTGCCCACCTTCATCGCATTGTGCAGCAATCATGGCCGCTTCGGTTTGAATTGATCGACGCAACAGATTTAGCGACTTATTGACTAAGGCCCGGGAAAGATCGATATGGCCTTCGATATCGCCGATGACCTTTTCCATTTTGTCCCCTTTTTCACCATTGACTTGTACTGTGATGATCCCAATTTTAATTTGCCCTACCGGCGAATCAATCTGGTTGATCATGGTCCGGATTTTATTGATCCCTTTGATCGGGCCACGCAAGTGAATGAGCCCTTCGCCGATCACACTGATCGAAACTTGAGTCACCGGATCGACCGAACCAACATCACCAGGAACATAGGTGCCTGGGTCTTCGGTCGCAGCGGCCACTTCCTGCCGAAAACGCTCGGCAGCCGCACGGTCTTCAACCGCCCCGGCTGTAGCTGCTGTTTCCTGCATGTCTAGTTCGCTGTTCCGCAGACCGGCGACTTGTTGTTCTAATTCTCTAACCTGGTTCTCAATAGTAGCTCCACCCAGTTGTGTTTTTTGTATACCTAATTGGTCATTGTATTTAACTAACGCTGTTTTTTGATCGTTTAAACTAGCCCTTTTATTAACATCATCTTCTGTCCCACCTGTAATGTTAGTTATTGCTGTGGTGATGATAGCAATACTGGCAGCGTTTTCACTAATTTTACTGTTAATTCCTTCAACGATTCCAGCAACCTCGATAGCAGCAGACAGTTGAGATTCAACTCGTCGAGTATCTTGTGCGGCACGAATCGCATTGCGTTCGGCCGAGCGGCGGGCATCGGTTTTATCTTCCGCATCAACACGGGCCACTTCGGCGCGACGTTCGGCTTGGGTCACTGCGGCATGATTGTACGAACGAACATTACGATTCAAAATCTGAGCCACATGATGGGCATCTCGATAATAGAAGAGTCGCACAACACGGGTCGCAACAAAATCTTGCGGATTAAAACCATCACGCGGGATGTCCTGTTTTGCCGGCGGAGCATACTGCGGGTATTCCACATGCTTGGCAAATTGCCGACCAGCTTGAACGGTAAAATACAATACTTGAGCAACAGCCGCGTTTCCAGCTTTGTCTTTTAATTCGGTCTTTACAGTCAATCGATATTGACCAGCGACGAGTGAACCGAGATCTAACTTAACCACACGTCCATCGACACCGAGTATGTTTTTGATTGTGATAGAGTCACCAAATACGTTCTCGCCGGTTTGCTTTTTTACTACAAAACTTGATCGAGCCTTACTGACTGATGTGATCTCTTCCAAATCATCTTGGTCGAAGGTAACTAGAAGCATCGAGTCTATGCCCGTAGAGGATGGCACCTGAATGAGATTGGCATTTCTGGCAAAAGGTTTTGTTTTATCGAAATTCACTACGATCATATTTGAATCGATAGTGAAATTCCCTTCAGCATCTTGGAATAAGACTCTAATATGGTTCGGTCTCTCCAGCAATCCAGTAACCTCAATTATTCGACTAGGGTCCATCGGACTTTGTCTATTGCCATTAAGTTCTATTTGGAATTTCTTTGCAATTGAGTTTTCGGAATTTTTCAAGAAGATGGTTGAGATATTTGTCAGCCATTGTCCATTACTCTGAGGTGCAATCGCGATGTTACGATCATCCACAGGGGTGATTGTTGGTTTGTCACTAAGAGCGTGAGAAACAATGAAGGGATGTGGGTTATTATCCTCCTCGACTAATTGAATATTTACGTTGTCTTTGATAGTGTCATCAGTCACTAGTCGGTAATCACCTTGGGGTAATTTATTCTCAAATTTAAATATTACATCCTTCCCATTTGGTGTTGGAGTACCTTGCCAATCAATTTTAGTCCCCGTAGAGTCAATACCTGAGAGATGCTGAAATTGAAGAGACGTGTCTGTGATCGTAGAAAATTCCAGGTCTGAATCTCGAAATGTGACGACTATTTCTTTACTGTCATTGGAAACTTTTACGTTATTGATTTCTGGCGGTTCTTCATCTAAGTAAATTTCAACAGTAATAGAAGGAATAGGAGTCTCCTCTGGAAGATTGTCATACGTCCACTTCAATTTGATCTTATTATTAGTGTCCTTTTTTATAGAACCAGGACCAAGAGGAACATCCACTGGCATCTCTGCATCCATAGCTACAGCCACTAGGTCGCTAACTGGATTCCCAGCTTTAAAAGCTTGGATTTTTCCTTCACCTTTTGCATTTGTTATTGTAAGCTTAAGTGTAGGGTTCTGTATGCTAGTTTTATGATTGTTACCCTCAGTTATTATTCCAACTACTTCTCCTGACCCTGTTTCACCAAACCCTGCAAACTCGATTTTGGCATTAGGAATACCTTCACCACTCGCCATAAACGCCCCTACTGAGAGACTCAATATTATCAGGGTTATGAATTGAAATTTTGATAGAGATTTCATCGTGTTCTATTCCTTCAGATGATGGGTGCAGAATCCTTCTGCTTATATCTGGTTGGGTTCGCTTGTTGGTTGTTTATCGATTGGTCGGGACGAAGTCTGTCAGTTCACGCTCTTTCTGGCGAGCGGCTGATTTGATTTCGGCTTGATAGTCTCGGTCGGGCTGTTCTTCTGAGAGACTTTTTAGGTAGACAACGCCTGGGATTAGATTGACGAGACTTTTCAGGCCATCAGCACTGGTGGTGGTCAAGTCGCCAATTGCGACTTTTGTGCCGTGCAAAAATTCGCCGGTGTCTTTGCCCACTTCTTTTACCGATTGGACAACCTGAGAATTGTCCATGCTTTTATGTACATGTTCACTTACATGTTTATGGGCATCATGAATGCTGCGTCCCCAGCCTTTGCCAGAATGGTTTTTGATAACCACCTTGTTCGGATCTGACGTGAATTTTGGGAACTTGACTTCGACCCGTCTATCCGAATAGATGTAGGTGATTCCATGCTTGTTATGTGCAATTCGAGGAGCCCCGGCTGGCAACACAACATCAATGTACACCTGCTTGCCAGTCTTAGGATGCTTGGCAACAACCACGGTAGGGCCGCCGTTGATGATGGGCCCTTGGAACTCTTTGTCTCCACTGTAATAGTACCTGTGAACATGTACCGTGGGTGGGATAACAATTTCCCGACCTTTGAACTGAACAGCGGGTAAACCGCGTTCATGAGCACCTGGATCAAAGACAACCAACTCATGCAACCCGGCAACAGTTGGCTCAACGGCTGAAACAGGCGGTGCATAGACACATGAAAATAAGAAAGAGAACGATATCGGCACAATAAATATGCTGTATCTCGTGTATCTACACATAGGTCGCTCCTCATAAAAAGGAGCAATCGACGATGGTGTTTATCGTATTAGGTCGATTGCGGGGATACTCATTAATATGAGTAGTACCCGTACTATCGGTCCTTGCGGTACTCCATCTCCACCACCAGATGGGTTATTTCATCAAAGTGGGTACTCAACTTTTCCGGTTGAGTAAGGGTTTTGGGTATTAACGAGAATTTTTGTGCGTTTCCACGGCTGACCCATAAATTATGTTCCGATTCCCAGATCATAAAAGCATCAGGAGGAACTCGAACAGGATCAGCATTATCTGCAATATAAGCTCTAATTCGGATCGTCACATTGCTACCGATAATTCCCCCATCGCCACCATCATTGAGAATTCGCCCAGAGGCAACTATGGTTCCATGTGAGGTTTTCGTTGTATTGTCAAATCTGTAGATAGATAACCCGACTTGATCAAGGTGCAAGTGATCTACGTCAAGCTTTGTTGCACGAAAATGAAATGGTTTATGTTCTACTGCACCAGAACCTTTGTTCGGTTGTTTTGCCACAGCGAACTCGGTATTAGAAAAACGGGGCGTGTCGTGCTGATAGTTGTAGAGAGAATCGAGACAGTGTTTATTACATGTAGTTTGCCGACTAAAAAATAGATCGCCTGCATGAACAGGGGAAACTGATAACGCAATCACACTAACAGCACAACAATTTAAAACAGTCAATTGTCTCATCTATCGCGTCTCCTGAATACACAAATTTAGTCATAGACTCATAATTCATCGACATGCCCGTAATTTGAGTTAAGTGCTTTGCACTATCCGAGCGAGAATGACTCGGGTTAAGGCGTAGTTTTTTCGGTTATAGTTCCAATGCGGTTTATATCGAAATGCCTTGTTATCCTGCCAAACCAAGAAGTCAACTTAATTGCTCAATTACTAATCCAAAGATGTTTATTTGCCCTAACCCAAGAATTGTGGACACGGGATTTAGGTATGCGGCTTGTTCAAGGTCGACGGGGCATGGTGCATTGAACTTCCCCAAGAATAGTGGACATTCTTTTTGGCGTGTCCACTATTCTTGGGGAAGTTCAGAGATGTAGCCACGAAAAGCACTAAAACCACGAACGATATTGCTTCACACTTTTTTCGTGGGTTTAGTGTCTTTCGTGGTAGAAAATCTGAAGGAAGAAAATAGATGGAAGAGAGATTGCCACCAAGGCACTATGACACGAAGGGGAATTGTGAATTCAAATCTTTTGTGTCTTCGAGACTTAGTGGTAGCAATTTCTTTGAAAGAGAGAAAATAGTTGCGAGGTTTGCAAATTTGCGACTTGGCGTGAGAACTTATTGCGTTGAAAAAGAGTTGCTCGACTACCATCCATGCTACCGCTTGCTTAGGGCTGTTTCGTGTGTTTGTCTATAAAAACCCACGTATCACGTCCCCAGTAATCTTCAGTGAGGCAAGCGGGATTGTGCAGCATCTTTTTTGTAGGATCTCGTTTGTTTAAGCAGTGGCAGCCTTCTTTGTAGTGTTCGATCTCTGTGGGTATTTGCACATATTCATAAGGAATTTCCATCTCATCTAAGGCTTTCCGAAAGGCTTTGGTATCAAGTGCTCCTTGAACGATTCGGAAGTTAAGGAGTCCGCTCTGGAGTGCCTTACGGTTTTCTATATATTGAGGTATATAATTTCGGGCACTCGGATCGGTCATGCTGTTGCCGCCACCGGCATCCAATGCTACGACGACCGAAAACAGGTCGATGTATTTTACACCCCAGTAGAGCGATCCTGCGGAGCCCATCGAAAAGCCCATGATCGTCCGATGTTTTCTGTCGGTAGAGAGCGCGTATTTGTTTTCAAGGTAGGGTAGCAACTCTTTGAGTATATTAGTCTCCGGCCTCTTATCCTTGGCGCCATCTCGCCATCCCGTCCCGCCGTATTTTTCAGGGAACATGATAATACAATCTTTAATCTGACCTTTATTGCGAGCCGCTTCATAACTCTCAAGAACTTGTGCAGAAGCATTACCTCCACCTGCACCATGAAGAAAAATGACAAGAGGATACGGCCCATTCTTTTCATTGTACCCAGGGGGAAGATACAAGGTGTAGATGATTTCATCTCCGGTAATGGGCCCCTTGTAAGTAAGATTCTTTAAGTATTGACCTTCATGGGTGTCCGCACTGGATTGAGCATAGATGTTGAAGCAACCCAAAAAGATGACGATAACGCCAAAAAGGAAATTCAAATTTTTCATCACTTCACCTGCATGTTAAAATCTATCACTATGTGTTATGGTTAATCATTCCAAGGTGGATGAATAAAGATTCATCCACCCTACCTTTTCATCAAACCTCAACCAAAGTCCTGGTGCTGTCGGCGAACTTGCCTGTTTTTACGCCGAGTTTTTGGAGCATCGTTAGGAAGAGATTTGAGAGCGGTTCTTCTTCGTAGCTCATTTGGCTGCGCCAGTTTTTGTCTGTCGTGGCGCCGGCGTCTACTTGGTTGAGTTCGTTGCCTTTGCCGTATTTGAGGTACTGGCCATGTTTGAAGCCCATGTTTTTACCGCCGCTCAGTAGCAGTGGATAATTGCGTGAAGTGTGGAAGGCACTCGATGCCGAGCCGAATAGAACTAGCGTGTTGTCTAGCATGTTGCCATTCGTATTGGCCTCTGGCGTGTCTTTCAGTTTTTGAAGGAACCGGCCATATTCTTCGTTTAGATAGCGACAATAAGTGCCGAAGTTTTTCCAGCCATCGGGTTCTTTTGTATTGTGGGTCAGTTGATGGGTCAGATTGAACCCTACAGCACGGGCTAGGTAGTCACTGGCTCCGACTCCGTTTTCTCGACCCAGTTGGTACGTGGCGACTCGGGTGGAATCGGTTTTGAATGCGAGGTAGATCAATTCAAACATCGCTTGCAGATAGGCATGGGGCTCTTCGGGCGAAAGCTCTAGTTGCAAGTGATCTGCGTCTACTTCTGGGAATGGAATGCTCATCCATTTTTTGGCTTTTTCGACTTTGACTTCCGTATCACGAACCGACTGAAGATATTCATTCAGCGTTCGTTGGTCATGCTTTGATAATGTTTTCTGTATCGAACGTGCGTCGGCGATCAGATCATCCAACACACTTTTGCTCATCGCTAGGTGCTTTGCGGCGTCTACGTCTCGCTTGAGAAACAGCATGTCGAAGATGTTTTTCGGTTTGTGCTGTGCAGGGATGTGCCGCCCATTGCGGTCAAACGACATGGTCTGTGTGCCACGCGGTGAACCGACTCCGCCATCGGTAGACATCACGAGCGAAGAGTAGCGGGTATGTTCGCCGGCCTGTTCGGCAAACAATTGATCAATCGAAATGCTGTTCTTATAATCGCCAGAGGCACCGGTAGGGGCACCGGTCAAAAATTGATCGGCATTCGAGTGACCGTGAACACTGCGGACCGAAGGGTGAGATAGACCTGACAGCACGGTTACTTCATCGCGTAAAGGCTCCAGTGTTTCCATGCATTTGGTGAACTGAAAATCCTTGCCTTCGCCATGCGGGAACCAACTCCAATCGTGGTAGGCCGGGTCATCAATTCGCGGCATCGGCACGCCATCGGGCATGTAAAAACAGGCAAGCCGTTTCATCGAGTTTTCAGACTTCGCAGCGTAGGCTTTGGTTGCGAAAGTTTCCAAGGCAGGCAGTGCGAGAGCAATTCCGGCGCCGCGAAGAAACTGACGACGGTCTAAGGCTGAAAAACTTGATTTCATAGTAATAGGTATCCCTAAGTAATTACTTCGATTGAAAAAGTTCGCTGGTTATGATTAAAGTGACCAAAGTGGCAAGTCCGTCGTCTTGTTGTCGCAAATCGGCAGTGATTTGATCAATGCCGGAACGATCAGCTATGCCGAGTGGCCGGCCGAGAGCATAGGTTGTCATTTTATAAACCAGGGCTCTGGCAAACTGATCTTGTCGGTTTTCTAGCAGGAAGCGTTTTAGGCCATCCATGCCATTCAGCTTTTGCTTGTTAAATAATTCACTCGTGGCATCGACCGGGCGATCACCCACTTTTGTCCGCCAACTGCCGATGGCATCAAAGTTTTCGAAGGCAATTCCCCAAGGATCAATCTTGGCATGACAGGAAAAGCACGCTGGTTTACTTCGGTGATCTTCCATGCGCTGCTTGAGTGTCATTTTTAAAATTTCAGGATCGGTCAGATCGACCACCGGCACATTCGGTGGCGGGGGTGGCGGAGGATCGTGCAGAATGCTCTCCAACAGCCAAATGCCACGCTTGAGTGGGTGCGAATCTTTTCCGTCGGAATTCATGGCCAACAGACCTGCCTGAGTCAGCAGACCGCCTCGATGATGATTGGCCTCTAACTGCACTTTGCGGAACTGGGGCCCATACACATCGGGCAGGTCATAGTGTTTCGCAAGTCGTTCGTTGACCATCACATAATCGGCATGCAGAAAATCTAGGATGCTGTGATTTTGTTGCAAAACCTCTCGGAACATTGCGACCGGTTCATCCTGCATTGCTGATTTTAAATCAGCATCAAACTGAGATTTGAACTTACTATCGACTTGGAGATAATCGAGCAGCTGCATTCCCAGCCATTGGCGAACAAACTGTTGGGTAAACCGATTGGCCCGGGCATCGGCCAGCATGCGGGTTGTTTGACTGATCAATACTTCGGGGTCTTTGAGTTTACCTGCGGCTGCGAGCGTTCTGAGTTCTTCATCGGGCAGGCTGCTCCAGAGGAACATGGCCAGCCGAGTTGCCAGTTCGTTATCAGAGATCGGCTGTACACCTGGCTCTTTCTCCGTTCGGTCTGACTGAGTGATATAGAGAAACTTGGGAGAGGAAATTACGCCAGCTAGAACTTCAATCACCGATTCCTGGAAATCAAAGGTCACGCGAAATTTGGCGAACAGGGCCAGTTTTTGATCGACTTCTGATTCTGATACAGCACGTCGCCAGGCTCTTGTCATGAAATGCGAGATTACGTCCCGAGCATATTTCGTTTCGTCTGATTTATGTGGGCTCTCGATGAAAATCTGCGAGTGTGATTTGGGGGGCCACTGCTCGAAAGCAGGGGCCGTGATTTCGATGTAGTCTATCTGCATGGTCGCTTGCGAGATCGAACTATTTTGAAGCTGTAAGAATTCAGCCGGATTGGGAGTTTTGCCTAATTTCTGAATTCCACGAAACGGATTGCGGACCACTTCACTCAGAGGAATATCCCACTGGTAGAACTGCGGTTTTTCGGCCGAGGCAGTGATTTCAATATCACGATTCCCGACTGCTTCCGAGGCACTCGAATTGTTACTTGCCTGATGACCGAAGAACAACCGAAGCGAGGGCACACCTTTGTCATCAGCCGAAGTTCGAGAGGCCCGAATCCGAACTCGCAGATTGCCTGTCGCTGGTAGATGATCGCCCAGATCAACCGTGAGCTTCTGCCTAGCGGGAATCAGAACGACGTCTTGGGAAACTGGGGGCACTTCCGGTAGAGTCTTGTCAGGAGCCCAAGCATAGCGGGCACCCCCGTAAGACCATGCTGGTTTCGCGGTGATGCCTGTGTCTAGGTTGATATAATGGGTGCTTCTTGTATTCGCCTTGTTCCGGGCATTTTGCTTGGCAATTTCAGCTTTGATTTTCTCAGGGTCATCTTTATTCTGACTCTTGATTTTTGCCACGGCTGCATCGTAGCCCTTGGAATGCCGGACGGCGGCAGCTCTCATGGTGAGCCCATAGAAGACCTGCTCTGGTTGCTCCGCTTGAACAACGGCTTTTTTGAGTGCCTTGCGGCCAAGTTCTCGATACTGTTGGAACTGCACCACCGTCATTTGTAGTAGCTCAGAACTGTTGAGGAATCCATCTTCCGATTTCGTTTCTGGCGGCAAGTCGGCTGCAAAATCATACGACAAGCCAAGCAAGTCTTGCAGGGCGTAGTTGTATTCGTATTTTGTCATGCGGCGAAAGGAAGAGTGCCCACCTTGGTCACGACGAGCTTGAGACACCCTTTGCAGTTCAGAGGAAATCCAGTCAATCACTTGGCTGCGATCTTGGTCGGCCAACTTGGCTCCATCCTCAGGCGGCATCTCGTCGTTACCGATGGTGCCGAAGACTTCAATCCACCAGTCAACATCTTTGCCATTTAAGAAATCAGGGTCTAAGGTATCAACCCGAAAGTCGCTCTCTTGTTTTTTTGGTCCATGGCACTGCACGCAAGATTTTTGCAAAATCGGTTGAATCGTTTTTTTGAACTCGGCCAGTTTCGCTTGAGACGATTGGCCCGTGCTAGGTTGTGCAACATGCTTACGATAACTGGACCGCAACGCACCAGCCGCTTTGACTTCTGCGAGAGTCGGAAGTGGGGCAGCACTGCTGAAAGTTTCTACGACCTTGGATTCTGCAAAGGCATGGGAAACCGCACCCAGCAAGACACACGCAATGACAAGTGTGCTGGATACCAAGGGTCTGGAATTTGACGTCATACTAATAGGAATGATTGCTGTTCACTTGGGGAGGGAAGTAAAGTGAAATAAGGAGGGGATCGCTCAGATTGATGCTACTATCATACCAGTTCATGCCCCTGAATCGCTAGAACAATTTGGTCGGTATGGCAAAAAAGCGAGGTTTGACGGCCTTCCCAGTCGCTAAATTGCTTGAATCTTGCCGTTAAAGCCTTTTTTTGTGGAAAAACCGGGCATTTCAGATCAAATCGGATAAGAGAGTTTTTGGAGGTTGGCTGCCTTTCACTACAAACTCGATTGATAACAATGCGTCGTTTCAAAAAACAAAAAGATCTCACGCGAAGTGTTCAAATGTGTGCCACATAATTCAACTGCGATCTACAATTATCACTTTCCGATCTGTGGCAGATACGGTTACTGATTGATTCAGATCGAGTCGTCTGGCTTCCTGTTCAACCTTTCGCACCGCAGTCCCCACCTGCTTTCTGGGGTTGTCGACTAGGATTTGGTTCTGTCGGTCGACTTCACGCTGCAAATCGCGTTTGGCAAGATCATTCAATTCAGAGGCAACATTCAAGGTGACATCATGATTGATGCGATGTTTTGCATTGTCCGCTGGTGGATAGTTGTACTCTGAGGGGTCTTGGAAAACACGCAGTTCAAACTCTGGAAGCACTGATAAGACATGATCGAAAATATCAGCCTGGATCTGTTCATACGCACCCCAATCCGTTTCATTGGTAAAGGCGTAGATTTCAATCGGCAAGCCTTCTCGTGTTGGTTTCAGTTGACGAACCAAAACAGTCAGTTCGTCACTAATCAGTGGGTGCTGTTTAAGATATTTTTCTAGATAGATTCGATAAGTCCCCACGTTCGTCAGCCAGCGTCCATTCACCGGAGAGATGATCACATCGTGTTTCAATAAATGCTCTCGCAGATCCTCGCGTTTTCCTTGTATATAGTCTGTCAGAAGTGTCATCGACTCGAAATGGTCACACATTTCTGAGTTCAATGGTTTGATCGTATTCAAATCAATGAAAATCGAACGCTTAATCCGACGCCCTCCGGACTCTTGCATACCAGTCCAGTTTCGGAACGATTCCGACAACAAGGCATACGTAGGTAACGTGGTGAATGTTTTATCAAAATTTTGTACTTTGACTCGTGTTAGCGAGATTTCAATCACATCTCCATCGGCTCCGTATTTCGGCATTTCAATCCAGTCACCAATTTTGACCATCTTGTTGGTAATAATCTGAACGCTGGCAACAAGCCCCAGAATGGTATCTCTGAAGGCCAACATGATCACTGCCATAAATGCTCCTAAACCACCTACATAATACATAGGATTTTCACCAGCTAAGGAACCACAAATCAAAATAAATCCGACCACCGTCACAAAACGTTTCGCGGCTCGAATTATTCCATTGATCGGATTTTCTTCTGGCTGGCCTTCGGTGTAAATTACATCACAAGCATCCACAAATGCCAGAGCAACCCAGATGAACGTAAACGAGATATAAGACAAACCTAACCGGCAAACAATGATATTCCACTGTTCAAAGATATCGAGGTAAGGAAATATATTCGTTTTGCCCTCGATATGTTCAGGGAAAACATGAGCTGCAAAGAAAATAAACAGTGCGGGAGCAAAATGCGCGACTCGGTTAAATACATGCTTCTGCCTTAATGCTGTGAACCACGGTGATGAACTGGGGGTGAATAGCCATTTCGTCAGAAATTTCGTAGAGTTACTAAGGCTGCGAGCGAATTGAAATACGATCATGCTGGCAATGAGGATGAGCACACTCATGACAATGGCAGTCACATGTTTGATCATTGAAGGATCGTTAATTGTAAAAATCTTTAGATCCCGCACCCAGTTCATGATGCTTCCTAAAAATGAGTTCTTAGGGTAGAGAGGCTCCAGTCTTCTCAAGGTGACTGCATCGACTTCACCGGTTGGCTCCAACCCCTGATTCAATTGAAACAGGTGGACTGCCGTAAATGTCTTCTTCCCATAAATTCCATCGACTTTTAGAAAATCGCCTAAGAGTTTTATTTTTGTTATTTCTGCTTTGTCATCAAGCTGGTTGAAAGTTTTCCATTCATCATCAACAGAGTATAGCAACTCAGTATTCTTTGAGAGAAGAATGGGACTTTTAGTTTCGCCTTCTTTTTGATTAACAATAGTTCCAGTGACATCATCTGGCAGCTTAAAGACGATCCATCTACCATTCAGACTTATGTTATTCTTAATGTTATCAGGAGACTTGAAATACTTGTTCAAGGTAATTTGAAGTTCAAACACCAAGTCAGCTTTTGTGGTTTCAGAGCCCATTTTAAGCAATGCTGGTGGCCCAGTATCTTCCGCTGCTTTGGCTGCGAGCGGAATCGTACTAAAAACAGACAAGAGGATGGCGCAGACAATAAGAATTCTTCGGTTCATAGTGAGCTCAAACTAGGTGCACAGGGAGAAAAATCTTATGGACGATGATGAGAAACGTGAGACTATTCTCCATCTACAGCCATATTTACAGTCAACCTATTCTACCCATATTTACTGGCGCAAGTAAATAATTCTTAAAATTAATTTAATTTCACTCGATAGTGGGCACCCGATTGTGAGGATTTGGCAAAGTATTCCGATTATATGACCGAAAAAGACTTAATAGATAAGTCCGTATCAACACAAGCAAAGAAACCCAATGCACCGACATCGCCTCTACATTTTAATGTTTAGTGTTCTTATAGCGCTGACATTGTGTCTTTCGGGGTGCGTACTAGGCCCAAGCAGTCTGAAAAACAGCCGGACGTTTTATAATCGTGCCATTCAAGAAACGGCTCAAGAGGAGTTCTTGCTGAATCTGGTACGGATGCGTTACGACCAGAGCGTGGAGTTCATGCGAGTTCCCAGTATTACAGGTCAATACACCTATGATATCGGTCTAGGGGGTAGCTTTGGGAATGGACCAGCGCCGAATTCCAAATTCTTTGATATGGGCATGCAAAGTAAACCGACCATTGTGTACACCCCAGAACAGGGTCAGGAATTTAATCAGCGGTTATTGTCACCGATACAAAATGAAACTCTTGAACTGCTCTCCTCTAAAGGCTGGCGAATTGATCGTCTTCTGATGTTGGTAGTACACAACATCAACGATGTAGAAAATGCGACATCAGCAGGAGGACCAACACCAACCTACAAGCCGGTCTTCGAAGAGTTTCTCTACTTCACAAAAAGGATGCGAGCATTGCAAGTAGCGGACCATTCGCTTGAAGTCACGCATAAAACAATGATCGATGCCCCCATCCAAGTCAGCGACCCAATTCCACTTAAACTAATTAATGGTGAAGCCCAATTGCTTGCGGCTGAAAAGGGCTATCGTTTTCGAGTTTCTGAAGACGGAACCATGGCCACGCTTTGGAAAAATGAACAGAAGTCTCAGGAAAAGGTTCTTCGATTCGCAAATTATGCAGCCAATGACTTTGATGTGAACGAGATATGTACGATTCTCGAACTGGACCCTAGCCTTAAAGAGTTTTGGCTGAAATCTGATATCGAAGGTCAGTTATTGGTTCCCAATAATCGTCGTGATCCTTCTAATGAAGAACTGAATCAACGTGATGAGTTGATCATCAGCATGCGGTCTCTAAAGGAGGTGATGTATTTTCTCTCTCAACCCATTGAAGTACCACGCTCTCATATAGAAAAAGGTTTTGTCCGTGAGACGATTGACCCGGCAACTGGCTGTCCATTCGACTGGCAAGAAATATTCCACGAACTTTTTCAAGTTCACTCTGGCAAACTGCCGCCATTGCACGCGGCAGTCTCAATCCAATACCGTGGCCACTGGTTCTATATCGATGACGCCGACATCGATTCCAAGAGAACTTTTAACCTGTTGCTAGAACTGTTCAACCTGAAAATCCGCGCAGGCGGTGGAGCCCAAATTCCATTACTGACTATCTAATCGACTGTGGATCGTTCTAGGTATGCTAGTCCAGCGACCTTCGTTGTGCGCATCCTTCCACTAGTTTATTCGCCCGTAGCACCCAAAAAGGTCGCTTGGTTGCATTAAATTTCACCCGTGTCACCTGGCGATATGTAATCTTTTTCTGATCGACACCACACAATCAGATAGATGGTGGCCAAGCGTTTGCGTTTCGATTGGTCGTTAGCATAATCATCGGCTGGAGAATTTTGGGAGTAGACCATCCATTCTGCTTAACTAAAACATTCGTACAATCATTCTAAATCTGATATCGTTAAATTGCGATGCAATTTAATTGACGTTGTTGTATTGGACGACTAGAATTTGGGGACAGTTAAGGATATTCGGAGGTCTGATACTTGCAATGTTACTAAGGCAACTGCTGTACTTTTCACACTGATGGCAATAACCAATGCGTAACTTCTTCGCCTTAGCATTTTTCGTGATTTTTCCTAGCTCAATATTTGCGTACAGTCCAATACGCCCTGAAGCTCATAAACGCAATTCACCCAACTCTGAGTTCTTCATCGAATTCAATCCCTTAACCGATCATCACACCGTTTACGCGGCAAGTTCACCCAATACTCCACTCTGGTCGAATCAATGCGATAGCTTTTGGCCCTATAGGCAGGATGAATCAGATGGCTGCCTGTTTGTCTCAAATAATGGGTTATCAATCGCAGGTCCAACATGGGTTCATCAGACAGGGTCTCCGGCAGACCATCGCGTTTTTGATGGCTTAGAATTTTGGGATGCAAATGGTCAACTTGCCGCATATCGCGTTTCGGAACTGCCTTCATGGCGTTTAAACATTCTGGACTTTCCAGTTCGAATCGTTTGGACAGCGATCCATGGAACTCAACGCCGAGGTCAAAACATCAGCCGTCAGGAAGATGAGTTATATATAACGACATTTGGCATGCGGTCATTCACTTTTTCGCTGCAAACCGGCAAGATTACTGGCTGGAATCTCAATGTGATCTACTTCGCTTATTTTGCTTTAGTGTATGCTATTCCTGTTTGGATTCTTAAACGATGGGTGGTTTATCGATGGCGGAGTCCTGCTACAACAAAAGAAGAGCAACCTGATGCTGGCAGCGGTTTCTTTTTGAAAAATATCGGTGCTTTATTAGTTGTTGCAAACTCTCTTGTATTTACCTTAGGCATCTTCTTTAATGCGTTTGGTGGAACTATTGATCAAATCGGTGCTCAATTCTGTAGGCTTACTTATCCGATAGCGTTTCTCCTTATTCCCATCACTTTACTGATATCGGCTGCGGGACTTGCTTCGCAACCACGTCGTATTGATTTACTTGGCCCGTGGCTTGCGATCATAAGCGGTGTAATTTTGGTTGCATTATTTAGGGTTTACTAGCGGATGTAGGTTGGATGGTCTAAAACAAAACAGCCTCCAATCGATTATATCGTCCACGGCAAACCCGTTCAATCAAAGCACAAACGCTTGGCCGCCATCCATCTGATTGTGTGGTGTCATTCATAATCGGCCACTCATCTCCGAAAAATTGCCCATCCCCTTTTCTTCCTTCTTTGCGACTTGGCGTCTTTGCGTGAGATATATTTCCTGCACTTCTAAAGTCGGCTGGCGAGCAGTCAACCTACAAATACTTCAAAAACATGCCCACGCAAAACCGCGAGGGCATGGCACCAATGGCGATACGGCTACCTTCTTGACAGGCATCTCTCGATTCGTGTTTCTTTTACTCATGGGCCAATTTTCGTCTTGCAGGGTTTCGGTACGGTTTTTCAACTGCCCAAATCCTACAACCTTCGAGACGCACCCATTTTCATTCCGCCGACTAAATGTAGCCGATTTCATTTTTGTACTATAGCCAACTGTCGAATTGAACGAGGATCGGATACAATCGGCTTCGATGTTGATTCTGTTTACTATAGGGAATGCTTGTCTCAACACGTTGATCTTACTCAACTTTAAAGGATATTTGGCAAATGTCATCTGATGATAAAACAACTGAGGGTGCCGTTTATAAGCGGATTATCTTGAAGCTTTCAGGCGAAAGTCTTACGCATGCAGGCGAACGGGGGATTAGCATGGATGAAGTCGTTCACTTTGCCAAGCAAATTCATCAGGCCCAGCAATTGGGTTGTGAGATCGCAGTTGTGATTGGCGGCGGCAATATCCTTCGCGGCGCTCAGTTTTCGAGTGAAAGCGGCACGATTCAAGAAGCCACGGCCCATTACATGGGAATGTTGGCCACAGTGATCAACGGACTCGCTTTGCAAGACGCACTGGAATCACTTGGTTGCGAAACTCGGTTGATGACCGCGATCAAAATGGATGGAGTCGCAGAGCCCTATATTCGCCGCAAAGCAAAACGCCATCTTGAGAAGAAGCGAATTGTCATTCTGGCCGCAGGCACAGGCAGCCCTTTTGTGACCACTGATACCGCTGCTGCTCAGAGGGCTCTTGAGCTGGAAGCCGATATCTTGATGAAGGCGACTCGTGTTGATGGAGTTTACAGCGAAGACCCTGAGAAGAACCCTCATGCGGTTTTCTATCCACAACTAGATTTTGAGACCGTGATTGCTCAGAACTTACGAGTGATGGATTCGACCGCCATTAGTCATTGCCGTGAACATGATATGAAAATCAGAATTTTCAATTTCAAAGTTGACGGAAATATTCAGAGAGTCATCCAAGGCGAACAAATTGGAACCCTGATTTCATCCGAGAAAGTCGGGTAAGTTCAGATTAATCGTAGGTCAGGCTGTGCCTGACAGAGTTTGAAAAAAGGTTTCACAGCATCGTCAGGCACAGCCTGACCTACGATTCATCGATTTTCTAGGCTGTTCACAGGCGTTTTGCTTCGTTACCCTATATCTAATAACGACTAACGAATTAATCCACAGGTGCAATTCAGGCATACCCTACACCTTTTGTTCATCTCATACAGAATGGAACGAATATCATGAGTGCTGAAGAAATCAATACCAACGCCGAAGAGCGAATGGAAAAAGCGGTTGATGTTCTTAAAAAGAATTTATCAGGCATTCGTACTGGCCGGGCCAACCCTGGTTTAGTCGATTCGCTACGAGTTGAAGTGTATGGGTCGTTGCAGCCTATCAAACAACTTGGTTCGGTCAGTGTGCCAGAACCTACACAGTTGTTGATTCGCCCTTACGATGCAGGTTCTCTCAAGGATATCGAAAAGGCGATTGTCGCTTCGGACTTGGGCTTGGCTCCGCAAAGCGATGGCCGTGTTATCCGACTGAACATTCCTCCTTTGTCAACGGAAGTACGAAAGAAGCTAGGGGCTCGAATCAAGGAGCTTTCGGAAGAAGCGAGAATCTCGATTCGAAATGTTCGCCGTGACGCAAACAAAGCGGCAGAGACTGCTCAAAAGGCCAAAGAGATTGGCGAAGATGTTCGAGATGACATCAAAGATACTGTGCAAGAGTTGACTAAAAAGTTTGAAGGCAAAGTCAACGAGATGGCCAAAAAACGCGATAAAGAAGTCATGGATGGCTAATTTCGCTTGCCATTTATTTCGTTAAATCTATATGAAACCGCTTTGAGAGATTCGCTTGAAGCGGTTTTTTCGTGTAGTTTAGAACTTGGCTCGTTTACGCTTTATCCTTTCCCTTTTTTCTTATTCAATGCGGATGATCGAATGCCTGTTATGAAACATCTTCTTCTGGTTAGCCTTGTCTTGCTGTTTTCACAGGAGATTGTCATGGCCCAATCGAGTCTGAATTCTTTGCTGCAATCGGAATCGACCTTGGTGATAGGGCACCGCGGGGCCAGTAGTGAAGCGCCAGAAAATACCTTGCCAGCGTTTCGTATCGCAGTTCAGCAGAAGGCCGATCTGGTGGAGCTCGACTATTACCACAGCCAAGATGGCCTGCCGGTAGTGCTGCATGATAAGACTTTAGATCGAACGACCGATGCTGCTAAGAAATTGAACGGAAAGAAAATTGCGATTGATTCCGTGAGTGCCAGTCAGCTAAAAACTCTCGATGCCGGTAGCTGGTTTGACGCGAAGTTTAAGGGAGCCATCTTGCCGACCTTGGAGCAAGCTTTGCATGAAATCCAAAAGGGGAGCGTCACATTAATTGAACACAAACAAGGCGATGCAAAAACGTTAATCGCACTATTGAAGAAACTTGGTCTTGTGGACAAGGTTGTAGTACAATCGTTTAATTGGAGTTTTCTGAAAGATTGCCGAAACGAAAATTCAAGTGTTGTCTTAGTGGCGCTGGGAAGTAAAGAACTCGATCAAAAACGAATCGATAGCATGAAATCAATTGTCTCTGGCTTTGCTTGGAATCATAAAGATGTTTCCCAGCAGATGATTGATTTGGTTCATAAGAATGACCGCACGATGTGGGTCTATACCGTGAATGACCAAAAAACTGCGAATCATTTAACCAGCATCGGAATTGATGGAATCATTACCGATAAACCAGGCGCGTTGCGTAGTTGGATTGATTAGCCTTGGTTTTGATTGCGATTGTGCTTGTTTCTTAGATACACCATGGCGTACCAGTCGTACAAAAAATGGACGGTAATGGGCACAATTAAATCTTCTGTCCTCCAAAACAACAAGCCAAAATAGAGGCCCATGACTGCGGCCAAGATGGCATATTCCGTTGTGACATAGTGGACTAATCCAAACAGAATGGATGCCAGCAGTATTCCGATCAACGGGCTATAAGCTGAGCCGATCGATGTGATGAACCATGATTGCAACATCCCTCGAAATAAAGCCTCTTCTCCAACACCTGCGGCAAGTGCTACGACTGCCAGTTCCCAAACGGAAGCTTTGCAAAACAGTGGCACAATTTGCGACTGCATGAGTTGACGTAAATCGGTGAAGAGATTGTTTTCCTCATGCTCTAAGAAATGTAAGAGCACAATCATGGGTAGGGTGGCGAGAACTCCCCAGCCCATCGCCTTGGCAATCTCAAACAGGCTGGCTGTTTCACTACTAGCGCTAACCCAGACTGTGGTCTCTGATGCCCAACCCAGAAAAATGGCCACGACGACCAGAAGTCCTTCAAATATCACTGCGGTTTGTACAAAACTCTCAGAGATCTCGCGTGGATTTTTGGTCTCGATCTCTGAATAATCGTTGTCTTCTTGATCGTCCATGCTTTTGCGTCACAGGGTGAGGGTCAACAGGATGAAATCTTCATCTAGAACGTATTGTTGAGTAAACGTAATCTTAAACAAGTGCGTGAACTAAATACCTGTAATTACATATAGTTAGTGGCCTATTGGTTTAGATCATTTTTTCTACTAAAATATCTAGGAATCTCTTGGTTCTGAGCAGTCATTGCTTTGACTCTACTTACTACAGAGCTATGTTTTCAAGGAAGTGCGGTACACCGCATCCGGGGATGGGCTCTTGGTCTATTATGTAGAAAGAAAGTAACGTGAGCAATCCAATTTCAATTTTATTAGTCGCTAGTGAGCTAGACGACCAAGTTGAGATTATACGACAGCTTGAAGCTTGGGGGTATCTTGTTACTCACCAATCAAGCTACGAATCCGCATTGCTTCAGATGATGGACGAGCAGCCTGAGATTTTGTTGATCGATCAATCGGTTCAAGATAAGTCAGGTCTAGAGTTTTGTGCGAAAGTTCACCAGACTGGTTTATCCAGAAATTCGCACGCAATCTATTTGAGCGATTTTGCTGAGGTTTCGGAATTAGATTCTGCATTGAGTGCAGGCGCCAATGACTTTATCGCGAAGCCTTTTGGTTTGGTTGAACTCTCGGCAAGATTAAAAATTGCCAGTGCTAAAATTGCCCGTGAACAACAACTGCAATCGCAAGCCATGACCGATCCCTTAACAGGATTAGCGAATCGCAGAAATTTCTACAAACAGCTAGACGCCGAAAGAGATCGGGCCATTCGGTATCGACACATGGTCAGCTATGTAACTTTTGATATTGACCACTTTAAGACAATCAATGATGAGTACGGACACCAAGCAGGTGACCAGCTTTTGATGCAAATCGCTGCCATTCTGAAAAACAATTCGCGTAAGTCTGATATTATTTGTCGGCAAGGAGGCGATGAATTCTGTGCTCTGTTGCCACAGACAATAGAGAAAGATGCCGCGAGTTGGGTTGAAAAAATACGAAAAAAAGTCTCCGAACTAATCGTCGAAGGCAAGTCAGGCCAGCGATCCATCTCGTTGAGTGCAGGAATCGTTCAGATTGATCAAAGCAGTTTGTCCTTAGCAAAAATGCTTGACTGTGCGGATGAAGCTTTGCGAGTTGCAAAGAATATGGGCCGCAATCGTGTTATTCAATTTGGCCAGCTTGGGATATCGGCCGATGGCACAGATTTGTCACACGAGAGATCGACAAATCCCATGCGAACCATGTTGGCAACCGATATTATGTCAGGTGCCTTCATGAGTTTGAAAGAGACTCAGTCGATTGCCACGGCAGCCCAACTGCTGTTACAACTGCGAATTAACTCTGCCCCCGTCGTGAATGATGAGGGGGTCTTAGTTGGGATCGTCTCTGAGAAAGATGTGCTGCTTGGCCCCATGAAAGAGAATTCATGGGAAGCTCCGCTTTCGTCAGTGATGACGAAAAAAGTCATCACCTATAACGAAGACACACCTGCCAAAGTGATTCATGATTTTCTTTGCCGTTCGAGTATCCGCCGGGTAATCATTGTCAAAGATGACATACCAGTTGGCGTGGTCAGCCGTGGAACCGCACTTCGCTGGTTTGGCAACTGGGGAGAATTGTGCGATATCTTTCGTGAGAACAATCTGCTGGACCACTCAGAAATTCAATCTGGGGTAAAAGACAAACTTTCTGAGATTACCAACCAGTTGATTGGCCAAATTCGTAACCTCGATTCACCTGGTGATTCAGAAATTGAAACCACCAGAGATCTGCACTGTTTAGTGCCAGTGGCAACCAGGATTCAAGAATTAAGTATGGATTTGCTGGCAATATCGAGCTACGCGCCAAGATTTGATTCCATGCGTTATTCTCAACCTGTGACTCAACCACTGGGAAACCTGAGCAGCATCTAGATTTGCTGCTAATTCTTTATCTAGAAAAGACTTAGGATCAATTTCATCTGGTATGAATCTTCGAGAAATCGAATTAAACCGGTCATTAAGTTAAGCAATCAATCTCTTTTGTGGCAGTTTAGATTCCACCATCGGGCAAATATCCTGGAATAAGGTCTGGTTTTCCGTCCTTACCGGTCTTTTGCCCGCTTGACGGTGCCTCTGGTGCTCCACTAAAATTGCAGGATTAAATTGAATCAGTCAGGACAGGTAGTGTAGGTAGTGAGCTTTTCATGCCTTTTGTGTTTACCTGTTATTAACCTCTTCCACACATTATTTCAGAAGCCTCGACGCTCATAAGGCGGCGATGCGAGAAGGTTGTACAAATGGCGAAGAAAAAAGCCGCAGCAAAATCCGCGAAAATGGTTTACTACTTCGGAAAAACAAAGACCGAAGGCAAAGGAAAAGGGAAAGATCTCTTGGGTGGCAAAGGTTTAAACCTTGCTGAAATGACCAAGATTGGATTGCCAGTCCCTCCAGGGTTTACCATCACCACCGAAGTTTGTGCCAAGTACATCAGTGGTGGCGATAAGCTTCCTAAAGGCATGATGGACGAAGTCAAGAAAACCGTAACAACTCTGGAAAAAGAGTTGAAGAAGAAATTCGGCGACGAGAAGAACCCACTGTTGGTTTCCGTTCGCTCTGGTGCCGCTGTTTCCATGCCTGGCATGATGAACACCATCTTGAATCTCGGTCTGACCGATGCATCCGTAGTCGGTCTAGCCAACGCAACTGACAACGAACGATTCGCTTACGATGCTTACCGTCGCTTGATCAACATGTTTGGCGACGTCGTCATGGGCATGGAGCACGAAGTATTTGAAGCTGAATTCGATAAGATCAAAGCTAAATACAACGTCATTGAAGATAACGAAGTACCAGCCGTTGGTTTGGTAGAGCTTTGTGATGCTTACAAAAAAGCGTATCGTAAGCACACCAAACAAGACTTCCCGCAAGACCCTTACGTGCAATTGCAATTGGCAATCGAATCGGTCTTTGGTAGCTGGAATACCTCACGTGCGATTCGTTATCGTGAAGTAGAAAACATTCGCGGTTTACTTGGAACCGCCGTTAATGTTCAGTCCATGGTCTATGGAAACATGGGTCCAGATTCTGGAACTGGTGTTGCTTTCACACGTGACCCATCGACCGGTCAGAACAAGTTCTACGGAGAGTTCCTGATCAACGCACAGGGCGAAGACGTGGTTGCCGGTATTCGTACTCCAAAACCTGTCTCTGAAATGTCGAAATGGAAGAAAGCAATCTACAAGCAACTGCTTGATATTAAAACGATTCTCGAAAACCATTACAAAGATGTTCAAGACATCGAGTTCACTATCGAGAACAGCGTCTTGTTCATGCTGCAAACACGTGCTGGTAAACGAACCGGTGCGGCCGCAGTCAAGATTGCTTGCGATATGGTCAAAGAAGGTTTGATCGACAAGAAAACCGCTTTGCTTCGTATTCCTGCCAACGACTTGACTCAACTGTTGTTGCCTAGCTTTGATGCGAAGGGCAAAAAATCAGCCAAAGTGTTGACTCGCGGACTACCTGCTTCCCCAGGTGCTTCGGTAGGTGCTTTAGCGTTTACCGCAGACGAAGCCGTTGATCGTACTCTTGCTGGCGAAAAAGTGTTGTTGGTTCGTAAAGAAACCAGCCCTGAAGACATCGACGGCATGCACAGTGCCGCTGGTATTTTGACCAGCACCGGTGGAATGACCAGCCATGCAGCCGTTGTGGCTCGTGGATGGGGACGCTGTTGTGTTGCAGGTGCCAGTGAAGTGCATATCGACCAAAAAGCTCGCAAGGTCAAAATCAACGGCAAGACTTACAATCACAAAAGCATTTTGTCGATTGATGGTTCAACCGGCGAAGTCATGGAAGGTACGGTCGCCACAAGTACTCCGAAGCTTTCAAGTGACTTCACGAAGATCATGACATGGGCAGACGAGCACAGTCGTATGTTGGTTCGCACCAATGCCGACACCCCGAAGGACGCGAAACGTGCCCGAGAATTTGGCGCCCAAGGCATCGGCCTTTGTCGAACCGAGCACATGTTCTTTGAAGAAGCAAGAATCATCTCGATGCGAGAAATGATCCTCGCCGAAGACGAAGCTTCTCGCGTTAAAGCATTGGCCAAGTTGTTGCCATTCCAACGCAAAGACTTTGTTGGTATTTTCACCGCAATGAAAGGCTTGCCTGTTACGGTTCGTCTGTTAGATCCTCCATTGCACGAATTCTTACCACACGAAGCCAAAGCTCAGGCCGCCATGGCCAAGGTGCTAGGCATTGCACCTGCGAAAGTCAAAGCACGTGTTGCACAACTTCACGAATCAAACCCTATGTTGGGTCACCGTGGTTGCCGCTTGAGCGTGACTTATCCAGAAATTCTGGAAATGCAAGTTACTGCAATCGTCGAAGCGGCCATTATTTGCACGAAGAAAAAAGTGGACGCCCATGCTGAGATCATGATTCCATTGGTTGGTACCGCCTCTGAATTGGAACTACTGAGAACCAAAACGGAAGCGACTATCGAGAAAGTCAAAGCCGCCAAGAAGTTTACTGGCAAGCTAGATATCTTGATCGGAACGATGATTGAAATTCCTCGTGCAGCTTTGACTGCCGATGAAGTGGCCGTGCATGCTGACTTCTTCAGCTTTGGTACCAACGACTTGACCCAAATGACCTTTGGTTACAGCCGTGACGATATCAACACTTTCCTACCTGATTACTTGAAGTCGGACATCTTGCCGATTGACCCATTCCAATCGCTCGACGTCTCTGGCGTTGGTCAACTGGTAGAGATGGGCGTCAAGAAAGGTCGCAAGACTCGCAAGGGTCTGAAAGTTGGAATCTGTGGCGAACATGGTGGCGATCCTGCTTCCATCGAATTCTGCCACCAAGTGGGTCTAGACTACGTCAGTTGCTCACCATTCCGCGTACCAGTCGCACGCTTAGCAGCCGCACAAGCCGCAATCAAAAACGGCAAGTAATAGAGTAAAAGAATTTTCCAGTTGCAATTAGCATTGGGAATCATAATAGAAACAGGGCGATCAGCATTCAATGTTGATCGCCCTGTTTTCGTTCTTGCGAAGTCTAGTAGGGTGGCTGTCCTTTTAGGCCAGCCGCCTGTTTGTGCGGATGGCTTCAATGATGTTTCACGCATTAAATCGGATACGATTTCTTTGCATAGAGGATGGACTTTTTTTGGTGTAGACTATCCATCTTGCTTTGCTGATTATTTTGGCCACACAGGTATTTCAACCTAATTGCCGATCTTAGTCGGTTGGGTCTTAATTAATCCCCATTTCCTTCAAACATGTGTTACGAGCCTCTTCAATGTATCCCAATAATTTTTTAGTAACTGGGAGCTCTAATGCTGAATCCAGATCATCGAGAGCATTTGCATAATTCTCGAATATATAGAAGGCCTCTGCTCTATCATAATAAAGCGGTGAAGATGGTTCTATTGCGATTGCAGTGTTGAAATCAGAAAATGCAAGAATTTCTTCATCTAGTTCAACATAGGTATTGCCACGTAATCGGAGCAGAAACGCACTGTCTTCCTCAAGACTAAGAGCTTGAGTGAAAATACTAAGAGCGGTTTGATAATCTTCTAATGTTTGATAAATTAGGCCAATTCTCGTAAGACTATTAACATTTTTCGGATCAATAGATAGTATTAAAATGTAATCAGCGATTGCCTGTTGAAATTGCTCTGCCTCTTCATACGCTTCCGCTCGATCAGCATACAAATAGCTTTTTTCTTTTTCATCTTTACTGCTAGATTCCACAATTTTAATTGCAGTAGTAAAATCATTGACTGCAATTAAGTACTCTTGCTGATTGAATCGCATTTTTCCACGATTTTGATAATTAATTGGATCGTCGGGATCTAAATCTATAGCTTTATTATAATCTGCGAGTGCGTCTTCAAATCTCCCTAATACAGCGAAAGCGGATGCTCTACTTGATAAGAAGCATGTGTTTGTTGACTCTAGCCGTATGGCACTGCTTAAATTCTCAATTGCTGAATCATAATCATTGTATTGCATGAGTAGAGATCCAAGATCACAATAAGCATCTGCATAGCTGGGATTAAACTCAACTGCTGTAAAGAAATCAACTAATGCAAGATCATATTCTTCTTTCCAATCGAAACACTTGCCACGCCAATAATAGGCCTCTGCATAAGAAGGATCAATTTTAATTACTTGACTCAGAAGAGAAATTCCTTTCTCATATTGACCTAAGTAGTAACATTCCTCGCCCTCTTTTAACAATTTCGTCAGTGTTAATTTATTGGAGTGTTCGTTCATACTGCAGGATCTTAATAAATCTAATTTTGGAAGAAGACTATTTCTCTATAATCGCATTGGGATTGCCTATTATACATCTTCCTGAAAAGTATTGCCCTATCCCAAGAGTTGTGGACTCCCTTTTTTCTTAATTATAGAACTAGCCTAGTAGGGTGGCTGCCGAAAAGCAGCCGCCTGTTTATCCGGTTTGCTCTTTAAGTGATGTTTTGGCACTTTGTGAAGGGAATGGCAATTTCCGATAGTGAAAGAGGCCGCATAAACAGGCGGATGGCAGCCGAACGATACTTTTTTTATCGAATCAACCTTCGTGACAATTATAGATATCAGATCACGTTTTGCTGTAAACGATTCATCCTGCTTAACTATTAGCTATTCGGTCGGATCAAACCAATACTGAATCACTCCCGGTTCCGAGTAACCGTGGCGTACTCCGCGTTTGAGTAGCTCATAGGCAGGCTCGCGTGGTTCGTCGAGGCCCGAGTTGCCTTGGTAGATGGGCCACAGCACATAATTGCCTACGGCATACTCGTCCCAGGCCCACTGATACAGCGGCTCAGTCAGCAGGATCAAGTCATTCGCATCACGAGCTTCGTCTTCTGGGCCAAACTTGTCTTCAAAGCCGTCAAACATTTCCCCGTTCAGAAACGCGTCGTCGTCTGAGCTTTCGATATCGTCTTCTTCGTCCACGCGAACCAGACGTGGCGAGGCTCCCAAGCATTCGATGCCGTCCTCCGAATCCGACGCCTTGGCAATAGCGAGCAACCCGGCCGCATGCGCCAGTAGCAGCGATTCGACCTTCTCCTGAGATTCGGGAACGGCCGCCCGCTGTTTGAAACTGCTCGGCATCTCGTCGCCAACTTTCACGCACTCTGCGTAGACGCGCATTAATCGCTTGAGCACTTCCTCGCTATGTTGGTAGCCTGCGCAAATTTTATCCAGCCCTTTACCGTCTGGCGGGATCAATCCGAAAAGCATCCCTTGGTTGTATTCCTCTTCCCAAGGTTCTGGTATGCCGCAGTGTTCCTCAATCTGTGCAGGCGTGGCAGAGAGGTTAAACCATTTCTTAAACAATTCTTCGTCACTCATGTTTAGTGTTCCTTGTCTATGATTTGTCTGATCTATAACCGCCGTTTTGTGAAACTGGATTTGACGCAATGAATCCGAGTAATGATTTAAGAAGCGTTCAATAAAGTATGTTAAACTTTTAGAAACACTGGAGCAAGTCTTTTATGAAGAATCCGGGCAGGTTTTTCGACTAGTGACACCGACGAAATTAACATAACCAACAGCCCTTCATGTGTGGCACTGGCATCTTGCCAGTGTGAAGCTCGTACTCTCTCGCCCGAGTTGCATTCTTGAAGCTAAACAGATCAACTAGTGTCAGTTTGATGGAACGCATCAATTGATAGTAGCACACACTGGCAAGATGCCAGTGGCACACGAAAAGTCTTTTTGGGCTCAGAGATTATCCATTCTACAGACTGCTGGCATTCCGTAAAAAAGTGGCCGCAAGAAACGTGATTAACGTTTATTGGACCACTTCAAAAGAAATGCGTTATCGCGTGTTCGATTAGCAGCGATTACGGTCGGGTGCGACCATCATCGATGATCTTACTGAGTTGGGCCTTGAGTCTCTTGGCCACATCAGGATTGCTCTCGATCACATTGGTCTTTTCCGCTTCATCTTTGGCTAAGTTGAAGAGCTGGTACTGGGGCACTTTGGTGTTGGCCAGCTTAGTTTCAACAACCACATTGCGGGCCGATTTTTTATCGTGACGATGAAGTTTCCAATCACCAACACGTAAGCCAAAAGTTCCTTTGGTGCCGTTGTCTTGCTGTACTAAGTGGTCACGGCCTGTTGCTCCTTTGTCTCCTAGGAGTGCAGCAGAGACATCGAAGCTATCAAGACATGCACTTTCTGGCAGTTTTAGGCCGGCAAGTTTGGCAACACTGGCAGCCAGGTCAATCGTGCAAACGAGTTCGTCGCTGACGCCTGGTTTGATGTGCCCTTTCCAGCGAGTGATGAACGGGGTACGCGTTCCGCCTTCATAAACGCTGTATTTACCACCAGAGTAAGGACCGGCCGCGCGATGCTTGCCGACTTTTTCTACGGCATCGTCTTTGTATCCATCGTCTAGCACAGGCCCATTATCGGAACAGAAGACCACCAAGGTGTTCTCGGCAAGGTTCAAGCGATCTAGCGTTTTCATTAGTTCGCCAACGCACCAATCAAGTTCAACAATAGCATCGCCACGGAATCCGAGTGAAGTCTTGCCTTGGAATCGTTCGTGGGGAATTCGCGGAACGTGGATGTCGTGCGAGCTAAAGAAGAGAAAGAACGGGTTGTCTTTGTTTTTCTCGATAAATTCGATTGATTTCTCAACCCATTTGTCGGCCAGGTCTTCATCACGAAAACGGGCCGCGTGCCCGCCGGTGTAGAATCCAATACGACTGATGCCGTTGTGAATGGTTGAGTTATGCCCGTGCGACCAATCCATCTTCAAAGTGTCTCGATGAGTGTTCCCGGTGGGATGATCGTCACTCGGTTTTTTGGTCCCTACCCAAAGTGGATCTTTCGGGTCAAGATTCGGCACACGATGATCGTGGACATAAACCTGCGGCACACGATCATTGGTGGTCGGGAGTAAGAAACAAGTGTCGAACCCAATTTCGAGTGGACCCGGTTTTAGGTCGCCATTCCAGTCTGGGCCGCTGGCCCCGCCGAGCCCTAGATGCCACTTGCCAATCACAGCAGTGGCGTAACCACCACGTTGTAGGATTGATGCAATTGTCTCAGTGCCAGGCTGAATAATGGCGGGCGAGTTCGGGGGAGCAATGCCCGTTCCCTTTTGACGAAACGCATACGTGCCGGTCAACATGGAATAGCGTGTTGGTGTGCAAGTCGAAGCCGAGCAGTACCCACTGGTGAACCGCTGGCCTTCTGCAGCCAGCTTATCAATGTGCGGCGTTTTTAACTCGGTGGCACCATAACATGAGACATCGCCATAGCCGAGATCATCGGCCATGATAATAATGACATTGGGTTTATCGGCAACCGCATCATTGGCCGCGATGAATAGTAAGGCCGACAGGCAAGAAAGCAGAGCGAGACTTTTCATAAGATTTGCATTTTCAACAAAGAAAGTGGTAGACAACTGTTAGACATATTTTAATTTAAAACATTGCTGTAAACAACATATTTTAGCTGTTAAAGTGGTAATCTGCTAGGCAGGTGGAAGGCTGTCGAGGCGATCGCATTCACAATTATTCTACCTAAATTTAGACAATGAATAGGTGTTTTGGCTAGATTGTCATGCTAGACTGAAGACTTCATGCCTAATGTCGGCATTTAGATTTACTGGGCGAATAGACTCTCAGACAACCAAACGCTTATGAATATACAAAAACAGATCGTTCCTGTACTCACTGCATTATTGCTAAGCTCTCAGTTAATTGCAGGCGAATTACCTCGATTGCCGAAAGAGCTTGCCCCCGAAAAGCAAACTTATCGTGAGCAGGCAAATCTAGTTGACATGGCTGAACCCTACGTCAGCACTTCGCCTGAAGATTTAGGCGATGGTCTGCAAGTCGGCACGTTAGATTTGCCAGGTACAGAGGCCGCCGTCAAGGCATTGCTCGCAGATGACAAGGCGGGTAAGTACTCGAATCTAGACAGCATTCTCATTTGGAAAGATGGCAAGCTGTTGTTCGAAATGTATAATCGTCGTGGTCGTGTTGATGGGCCTCATTATGCGATGTCGATCACCAAAACTTTGACATCGGTGGTACTGGCCAGGGCGATTCAACTTGGATGGATGGAGCTTAGCGATCTTGATAAGCCCGTGATCAGTTTCATGCCAGAAATCGACAAGTCGAAAATTAAACCAGGTGTTGAAACGATCACTTTGCGTGACGCCTTGATGATGAAATCTGGTCTGCGATTTGAAAACAACAAAGTAGCTTTTGCGCTCGGAGAAAAATATCAGCGACAGCAGTACTTTCAAAAACTATTTGAAGTGACTGCCCCGGTCACTTCTGAAAGCAAGGCATATAAATACACCGGCACTGACCCCTCGATGATCATGATGATTATCGATATTAAAGTGCCTGGCACTGCGCAAGAATTTATTGCGAAAGAAGTCGTCGGAAAATTTGGTGGCAACTACAACTGGGACGATCAAGGTTGTGGTATTCCCAAGTGCGGCGCTGGTAGCAATTTTACTTCAAGGACACTCTTGAAAATTGGTTCCACTGTAATTCAAGGAGGAAAATACCAAGGAGAGCAATTGCTCTCGGCCGATTACATCAAGCTCGTGATGAGTGACAAAGGGAAAGAAGGATACTATTACTACTTTCACAATCGTCAAAAGATGGCTAAGGGGAAGCGAATTAAATTCATTAGTGGCATCGGAGCTGGCGGACAGTATATGGCCACTTTTCCGGAGTTGAACATTGTTGCGGTGGCGACATCTCACAATAAAGGACAGATTGGCTTGCCGCTCAACGCGCTTTTAGGTCATCTTATTCCGCTGTTTGTAGAATAAGCGAGTCGTGAATAGAACATCCAATCGCTATGGAGGCTTTAACTGTGTCGCTTCTTCCAATCATGAAGACATCACTTCCATTGATCCTGGTCACTTTGCTGAGTTGTATCTCGGCTGCCGCTGGCAAACCGAACATCGTGTTGATGATGATCGACGACTTGGGTGCCGAGGCCATCGGCTGTTACGGGGGGCAATCGTACCCAACGCCTCATATCGATGCGTTGGCAGATCGGGGTATGAAGTTCGAAAACGCATTCTCGATGCCTGCCTGTATGGTGTCGCGGGCCACGCTGTTGACAGGTCGTTATGGGTTTCGTTCCAACTTGCCGTTCAATGATACACCTTGGGTGCGGGAGAACAGTTGGGGCAAGGGTGAAATCACATTTGCAAATTTGTTGAAAGATGCCGGGTACGCTACCGGTATTTCTGGCAAGTGGCAATTGTGCGAACACGACCGCTATCCGAACCACTTAGACGACCTGGGGTTCACGCATCAAAACTCTTGGGCCTGGTGGAAAGATGGCGAAACCAAAAGACGTTATTGGGGGCCAGGATTCTATCGCGATAAAAAGTTTGTAGACGAAGCGGCCACAATTTACGGGCCAGATCGATTTTGTGATTGGACGATTGAATTTATGCGAGAGCAAGTTGCAGCCGAAAAACCATTTCTGGCCTATTATCCGATGGTGTTAATTCATCACCCTTGGCCGCAAACGCCTGATAATAAAGATACGCCGCAACCTGGTTGGACCGAAGCCGATAACCTGCGCGAACATCCGAAGCAAAAATTTAGCCAGCCCAACTTCAACGCCATGGTCGCTTATACCGACAAAATGGTCGGGCGTATCACGGCAGCCATCGATGAATTGGGCATCGCCGAAAACACGCTATTTATCTTGACCTCTGACAATGGCACGATTGCCAAAATTATCAGCCAATACCAAGGGCACCCAGTGCAAGGCGGGAAAATGCGGTTGAACGAAGCTGGTTCTCGCGTTCCATTGATTGCCGTTTGGAAAGGTAAAATCACCGCTGGTAGTATGAACAATAGCCTAATCGATTTCAGTGATTTTGCACCCACGCTTGCCGACTTGGCTGGAACCGCCATGCCTGCGGATCGCGTGATCGATGGAATGAGCTTTCTACCGCAACTTCTCGGTCAAGCAAATGCACCCCAGCGAGATTGGGTCTTCAGCCGCTACCGCGACCGATCCTTTGTACGCGGCAAGAAGTACCGACTCTCGAACAATGGGGCTCTACACGATATGTCTCAAGATCGTTATGCACCTACTCTGATCGATCAACCCAACGCCGAAGCCGCACAATCTCGCAAGCAACTTCGGGCCGTTTACCAATCGCTTAAACACCCTGTTGGCCCCAAGGCTGGTAGACCACCACGGTTGATATTGAGTACAGAGAGCAGTGAATAGATGTCATTTGACCTTTAAAGACGGTGCTCTCCCCCCGTCAGAATCACAATTCTTTTCAAAACAGTTGACTGCCATCTCTGAAGCGGATAATATGCCGCTATGGTGGCAGTCTGATTCCTTGAGGGATGTCATCATAATTGGGTGTTATTAGGTTGTTAAGTATTGGAAAGGGGAGACGCAATTGATGAGTTTATCCAGCTTTATTGGTGCTCAGAGGAATCGAAAATCGTCGATTAGCAATCGCCATGGCTTCACTTTGATAGAGCTTCTGGTCTCCATTGCCATTATTTCGATCTTAATCGGCTTGCTACTACCGGCTGTGCAAGCTGCTCGTGAAGCGGCACGCCGGGCTACTTGCAGCAACAATTTAAAGCAGCAGGGGCTGGGCTTGCAGATGTTTATCAACCTGCATAATCGATTTCCTGGAAACGGCGGGCATACCCGTGATTCAGTCATCAAATCAGCTTCAGGTGAGATGATTGTCATTCAGACCGAAGACTTTGATGCGGGGCAAAATTTTAAGTGGGGCATCGGAAACCCCCAAAGAGGACCAAAAAATCAAACGGGCTGTTGGGCCTATTCGATTTTGCCCAACTTAGAACAGAGTGCTGCCTACGAGCAAATCGTGATTGATGCTCCATTGAAAATATTTTTGTGCCCTTCTCGCTCACGGCCTGATCCGGCACCAACGGCCAACGACGAAAATGGAAATTACGAATCAGGCGGATTAACTTGGAGCCGAACCGATTACGCTGCCAATTCAAAGATTGCCCGTAAGTATCCACGCACCTTTCGAGTCGCCGGTGTGACCGATGGGTTATCACAAACTTATGCCATAGGCGAAAAGGCATACGACCGCTCGGTTCAAATTCCTACCAGTTGGTATTGGGACGAACCGATTTTCTCTGGCGGGTCAAAAGGAACCGTTCGCTCAGGTCTAAGAATTGCAGGCGATGGAGTCGGGATTTCGTACAAAAACAACTGGGGCTCGGCCCACAAACAAGGTGCCCTGTTTAGTTTGTGTGATGGTTCAGTGAAGTTTGTACCAGGTTCTATCGATTGGAAAGTCATGCGGGCATTGTTGTCACCTAGTGGAGGAGAAGTGGAGTCGAATGAATTATTTTCCAACTAAACAATGGATACATCACGTTGCTATTCTCGGTGCGTTCTTGCTTCTTGCATCCCAAGCATTGGGTGAAGCAGAAGAGTTTGACGTAAAACTAGGCCCCGAGGCTCAACGAGATCCGATCATCGAATATATCATGCCGCCATCTGGTAGTCCTGATAAGGTGAGGTTTACTTCCGCCGGTATTTTGGTCACGCAGTCCAAAGATCAGAAGGACAAGAAAACAGGCGTCACCGGGTTCAAGGTGTTGGTTAACTCCGCAGGAGATTTTAAATTTGATTTGGATGTGGAGTGTCGAAAGATGGTCCATCCAACTTCTGGCTGGGGACATGGAATCGCGATACGAATTATTGTTGATGACCCTGAAGAGCCGCTGTTGATGGTCAGCTGTGCAACCTCACCCCAAGGTGGCCGAGTCTATCGATATTCGCCCGTTCGATCACCTGAGAGTGATTTCGATAGTAAAACCATCCCCTGCAATTTTCAAAAAGGCACCTTAACTGCTCAACGGACCGGTTCCGAATTCATTTTTTCGGTCCAAGAGCTCGGCAAAGAGCCGGAAGAAATTGGACGTGTTCCATGCTCAACCGCCAGTATCAGCGGAATCCATGTTTGGTGTACCAGGATTGCCAAAGGGAACTCTGAAGCTGAATACTTGTTGAAGAATGTGAAATTCAAAGGCGAAGAGATGTTCACCTACGCCGATCCGCCTGCTAGTTTCCCCTGGCTCTGGGTTCTCGGATTCATCGTCGCACCACTGGCTGCCATCTCTGCCGGAGTGTTGTGGTATAAGAATAATGCAGAGTATTGAGCAAGTCATAATCGAAAATTATTAAAACGACACGCTAAGATGTGGCAATCTCCAACGAACAATCTACCTAAGAACTATTTCATTTCGGAAATCAGACGATTCAGGTGTAATGTTGGTTTGTAACTGAATGGAACCTACGACTGGTTGCGACTCCTTTTTTGCTTCACCTGCACGAACCCCTTTCAGATATCGGTGAACAGATGAACCCAATGTACCAGAACGTGTCGAATGTATTAAAATTTGTAACTGAGATCGGAGTTCCACTTGCACTCCTCGTCATGGTTATTTCTTTTATTGGAATGATTGTCCGCTGGAAGACCCCCAAGCGTCGTGGACATGTAATACGCTTGGTTGTAGCAACCGTTCTGATTCCCTGCCAGATCGGCTTGATGTTCGGTTTTATACATTTAATTTATGTTCCCGAGATGAGTCGTCATATGATGGCGGAACATAATGCGGCTCGTGTTAAGAGATTTGCCGATACTACGTTTGTGCATGTCGGAGACCGGGCTCCCGATTTTTCACTGACCACTACCACAGGCGAGAACTTTTCACTGGCAGAGGCCAAGGGGGATGTCGTTGTGATCAACTTTTTTGCAACGACGTGCGGGCCCTGTCACGAAGAATTGCCACATATCGAAAAAATCTGGGCCGAGAGAAAACAACATCAAAACTTTCATCTACTAGTAATCGGACGTGAGGAGTCCGATGATACGGTAACAGAGTATTGTGAGAAAAGAGGATTCACATTTCCAACTGCTACCGACCCTGATCGTGCTGTTTACTCTCTGTTTGCCAAAGAGGGGATTCCTCGTACCATCGTGGTTGCCCCTGATGGATCAATCGTCGTTTCGCAATTAGGGTTTTACGAAGAGAATATTGCTAAACTGAATACTGTGCTTGATGAATACTTGCCATAACATACCGGAGTTGCTCAAATAGACCGGTGTCAGTTGTAGAGAAGGAAACTGCATGAGCCTTGTAAGAGCCTTATTGATCATCATCGCTTCAGGAGTTGTGGCGTTTGTCGTTTCTCCTGCCGATCCGATTAGCGTCCTGTTGTATCAGGCCATCATTCTACCATTTGCGTTTGGACTGTATTGGTTGTATCTGAGAATCACCCGAGCCGGATCTTCGACGGGTGACACTGACGAAATTTAACACAATGAATAAAGCTTCATGTGTGGCACTGGCATCTTGCCAGTGTGAAGCTTGAATGGGGTTTGGATTGCTGGGTTGATGGAGAACTAGCAAACGGCTGGGTTCAATTCTTTACAGGCAAAAACAACCGGCGTGCCTTACATTGGTTTTGTAAATTGGACCAGTGGGTTGGCGTAACTATGAAAAAAACGCCGTAGGTGTTTCATACCACAGCCCAGGGTCAGCGACATCGTCGCGCCACCCTGGGGAGATGGGCTCTCGAAAATGTACTCTGTAGGAGTACTACCTGCACGGGCACTTGTTCAACGCTTTCAGCGTTGGGGTTGGATTGAGAATTTCGACCTAGGGTACGCTTCGATGCTCTGCATCTCGCGTGCCCTAGGCTTTGGAGTTGAACACCTTCGGTGTTAGCTAGAGGACTTCAGAATTGAATCCGCTGTCTGTTTTATTGATAAGGAGATGAGGGTAATTGCTGGGAATAAATTTGATGAAAGTGGATTTCTACCGGGGGGAAAGGTGGCTGTTTTCACCGGTTGGAAACGTGCCGATTGTCGATTTGACTGCGGTCAAATATTTGACCGTTAGTTGATTTCGGTCAAATCTGAATCCCACAATATTTACACTTGCCCTAAGTCGTTTGAGACCAACAGTTACGATAACACAGAAACCGACCAACCACATTTCAACCAACGAAAGCCTTCTCAAAAAATTGACCCCCGGTCATAAGCCAAAAAAGAGACAACAAAAAAACCACTCAAACCAGCCCAGCGACGAGTGATACTATGAACTTGGCCAGCTCAGTAGAGTTTTGCCCGAGGCATCACGAAGGCGAAGTTCTTGGATTGTCGCTTTTCCCTCGTCTGCGCTGACGTCTAGTCTCAACTGGTGGATCGATTTTGATGTTTGCAATTCTAGATCGATATCTTGCCAGTTGCCATCCGCCTTTACATCGAAAGCAATTCGAGTCCCTTTCGGAAGAATTGTCTTCGCATCTGTGGTGAAGAACAGTTCTCCGCCATCGACGCTTCCACCGTTCAAACGAAATGTCACACGATACGGTCCCGGTGGCAGCATGTTACGACTCAAGTCCATCGCGATGCCTGGGTCGTCGCCGGTGAAGATAAGCTGTAACTCTCCTTTGGCAATGCTGAGTGTTGTGTTCTTCCGAGCTCGAATGCGTTTGCTGCTTCGAACGGCGGATGGTCGTTTTGCTTTCTTATTGGGTTCCAGCCCATCAAAGTTGGTCCATTCCCGATGAAGATGTTCCGGTTTCGCCAAGGTTGCCGGAGCGTACGATTTGGGTTGAGCATGCAGCACGTCACGAGTCATGCGAGTCCACTGGTCGACCATCGCTTTCAGACGCTCCGGTTCCTTATCGGCAAGGTTATTCAGCTCGGTGCGATCTTCCGCGATGTTGTACAACTCCCAGGCTTCGCTCTGAAAGCTGACGGCCTTCCAGTCGCCGTCTCGCAAACCTCGATCACTGGCAAAAAGTAAATGCAAAGGCTGGTCGCGTGTTAGTGTTTCACCTCGAAGTACGGGCAACAAGGAAATCCCTGATACAGGTCGCAGATCGCGTTCCGGCCACTGGGCAGGAATTTGGCTGCTGGAGATATCTGCGAGGGTGGGAAGAATATCAATCAGGTGCCCAGGCTGATGCGTGATACTGCCGGGTTTTGTTTTCAGACCTGCTGGCCAGTGGACGATTGCCGGCGTGGAAATTCCGCCTTCAAACTGATTCTGTTTATAGTAGCGAAACGGTGTGTTGCGTGCCCAGGACCAGCCGGTGGAATCTGGCAGTGCGATGTTTCCGTTGGTGGGTTCAACATCCAGCAGCGGGCGTTTGCGATCATAAGGACAGGCTCCGTTATCGGAAACGAACATGATCAGCGTGTTCTCAAATTCATCGTGAGCCTTGAGGTCGTCAATCAGCCGACCGACTTCCTGGTCGACGCGATCAATCATCGCGGCCAGCGTTGTCATTCTGTTGGCTTCATACTTCTGACGCCATGGTTCCATGTCTTTCCACGCTGGAAGGTGTTCTGGACGCGGACTGGGTTTCAGCGATTCTGGCAGCAAACCAAGTTTCTTCTGCTTAGCAGCCCGGGCGGCGCGAACAACATCCCAACCGGCATCGTAGCGTCCTTTGTATTTCGCGTAGTCTTCCGGCAGTGCATGTAGCGGTGCATGTGGAGCGTTGAAGGCGACATACAAATACC